>CP073344.1:2018347-2337016 GCA_024397875.1 Amphritea atlantica
GTCGCCCTCGACCTTTACAGTCAACAGCCCACTTCGAGAATGAAAATTCACCGATGATCGTTGAGGCGCTAAATGCCTAACGATTACATGAGCCGCTGCTAATGTAGCGTGGCCACATAAATCCATTTCAATTTCCGGTGTAAACCAACGAATTTCAAAATCATCATTTTTAGGAATAAAAAATACTGTTTCCGCAACACAATTTTCAAGTGCAATACTTTGCATCGTTTCATCAGGCAACCAATGTTCAAGAGGACATACCGCTGCTGGATTACCCCCGAAAACTATGTCTGTGAATGCATCAACCTGGAACATGCTCAATTTCATTTTCTACCTCAGAATATCATTGAGCTAACGCCCGCCTCAACTGCCGTAGGCTACTGGCGCCTTTTGTGCGGTTTTTTGCACAAAAGATGACAGTGGCCGGAGGTCAGATTGCAGGCGCTTGATACTCATAGAGCCTTCTCCCCCCAGCTTACCGTTTTCACACTAAGCTGGAAGGCGACCAAACCAAAAGGAGAAGACCCATGAGATTTTACACTGATAATCATCCTTTTTACTGCGGTATCGACCTGCATGCACGTTCCCTGTACGTCTGTATTTTAGATGATGATGGGCAAACTGCGCTTCATAAAGAGATCAAAGCCAGACCAGAACCCCTGTTAGACCTGCTGACACCCTACCTCGGTAATGTGGTTGTCGGTGTCGAATGCATGCATTGCTGGTACTGGATTTCAGATTTCTGCCATGAACATAACATCGATTTTATCCTGGGTCACGCCCTGTATATGAAAGCGATCCATGGGGGTAAAGCCAAGAACGATCGGATCGATTCCTACAAAATTGCACATCTTATCCGGGGAGGAAACTTCCCCTTAGCCTATGTCTATCCTGCTGAGATGAGGGCAACCCGCGACCTGCTCCGCCGACGAACTCGGGTTGTACAACACGGTGCCGATCTGAAAGCCCATGTTAAAAACACGACCAGCCAGTACAACCTGCCACCGAACAACCTGAATCTACGCTATCCCAGTGCTCGAGAGCAGATGAGGCATACGTTCTCTGATGAGTCCGTGCAGAAAAGTATCGATCTGGATCTTAACATTATCGATTTTTACCATCGGCAGCTCAGCTCTATCGAGTGCTATATCGAAAAACACGCCAAACATCACAATGGCCGGGATTATCATATTTTAACCAGCTTACCCGGCATGGGACGCATACTGGCACTCACGATCCTGTATGAGATTGGAGATATTACCCGCTTTGACAGTGTTCAGAAGTTTGCCTCTTACAGCCGATTGATCAAATGCCGGGCTGAGTCCGCCGGGAAGATTTACGGTACTCAGGGTAATAAGATCGGTAACGCACACCTGAGATGGGCTTTTGGCGAAGTCGCCGTGGGTTATCTAAGAGGAAATGAGAAAGCACAGTCATATCTGGCCCGCTTACATAAACGTATGGGTAAAGCGAAGGCGCTCACCGCCCTGGCCCATAAACTGGGGCGTTGTGTTTATTTTATGCTTAAAAACCAGCAGGTATTTGATGAACAAAAATTTTTAACCGGGTGAGTCACGCAGTGGAGTGAGCTGAAGACCTAACTGGAAATATCAGAGACCGTCGAAGATCGGGTAATCACTAAACAGAAGTATCGATCTTCTGGTCCGGGCACATTAGCCCCTGGCCTTGATTAGACGCTTCACTGGCGTGCATGAATAATCAGTAAAGCGGTTTGCACCTGAACTGAGCCTGATACTAACTGGAAATCTATTCCACAGTTTTGAATAGCGCCTTTCTCAGGTTAACCGATGAATGTCTAGTACCCCCGCCTGCTTCAGGGACGATAAATAGGCTGGCACCCGTTGAGCACGGGGTAAGAGAGTCTCAATATGTGTTTGTTGCAAATTCGTTTTGGCAACCACGATGACAGACGAAGACAACTGGCTGACTGATTTATTGAAAAGCACTGGCCGCTTCGCGGCCAGATAAGAGCGTTATTGTTTATTGACTTCGGGAAGGCTCATATGTGTTAGGTGATTTAGACAGATTCAAACAGACCATTTTCCGTTTCTCGCACAAGAATCATGAAATCGATATATAGGGAGATCACTTCATCTTGCGCATTAACTCCCCAGAATGCCGGATAAGCACCGTCCCCGAAACCACTTGTGGATATAACGCAGTCGTCTTCATCTACCATTGATACTAATTCTGGCTTGCCGTTAAGGCACCATTCATTAAAGATCCGTTCTTTTTTGATACGGCTTAAACCCATGAGATTGCCGACATCGAAAATGGCTAAATTACCGGCATCTACACCATAAACACCATTGCCACTTGGCGTATTAGCCGCATACCATTTAACAGGTTGCTCGCTATCATTAAACTTCACTCGAATACCAGCTACTCGATTATGTATTGTTACGGTTTCAACGGGATAATCCCCTGGGTTCACTTTTCTTTGTAGAGGCTCAAAATCATAAATGTCATAGCCGAAATCTAAGATCCCGAGCACCCCAGAGGTGATTCGAAGCTTTCCGATACGCTCTAACTTAGCCATTCCTTCGTCTAAATTTGGAATATTGATGTTACGCTCTGCTTGAAAAAGTGTATTTTCATTGAGGTCAATATGATCTTCCCTGCCCATGAAAGGAGCATTAGAGATGCTCATAGAAAAGATGCCTGCATGTTTATCAGGATCAACAGCAGGGCTCTTTGGAGGATGAAAAAGAGTAGATATTGCTGTTATTTTCCAACCTTTCTCTGCGTCAAACTCAAGATCATAGACGTGATATTTTGATGACTTAAGCGCCTCTTCGTAAATCTCTGTGAATACGCTGGCAACATTGCCTTGAATATCGCATTCGGTGATTTTTTCTACATTAGGGTCGTGTTCGGCTTTCGAGCCAAATGAATTTCTAGACCCCGAGCTACTCCCAGCAGCAAAATGAGCCCCATCTACATCTGATATAAGGTCTCCCCAATACTCAAAATCTACATCATTGCCCATTTTTCTCTGGGCTTTAGACCATTGCTCATACCAGTGCGAGATGAACGCTTTGACCCTATCTTCAGGAGAATCAATCACATCATTGTATTTGCTTTTTTTCCTGAAGAAATCAATGATTTTTTTCATGCTCGATTTCGAACTCCGATTTCACCTAACGCCCGCAACATTGGCGCCGTGTAGTGGAGTAGTTTTGGTGGTACAAGCGAAGCGCCACCACCAAAACTGTGGAGCGAAACGGCGTCCAATGCTTGTGCTTGTTAAGCAAGCTTCAAAGCCATATGTAAGTTCTATTCGTCCTTTGGCTTCTTAACTGAGGGTTTCAATGCGTTCACAACTCGCTGCATATCATCGGTAGGCTTCATCGCTTCCATAACCCTCAGCATCTCGGCGGTAGGCTTCATCGCTTCCATAACTCGCTGCATCTCAGCGGTAGGCTTCATCGCTTTCATAACTCGCTGCATCTCGGCGGTGGGCTTCATCGCTTCCATAACTCGCTGCATCTCAGCGGTGGGCTTCATCGCTTCCATAACTCGCTGCATCTCAGCGGTGGGCTTCATCGCTTCCATAACTCGCTGCATCTCAGCGGTGGGCTTCATTGCTTCCATAACTCGCTGCATCTCAGCGGTGGGCTTCATTGCTTCCATAACTCGCTGCATCTCAGCGGTGGGCGCTATTGCCTCCTTAATCCGTTCCAGTTCAGCTAGCGAGAACTCAGATTGAATTGAAGATGACGAATAGCGTGAAGAGTCTACCGGAGGTAATGACCTCTCTTCCGTTTCGATTTCTGTTAGCTCTTCTGGACTGAGCTTTATGGTAGCGTCAACTTTCGTTGTCTCGACGAAATGCGTCAGGCCCTCAACTAAATCCTCGAATATATGCACGATGGGGTCACTAGTAATTTGTGCAAGTTCGGCTCTCAAGAAGCTGTTTAGAAAAAAACTTCCTCCAAATGCAGTGCCATAATCACCGTCTCGTGAAATTATCCAAAGTCGTCGTTTACCCGCGAAGTGGCTGAGAACCTGCTCCCATGTAATTTCATCACCAAGGGGATCGTTTGCCTTTCCTGGAGGGTTTCCAGTCTCTTTTCGCTCTCGAGCCCGTTTCATTTCATCGCGAGTGGCCTGAACTGCCTTAGAAAAGATAGGAGTCAAAGCATTCGATACTTCATCTTTGGATTCAGCCACCTGTGTCATTATTTCATGCGTGTGAGTGTCTATCTCAGCATTCACTGCCACTACAGATCTATTGATATCCCTCATTTGGCCAAGGATCTCTTGATTCTTGCCACTTTCGGATCCGGAAAAATGATCGGGAACATTAATGCCCTGAAGCTTCATGCCTTGGCTCTTCGTTCGCAGGAAATCTGCTGCTGCACGAAGCTTGTTTCGCTGAACCTCATCAACTATCTGCTGCGTAACGAAAATGTGAGATGCTTGTTCGGATAAAGGTGCCAGTAACTTACGACCTTTATCTGTTCGATACAGGTCCAGATACTTGTTAGCATCAATTAGTAGTACTGCATCGATTTCTGACATCTAATAGTGTCCTCTACCGTAGTCCTGGTGCTTAACGCCTGCAGCATGGGCCGGAGCAAATTGGCGCTTTTTGTGCTCCGCACAAAACGTGACAGTTTGCGGAGGTCCAGCCCGAAGGGCGAACATGGCTGCGCTTGTTATGAGCTAGCATCCGAAGAATGCCTTTGCTCTACGTGCTAGTGATTCAAGTTCACCGGCCTCAATATCTATACTGGCAATAGTAGACCAACTACCCGATAGATTAACAATCTCTGCGGACAATAAAATATGCCCTCTGGGTTCATAGGTTGCTCTAAGGTTATACTCACCTTCCATTGCACCCCAACCTTTTGGCTCTTTCCACCCAGACCACTCATTATTCATTTGCTCGAATAATACATAAGGAGAGTGACCATAGGGAGGGTTATCGACTCTGATACTGGCCTCGATACCATTACCAGCAATGGTAAACATGTAGCTTTCTAGCCAGCCATCATCAGAAAATTTGGGGCCAGTAAAAACTACTTTTAGGTCAGGCCCATTTAATATTTCGAAGTTATCCACGAATTCACTTTGGCTCATAACACTTAGCTTAGTGGGGAGGAGCGTAGCGACGATCCACTACAGCTACTTGTTAAGACAACCCCCAGTTTTTATTCCATGCTACAACCACATTTGTAACACCTCTCTTCCGGCCAACGTAAGTCAAAAATTGACCAGCCCCGGAACACTTGCCTTTCTCTGCAATTTTGATTTGGGCATTTGATTGATAGGGCATAAACAACAATAAATATGCCTAGTGTCAAAGCAGCAATGAAATGCCATTCAAAATTTATTTCAGTGGGGTACGAGCCAACAGGCTCCGCGAGTAATTTGTGAAGCACAATGAATGCAACCTCTATCGCGAGTAGAGTAAATAGCCTAGCTTTGTGTTTGCTCATAACTTTCCATGTTGTCTTAACGCCCGGCTTTGGGGCTGACATGTAGCTGCGAAGCAGCGGAAAGGCAGTCCCAGCCACGTAGTGGCGACAACAGCCGCTTGTTAAGTACGCAGTCAGAATTCAAATCGTGTCCCATGTTTTTCTAGTACGAATATAGGAGTCTTGGTTATAAAATCCAGCAAAAATCTCACTAAAGTACGGTATATCATCGTTATTAAGCGACATAGCCTCCCGTTGTAGTTTACCAAGCAGTTCAACCCAAAAGCGGATTATGTGAATAACATAAAGCTGTCTATATGGAGCAACTGCTTCCTGAACTCCTGTTCGGCTGCTTGCGTCTTCAACATCGCTAATTTCTTCTCCAGTTTCGGAGGTATGTCTCACCATCATTAGGTGACCGGCCATCTGATTAATTACGCGAGCATTATGAGCTATATCTTTCTTTTTTCTGTCTGAAACGTGCAGATCAAATAATGGCTTATCGACAGTAGTGTACCAAGACGACACTGGGTCACCCTTTTGCTTGCTGTTAACTAATATATTGATGTTTGAATATCTATCACCTTTAGCGAAATCTGATATGACATTGAGGATATTTTGGTGAATCCCGCCATCAAGTTCATCTAAAAACCTGAAAGAATAGCCTCGCTGCTGCTTTACTGTAATAGACTTTTTATAGAGAACATCGATCTTATGCCCAATATCGTTCTTCAAATATTTGAAATCCGGAAAATCACCGTCATTATCGATGTAATAATCTAGCATTAAGCATAATTTACCGATCCGCTCCAACCCCGTAGACAGGCTAGTAAAGGACTGAAAGTAAACACCCTTCCTTGAATAGTTTGCGTTTCTAATTTGCGTTGCGCCAGCACCAAGGATTTCTTTGGTAAATTGCGCTTCCTTGATCAGGGCCTTGAATGTTTCGTTAAACATAAATGTTTCATCCGTGATGTAGAAATAGTACTTAACGCCGCAATGTGCGGATTTTAAAAGTGGAGGCCGTTTTTTGGCCGGAGCTTTTAAAAGTCCGAACCATTGCCTTGTTAGCCTTGCTGTGCACGTTCTGCCTCACCAAGCTCTTCTAAAGTAAGATCTGGATTTTCTTTTGCCATTGCCAAGAAAAGCTCTGGATTTTGTAGAATTAGATGTATGAATGAACCCTTTTTGAGCTTATTGTTCTTATGTCCGAGATCTTTACGTATTTCTAGAAAAAAGTCTTCCATCATAAACATTGTTTGGGCATCAGGATTGCCCTTCTTTAGATGCCCCATCCAAGTTATGTACTTAGACAGTACATCTTGGCCACCCCAAAGTATCATCTTCCGCTGCCACTCTCTCAGGAACTCAACTAGTGCTGGATTTTCCTCATCCTCAGCGCTCTCATCATCAGAGTGAAAGATTTTGAAGAACTCTGATAAAAACTCATCATATATTTCGGTTTTCTTTTCCCTGTAATGTGCTTCTATGTCTTTTTTACGCTCCATGTACTTCCCGAGTACAACAGTAAGGGTTGCTACGATTACGGTTGTAGATGCCGTTAGTATTGCAACCGACACCTTGGGATCAAGGAGCTTGAACTGCCCCCATATTTGAGCAATAACCCAATAAATACCCCAGCCCATCACAGCCAGCAGCGCAAGACCAAATATCATTGATGCAGTTTTCTTCATATCTATCCTTGAAAGGCTAACGCCCGGCTTTGGGGCTGACTTGTAGCGGCGAAGCAGCGGAGAGACAGTCCCAGCCACGTAGTGGCGACAACAGCCGTTTGTTAAGTGAATATGTTTCGAAAGTGTTGCTAATCGCCACGATACTTCCTATCAATCCTTGAGAATGAAGCTTTTACTAATATCACGACCAAGACCACATAGATGATTTCAAGATCAGTTCTGGTTAGTAAAATTCCAAAATATTTATTGGTCAGGCTGACAAAACTAGTCCCGAATAGATAGAGAGCAGCACCTAAACCGCATACGACTATCAACCCATAGATAAGCCGTTCTGTTTGCCTTCTTACTTCCTTGTCGCTGTTCATTTGCTCCCTTTACGACTCAGCCACTTAACGCTTTGCTAAACGGCGCACGACTTGGTGATTGGTTTTGCGTATATTGGCGAAGCCAATGCAAAACCAAGCGCCGAGACGGGCGTCCAGTGGAGGCCGGAACGATGTTTGAGCAACTTGTTATGTGGCATTTAGAAACGCACCGCCCATTGCGCCACCTACCCCAAACAAAACCAAAAATATTAAAGGGCTTACTACCGATTGTAGCGCAACAACCCAATTTCTTTTTAGTAGCCAATAAAAACTACTCATAAATACGACCGCAGCGAACAACATACCGAAAAGGACAATTGGTATCTCTCTAGACAACATAGTTTGTACATCGATTGACTGACTATGAAACTGGTATAGGTCAATCTTAGTAACAACTGCCAATATAATGCCGAGTAATGCTGGCAGCCAAATTATAGAAGTACGCTTACTCATCAGAACACATAACGCCCGGCTAAACGGAGAGCCACGCAGTGGCGAGTCCGGTGAGCGTAGCGAACGAATTTAAGCCGCTTGTTAACTGTTGATTACTGAATAATTGCATAGAAAAACAACCCTGCCCCAGTAACGGTAAGTAATGTGCCAATGATTTTACGTTTAGCACTAGATATTGTTAGTGCTGGATAGTGACGAATTACATCACCCGCCAACCAAAGCAATGGAAATAAGCAAGCTATCCATGCAGCTTTCCCTGATAATGAAAACGCACCATCTCGACCTGGAATAGATATACCACTTGATAGTGCACCAACAACGAAATAGACCAGAATTAAAGCTGGAACTAGACACAAAGCCAGTGCCTTACCTTTAGATTGTACGACTTCGCTCATGACTCTCCCTAGACAGTTAACGCCTTGCACTGCGGCGAGCGTAGCAAGTCCGGCAGCCGTAGGCTGCGAACTGCTGCAACTTGTTATACTTTTTCATAGCCGGATATTATAGCTATATGATTTCTTAACTGAAGATAGAAGAGTGAGTAGAACACTAGTGTTGCTACAAACATTGCAACCACAGTAATTACCGCACCAACCGAACCTAAACCACTAATCAATAATGTTGATGTAAAACCCAAAGCTACACCAGCAACTAAAAAGTACATAAAAAGCTTAAGACCAATTGGTAAACTTAAAGATGCTAGTCTCAAGAAAAAATCTTTACCGTCTCCTTTTTCGTTTGCCTGATAAGCTAGCCATAATCCATAGTAAGTAATAACACCTGAAACTATTAGTATTAATAGTGAGGCTAAGCTCTTCCACATACTTATTTCAGATTCAGAAAAAGCAATTTCTACAGGAAACTCAAATGAAAACCGCCCTATCACTGCTGTAACGATCAAGTGTTTTAAAGCTCTAACCTCAGAGAACGTCCCTGATTTAAGCTCTTCCGAGAGCCCTCGACTATTAAAAAAATATATATCCTTGAGCATAACTTTCCCTTAGCCATAACGCTTGCAGCATGCGCGCCCATGAAATGGAGCCGAAGGCGCAATGTAATGGGCGTCGCCGTGCCTGCACTTGTTATGCACCCTTGGCCTCATTGTATAAGCTCATAACTTGCTCTTTTGTAAGTGCTTTTAATTGTTTGTATGTGGCTTCAGTTATTGCTTTATTTCCTGTGCCTTCGCCATTGATTGCGTAGTTACCGTTAATAGGTGAAATAGAAAAATAGAATGGCATGGCGGGATTTCCAGGGGCAGAAACAATGACAATAGATGCATTGTCGTTACATGCATATACATACCAATTTTGCCCACCGAATACTTTATTTGCAGGGCCTTGCTTACACTCTAATGGCTCCGCATGTGCGGTAAGAAAAATTGATAAGAGAAATACCGATATAAATAGCTTCATTGCACGAACTCCCTGTGTGCATAACAGTAAATTATAGTGCCCTTTGGCACTATAACTCCCAGGCACTATAATTCTGGAAATTCGATAGACCAAAATTCACATTCATACTATATATCAGCAGGTTAGCAAGAATCACGAGAGGCAGTTTACAGAATTATAGTGCCTGTAGAGGCTGCATCCATGCCAATAACATTGTCTGAATCATAATACCTCTTTCTGTTAAATCAAAGAGTTAGTTCAATATTTTCAGTGTTCAAGGGAAAGGGGGTCCCCTGAATTGGGATAATTGACATATAAGCACCTGCACACTACTGTATATAAAAACAGTAACAGAGATTCTGTCATGGATGACATTAGACACAGGATACCCAGCAAGCCTACTCGCTTTATGGAGCAGCTTCGCCAACATATCCGCATAAATGGCCTGGCCTATCGAACTGAACAGACTTATGTTCACTGGATCAAACGGTTCATCTACTTTCACAACAAACAACATCCCAAAGATATGGATGCAGTACATATTGAAGCATTTTTAAATGACCTTGCTATCAATAAACATTGCTCTGTAAGCACACAAAAAATCGCATTAAATGCCCTGATGTACCTATACCGTAAGTTTCTCGGTGTTGAAGTATCTCATCTTAGTTTCTCCCCGGCTCACACTCATCGGAGACTGCCCGTTGTCTATAGCAGAGCAGAAATCTCTTCTATTCTCTCAAACCTAAAAGGGGTTCACCGGCTTCAGGTAGAACTGATGTATGGCACAGGTTTACGTAGCGCCGAACTACTGTCTCTCAGAGTTAAGGATATAGACTTCGAAAGTAATAATATTTTTGTCCGCGCTGGCAAGGGAGATAAAGACAGAACAACGATGCTACCCCAAAGACTCATCCCAGCACTTAAAAATCAGATAACAGAAGTTGAGCATCTCCATCAATCGGATATTGCCCAGGGATTTGGAGAGGTTTATATGCCTGATGCTCTCGACAGAAAATACCCGGGCGCGACCAGAGAAACAGCATGGCAGTATCTCTTTCCTTCAAGCCAAATAGGCCGTGATCCTCGCACAGGAATTCTTCGGCGGCATCATCTTCACCCTTCCGCATTACGAAAGCAGGTAACTCGGGCCGTCAAAACAGCAGGGATTAACAAACCGGCTAAAACCCATAGCTTTCGACACAGTTTTGCAACTCACCTCTTAGAGTCAGGCTATGATATTCGAACAATTCAGGTATTGCTGGGTCATTCCGATGTAACAACTACCGAAATTTATACTCATGTAGTAAATCGTGGAGGAAACGGCGTCATCAGCCCATCAGACAGGCTATAAAAATTAAATTAAGAATACAGGACAGGCATATTCTAAAGAAAAACTAACTAAGACCACCCACCCTTTATCTATCCAGATCGTAGAGTCTCTTTACGCTCATCCCGATATCGATGTTCTGTGATTGTGTAATAGTCTTATGCAAAAGAGCCCATTAAAGGGGTCAAAGCCCTTTATTTCGTCAATAGTTATCTTCGGCATACCTGTTCTACAGTTCCGGACACGCATAAAAAAAGGCCGATGTATGAACATCTGCCTCTTTTTAGCTTACCAGGCATGCCCTGTTATTCGTCAGGCATCTCAACGTTGTGATAGACCTCCTGAACGTCTTCGACATCGTTCAGCATCTCTAAAAAGGTCTCAAACTGTTCCAGGTCTTCACCGGCCAGCTCAGTATAGGTCTGAGGGATGAAGGTGATCTCTTCTACTTCAAATTCAAGATCCGGATACGCTTCATGCAGCGCGGTTTTAGCCTTGAAGAAGTCTGTATGCGGCGCGTAGACAGTGATATTGCCATCCTCACTCTCGATCTCAGCCACATCAACATCCGCTTCCATCAGCAACTCAAGGACTTCATCCTCATCGTCGTGGGGGAAGACAAACACTGCACGATGATCAAACATATGGGCAACAGTGCCCTGTCCGCCCAGCTTTGCTTTACCTTTATTGAAAGCCACCCGGACATCACCGAAAGTACGGTTGTTGTTATCGGTCAGGCAATCAGCGATGACCATGCATCCGCCGGGACCAAAGCCTTCATAACGTGTTGGCAGGAAATCCTCACCACCGCCGCCTGCGGCCTTGTCGATCGCTTTTTCGATAACGTGGGCTGGTACCTGATCTTTTTTGGCTTTCTCGATGAGACGACGCAGCGACAGGTTACCCTCTGGATCGACACCACCGTTTTTGGCAACAACATAGATCTCTTTGCCATACTTGGCATATACCTTGGATTTAGCTCCCTGAGTCTTAGCCATGGAAGCCTTACGTACTTCAAACTTTCTTCCCATTGGAAAATCTCTTTCTTACGTTAAGACAGGGGCTAATTCTAATCGCTCACCCGCTTAAGCTCTAGTGTGTGCATCCAAATTGTTAACAAATGGATCAGTTAACCGAGGATCATTTGATCAGGATATAAAAAACGCGCCTTGGGCGCGTCTTTACATATCAATGAATAAAATCAGTCTTCAGCCGCAGCTTTCGGAGCTTCAAGGTTTTCATAGATAAGAATCGGATCAGAGTCACCATTGATCACGCCCTCATCAATAACAACCTTGGAAATCCCCTGCTGAGACGGCAGGCTGTACATAATATCCAGCAGATTCTCTTCCAGAATGGAGCGCAGACCACGGGCACCGGTCTTTCTTTCAAGTGCCTTGGTAGCCACCGCTTTAAGTGCATCCTCACGGAAGTCCAGTTCAGCACCTTCCATACCGAACAGCGCTGAATATTGCTTGGTCAGCGAGTTCTTAGGCTCGGTCAGGATCTGAATCAGAGCATCTTCATCCAGCTCAGTCAGCGTCGCGATCATCGGCAGACGACCAACAAACTCAGGAATCAGACCATATTTCACCAGATCTTCAGACTCCAGATCTGCCAGAACATCGGTGATCTTTCGGGTCTCTTCCTTGCTGACAACCGCCGCATTGAAGCCGATAGAGCTTTTCTCACTGCGATGCTTGATCACCTGATCAAGACCGGCGAATGCACCACCACAGATAAACAGAATATTGGAGGTATCAACCTGCAAAAATTCCTGCTGTGGATGCTTACGGCCACCCTGCGGCGGAACCGAAGCAACAGTTCCCTCAATCAGTTTCAGCAGTGCCTGCTGCACACCTTCACCGCTAACGTCACGCGTGATGGACGGGTTGTCTGACTTACGGGAGATCTTATCGATCTCATCAATGTAAACAATACCCAGCTGGGCTTTCTCTACATCGTAATCACACTTCTGCAGCAACTTCTGAATGATGTTCTCAACATCCTCACCCACATAACCGGCTTCGGTCAGCGTGGTAGCATCCGCAATGGTAAACGGAACATTGAGCATTCTTGCCAGCGTCTGAGCCAGCAGCGTTTTACCGCTACCGGTCGGACCGATCAACAGAATGTTACTCTTGCCCAGCTCAACATCGGTATCACCGGCAGTCTGCTGAAAACGGAGTCGCTTGTAGTGGTTATATACCGCAACGGAAAGTACTTTCTTGGCCCGTTCCTGACCAATGACGTACGCATCCAGATTGTCTTTAATTTCAGTCGGAGTCGGCAGGCGATCACCCTCTTCCCGGGTCTCTTCCGCGTCCTGGATCTCCTCTTTGATGATGTCATTACACAGATCAACACATTCATCGCAGATAAATACAGACGGGCCTGCAATCAGCTTCTTGACTTCGTCCTGGCTTTTACCACAGAAAGAGCAATACAGCAGTTTGCTGTCATCACTTCCTTCTTTACCGTTGATATCGTCGGACATTCAACTACCTCTGTTTGTCCCGGCCATGCCCGGCCCGGACCTCTGATTTCTTTCTCGTTTAACGCACATTATAGCGGATAATGCGCACCGCTTGAATCAAACGTCAACTGCGGTGCTCTCTGTACAGACACGACAGAATCAGTATCCACACCCGATCGAAGCGCATTAACGACTGCTCAGCACCTGATCGACCAGACCGTAGGCCACAGCCTGTTCCGGAGACATAAAGTTATCCCGGTCGGTATCTTTGCTGATAGTCGCCATATCCTGACCGGTATGGTTGGCCATGATGGTGTTCAATTTATCACGAATCGTGAGAATTTCCTGAGTGTGGATCTCGATATCAGTTGCCTGACCCTGATAGCCACCCAAAGGCTGGTGAATCATCATACGGGAATGCGGCAGGCAGTAACGCTTACCTTCGGCACCGCCGGTTAACAACAGCGCACCCATGCTGGCCGCCTGACCAATACACATAGTACTCACATCAGGCTTGATAAACTGCATGGTGTCATAGATCGACAGTCCGGCGGTAACCGAACCACCTGGTGAATTGATATACAGGTGAATATCTTTGTCCGGGTTTTCCGACTCAAGAAACAGTAACTGGGCAACAACCAGGTTAGCCATATGATCTTCCACCTGGCCAACCATGAATATAACCCGCTCTTTCAGCAATCGAGAGTAGATGTCGTAAGAACGCTCACCACGAGCTGTCTGTTCAACAACCATGGGTACCAGACCACTGCTAGTAATTACTGTAGGGCCATTATAAAAATCCGACATAGAATTCTCTCCTAAATCCTTAACAACGTGCTTACTACACGTCCAGAAAAAAAAACGGCAGCCGACCCTAAGCCGACAGCCGTTCTTTTATAAACGCAATTAAGGCGAAGGGCAATTACGCCTCTTCTGATTCTTCAGCTGCAGGTGCTGCAGGCTTGATTGCGTCTTCATAACTTAGCTCGGTGTCGCTCACCTTAGCAGAATCCAGCAGCAGATCCATAACCTGGTCTTCCAGAACCATGTTCTTAATCTGATTCAGCATCTCCTGGTTACTGTAGTACCAGTCGATAACCTGCTGAGGCTCCTGATAAGTAGCAGCCAGCTCTTCAACGGTAGTGCGTACACGATCTTCGTCTACTTTCAGCTCGTTCGCTTTAATCACTTCAGCAACCAGCAGGCCTACTTTAACACGCTTTTCAGCCTGCTCAGAGAACATCTCTTTAGGCAGCATATTTGGATCGATATTGGCGTTTTCACCACCAAACTGCTGGATAGCCTGACGACGCATTGCATCGATCTCACCATCAATCAGGGCAGCAGGTACATCAATTGCGTTAAGCTCTACCAGTTTGCCAAACACGGCTTCTTTCAGCTTGGATTTCAGCGCCTGAGTCAGCTCACGCTCCATGTTTTTGCGAACTTCAACTTTGAAGCTATCAACGGTCTTCTCTTCGATACCAAACTTAGCAAAGAACTCTTCGTTCAGCTCTGGCAGTACCTGAGCAGAAACCTTGTTCACTTTAACATTGAACTTAGCGTCTTTACCTTTCAGGTTTTCAGCATGGTATTCTTCAGGGAAAGTGACGTTAATCTCTTTCTCATCACCGGCTTTGGCGCCTTCCAGCTGAGTTTCGAAACCCGGAATCATGGTATTGGAACCCAGTACCAGATCCATACCGGTTGCATTGCCACCGTCGAAAGATTCACCATCGATGAAACCTTCGAAATCGATGTTCAGCTGATCGCCTTCAGCCGCTGCTTTATCGG
Organism: Amphritea atlantica; assembly: GCA_024397875.1. Classification (NCBI taxonomy): domain Bacteria; kingdom Pseudomonadati; phylum Pseudomonadota; class Gammaproteobacteria; order Oceanospirillales; family Oceanospirillaceae; genus Amphritea; species Amphritea atlantica. The sequence goes on from CP073344.1 coordinate 2,033,295, forward strand.
TTTCTTCAAACGCAGCCTGCTGCTTCTGCAGAGTTTCAATCATCTGATCCAGGTCAGCGTCTTTAACTTCAGCGGAGTTCTTAACAATCTCAACGCTGGAGAAATCAGCCAGTGCAATCTCTGGATATACTTCGAATGTTGCTGTGTATGAGAAGTCCTCACCCTCTTTGTCGTTTTTGAACTCGACATTCGGACCACCAGCAGGCGTCAGATTTTCCTGCTGGATAGCTTCGTAGAAGCTCTGCTGTACAACCTCACCGATCACTTCCTGACGGATGCCCGGACCGTAGCGTTTTTTAACCACTTTAACCGGCACTTTACCAGGACGGAAACCGTCCAGTCGAACAGTACGGGCGGTCTGCTGAACACGCTTAGCTACATCGCCGTCTACACGATCAGCAGGTACTACAACAGTCAGCTGACGCTCAAGACCAGTAGTGGTTTCTACGGATACTTGCATGGAATTCCTCACAAAATTATTTGTATCGTTACAAATCTGAAAATTGACCCGCTGTTTACCCTTATGCGTGAACACAAAGCCCGTAACAACAGGTGCCAGAATTTCTAAAGGCGGAAATTGTCCGGGAAGCGGCACTATTAGTCAAGTGAAAAGCGTTGAATATCAACGTATACAGAGCAAACACAAAGATCGCATTCTGATGAAATTAATATCGGAAATAAAAAAGAGAATATCGAACAGGGGAAATGGGGTGGACGATGGGGCTTGAACCCACGACCGCCGGAATCACAATCCGGAGCTCTACCAACTGAGCTACGCCCACCACAGGCATACTTCTGAGAAAGTAAATGGTGCGAGTGGGGAGACTCGAACTCCCACACCGTAAGATACTGGTACCTAAAACCAGCGCGTCTACCAATTCCGCCACACTCGCATAAACTTTCTTGTGTCATCCGACGGGTACAAGGTACCACATTCATGATGACTATGTATTGGGGTGGACGATGGGGTTTGAACCCACGACCGCCGGAATCACAATCCGGAGCTCTACCAACTGAGCTACGCCCACCGTAGCAATACATCTTTTGTCAGACCTTTTTGGCGCGCCCGGCAGGGGTCGAACCTGCAACCGCTCGCTTAGAAGGCGAGTGCTCTATCCATTGAGCTACGGGCGCCTGACACTGCCCGACCTTGTCAGAAGCGTTATCTGCAACGAGGTGCGTCATGACCCTCCCTTCAAGGTGGTGCGCATAATATATATCGCTTCATAGCCCGTCAACACCCTTTTTTAAAATTTTAACAAAATAAAACACTTAGCAATCTTCCGCCCCAGCCTTCTATAGTCGTAATGAAACTGATGTTTATCGGCCTGCCCCCTCCCCTGGCATACCTTATAGACAGCCCGAACGCACAGAAACAGGTCCTGGCGCATTTCCCCTTGGAGGAAAACGACAACCATGAGACAATCCGCGCCATCAAAATCATGACTGAGGAAAACATTCGTAAGATGAGCGCTCAGATAATTGACGGCAAACAGATTGCCCAAAATGTTCGCAATAAGGTAGCAGCGGGTGTGAAGGCCCGAATTGAAGAGGGTAAACGCGCCCCCTGCCTGGCAGTTGTACTGGTAGGCTTCGATCCGGCCTCTCAGGTATATGTCAGAAACAAGAAAAATGCTTGCAAAGAGGTAGGCATCGAGTCGGCCTCTTATGATATGCCGGCTGAAACCACTCAACAGCAACTGCTGGATCTGGTCGATGAGCTGAACGGCGATGCGAATATTGACGGCATACTGGTTCAGTTACCATTGCCCGGTCACCTGGAAGCGAATGAAATCCTTGAGCGCATCCGTCCGGAGAAAGATGTCGATGGTTTCCACCCCTTCAATCTGGGCCGTCTGGCACAGCGACTTCCGGCTCTGCGCCCCTGCACCCCTAAAGGTGTCATGACCCTGCTGGAATCAACCGGCGAACCAATTCGCGGCAAAGACGCCGTGATTGTTGGCGCGTCAAATATTGTCGGGCGGCCAATGACGCTTGAATTGCTGCTGGCGGGCTGTACCACAACAACGACCCACCGCTTCACAAAGGAGCTTGCCAGCCATGTACGGCGTGCTGATATTGTCGTTGTGGGTGTTGGCAAGCCCGGCCTTGTTAAAGGCGAGTGGATTAAACCCGGCGCGACCGTAATCGACGTGGGCATTAACCGCCTGAATGATGGCCGGCTTGTGGGTGACGTAGACTACGATGTGGCCTCCCAACGGGCTGGCTGGATCACTCCGGTTCCCGGTGGAGTCGGTCCGATGACTGTTGCAACGCTGATGGAAAACACTCTGGAAGCGGCTAACAACCTCAACTGAGATTATCCGTTTTTTAAAAAAGGCCTTTTTATGCCTCATTAACTGAGCATAAAAGGCCTTTTTTTATTGGCAACAACTTCTGAGCTCAGCCCACCAGCGTCACATTCACCACCAGAATCAAACATTATCATCGGTTAATCAAAATAAAGCGGAACCTATTGAGGAAGTTAAAATCACTATTTCAGGATATTTTCAGGTTACTATGGGACTATCTTCTCACGCTTAACCTATAAAAATTCGTACTCAGCGCCGAAACTAAAGAACTTGAGCTCATAAAGCTTTTACTAAAGAGCCTAGCTGAATCGCTGAAACTGAAACACGTAAACGGTAGAACTGAACCTACTGCCAACATCTGCTGAGCAAACCTGTTATGAATAGAAAAAAAATCACTCTGATCGTTATCATTGCGGCCCTGATCAGTGCGTTTTTCCTGCTGGACGCGGGCAGTTACCTGAACCTTGAATATGTAAAATCACAACAGGACAGCTTACAAGGCTGGGTAGCAGATAACACCTTTGTCGCGGTGGCAGCATTTATGCTGATCTATATTGTGGTAACCGCCCTCTCCCTTCCCGGCGCGACAGTCATGACACTGGTGGGCGGGGCAGTATTCGGTCTGTTAAGCGGATTACTGCTGGTCTCGTTTGCCAGCTCAATAGGCGCCACCCTGGCGTTTCTCATCTCCCGCTATCTGCTGCGGGAACCCCTGACCCATAAATTTTCCAAATATATCGACCCTATCAACCGCGGTATTGAAAAAGATGGTATCGCCTACCTGCTTACCCTGCGCCTGGTCCCCCTGTTCCCGTTTTTTGTTATCAATGCCGTGATGGGTATGACCCGCATGAAAGCGCCGACATTCTACTGGGTCAGTCAACTGGGTATGCTGCCCGGCACCGCCGTTTTCGTCAATGCAGGCACTCAGCTGGCAGCTATCGAACAGCCCGGAGACATCCTCTCGCCGGGCCTGATCCTGTCTTTCTGCCTGCTCGGAGCGTTCCCCTGGATTGGCCGCTTGATGGCCGATCTGATCAAGCAGCGCAGAGTCTACACGGGGTTCTCAAAGCCGAAAACGTTTGATACCAATATGGTGGTCATCGGGGCAGGTGCCGGCGGATTGGTAACCTCCTATATTGCCGCTGCCACCAAAGCGAAAGTGACCCTGATCGAACGCCACAAGATGGGTGGTGACTGCCTGAATACCGGCTGCGTTCCATCCAAAGCGCTGATCCGCACCACTCACTTTCTGGCCGATATACGGGACGCGGAACAACTGGGCATCCGCAAAGCCGCTGTCGAATATGATTTCGCAGAGATTATGGAACGCGTACAACGGGTCATAAAAACCATTGAGCCTCACGATTCCATCGCGCGCTATGAGTCGCTTGGGGTCGACTGCGTAACCGGGGATGCCTTCATCCGCAGCCCCTGGGAAGTCGAGGTAAATGGCAAAACCATTACAACCCGGAACATTGTCATCGCAACTGGAGCCCGCCCGACAATTCCGGAGATCCCCGGGATTGAACTGGTTGAACCTCTGACCTCAGATACCATCTGGTGTCTGCGTCAGCGCCCTGAACGACTGCTGGTGCTGGGCGCCGGCGCTATTGGCTGCGAACTGGGACAGTGTTTCGCCCGACTGGGCAGCGAGGTTTCAATACTCTTCAGAGGCAATCAGGTGCTTACCCGGGAAGACCAGGACGCCGCTGCCGTTGTCGAAACAAGACTGCGACAGGATGGCATCCGTATCTGCTCTGGTCATATACCGCTGCGATTTCAGGTCACCCCAAAAGGCTATGAACTGGTGTGCCGCCATAATGACCAGGAAAAACGTATCGGCTTCGACAAACTTCTGGTGGCAACCGGCCGTACCGCCAATGTCACTGGCTTCGGTCTGGAGTCTCTGGGCATTACGGCTAAGCCGGGGGGCACCATTCAGGTCGATGACTACCTGCGTACACGGCTGCCCAACATCCTCGCCTGCGGTGATGTTATCGGTCCCTATCGATTTACCCATGCGGCCAGTCATCAGGCATGGTATGCAGCGGTTAACGCCCTGTTTGGTCAGTTCAGGAAGTTCCGGGTGGACTACCGATTAATCCCTTTCACTATCTATACCAGCCCCGAAGTGGCGCGTATCGGCCTGAATGAGAAACTGGCGATTGATAAGGGTATTGCCTATGAAGCGGTCCGCTACAACCTGGAAGAACTCGACCGGGCGATCACCGATGAAGCGGCCTATGGTTTTGTGAAAGTATTGTTGAAACCGGGCAGCGATAAGATTATCGGTGTCACTCTGGTGGGCGAACACGCCGCCGAGATGCTGCCAGAGTTTGCCCTGGCGATGAAAAATAAGCTCGGCTTAAACAAGATTCTCGGCACTCTGCATGCGTATCCTACCCTGAATGAAGCGAATCGTTTCGTTGCCGGTGAATGGAAAAAGAAACATGCGCCGCAAAAGCTACTCGGCTGGCTGGAGAAATTTCACCGCTGGAAGCGTGGCTGAAGCAGGCTAAGCTACATTCAGTTTCGACATAAAAAAAGCCCTGCGCAATAGCAGGGCTTTTTAATAAGTATCAGATACTTAAATAACTTACCTAGTGTTATTTATTACACCAGTTCTTTGGTCGTCTCATTCACCAGAATGACTTTACGATGCGGGAACGGGATCTCTATATCATTCTCATCCAGCGCTTTCTTGATCTGCTCAGGCACAGAATAAAGCAGATTGAAATAGTGTTCGCCTTTACAGAACGGCCTTACCAGGAAATCAACCGAGCTGTTATTCAGGGTTTCAACCTCAACAAAGGGAGCAGGACTCTTTAACACGTGGGGATGATTTTCAAGCACCTTTTCAATCACCGCACGCGCCTCATCGATGCTCTCGCCATACGCAATACCAAAGCGCATATCGACGCCCCGTACATCATAATGTGAGTGATTGATAATCTGATCCCCCCAGATCTGACTGTTGGGCACAATAATCTGCTGGTTATCAAATGTCTGCAGGATAGTGGTGAACATATCGATCTCGGTCACCTTACCAAACCGCCCTGCCGCATCAATAAAATCATTCACTTTATAAGGTCGGAAAATCAACAGCATAACCCCTGCTGCTAAATTGGAGAGCGCCCCCTGCAATGCCAGACCAACGGCCAGACCTGCAGCACCTAACAGCGCAACAATCGAGGCAGTTTGCACACCAAAGCGGTTGAGCACTGCGATTATCACGAAAGCGATAATCAGATAACGGGCCACACTGCCCAGAAACCGGAACAGCGTATCGTCAAGGTGCTTATTCTTTTTGCTGGCAGCAACGATCCCCTTATTAACTTTGCCGGCAAACCATAAGCCCAGCAGCAGAATTAGAATGGCCAGAAGGATGTTACTCGCCCAGTCCAGCGCCGCTGGAAAGTATTGGTTAATATCTATTTGTTCTAGTAATTCCGACATCGTTTTGTTTTCCCTGTTTGTCTTCCCTCAGAAGATGAAAGATGCTCATTTCACTTCGGGCTGTAAAGCCTTAAGCAGTGAATAACACTAATAATTCTGAGTCAAGTGCTCAAAAGCAGTTATCACGCCGTGTTCAGGCAAGCTTACCCGAACTGTTTTATATGAAATATTGTTTACCCTCCCTACTATCCAGTACACTGAGCAGGCCAAATTTTCAAACAGCGGATATCAGACGCACAGCGCATCGGCCAATCTTTCTTCAACACCCGGCAAGCGCTCTATAGTGTTTAAATCAGGAACAACAATTGAGTAACAACGATTCTGCAAGACCTCTTCGGTTACGGTTCTGGAGTGTTATTAAACCATTATTCGAACTTAGCAATCATAAACGGCCGCTGGGTTTCCTGGCTGTATCCGCTTTTTCAGTAGCGCTGCCAGCGCTCTTTGGCGCCTGGATAGGTCAGCTCTCTACGGCTATGTTAGCCTGCATGGGAGGACTGGTAATTCTGTACATGCGCCAGACAAACATCTCCCGCCGGATGATGATACTGGCAACCTGCGCTTTCGGCTTTGCGCTTAGTTTTGCCCTGGGCGTGCTAACAAGCTTCGACCCGTATCTGTCAGCCGCAACCCTGACTCTGAACGTATTTCTGGTAACCGCGATTTGTCGTTTTTACGCGCTGCCACCGCCCGGCGTACTGTTCTTTGTCGTGGTCGCATGTCTCGCCAGAACGCTACCATTTGACCTTTCACTGGCGGCAGAACGAACCGGCATTCTGATGTTCGGCGCCATGAGCGCCTGCATACTCGCACTCATTTACAGCATCTATCAGGTCTATTTCTCCAAGGATTATGTCAGCCGGCCAACCGAAGAAGTCGACAACAACATAGTCACTATCACGATAGAATCACTGGTAACCTGCTTGTTTGTCGGGGGCGGTTATTTCCTGGCTATCGCGGCAAATCTTGATAACCCTTACTGGGTACCCATTTCTACTGCAGCGATTATGCAGGGCGCGACATTCCGCGCAATATGGCATCGTAATGTCCACCGGATAATCGGAACAACCATTGGCATGGGGATCGCCTGGGTTATCTTTTCGCTGGCACCCGGCCCGTGGCAACTGGCACTGCTGATTTTTGTGCTGAGTTTTTTTATCGAAATTCTGATTACCCGCAACTATGGTCTGGCGGTGATATTTATCACCCCTCTGACGGTAATATTTGCCGATATAACCCTTGCAGGAACAGAGACTGGTCACCTGATACTATCGCGTCTGCTGGACATCATCCTGGGCAGCATTATCGGCTGCGTCGGCGGCTGGGTAATACATCACCCGGCATTTGTGCGATCCGTTAATAAACTGTTACCCGGGAAGTAGCCCACTCGGCTTTGTGAGGAAAGTATCTGACAAAGAAAAAACATCAGGGAGGAAAAAGGGGCTGCCCATCGGCAACCCCTTTGATGACGCTATTCAGATCACAGCATCAGCTCCAACCAGAGACGGCTTTTACCTCCAGAAAGTCTTCCAGTCCCCAGACACCGCCTTCTCGGCCGTTACCAGACTGCTTATACCCCCCGAAAGGTGCGCCGGCACCTAAACCCGCACCATTAATCTGTACCATCCCCGCACGCAATCGACGGGCAACACGGGCTGCTTTAGCGCTATCCTGAGTCTGAATATAATCCGTCAGACCATAGGGTGTGTCGTTGGCAATGGCGATCGCTTCCTCTTCAGTATCGAATGGAATAATGGTCAGAACCGGGCCAAAAATTTCCTCCCGGGCGATACTCATCTGATTATTGATGTCGGCAAACACGGTCGGTTTAACGAAATAACCCGTCTCCAGTCCTTCAGGCTTACCCGGACCTCCCGCCACCAGGCGGCCACCCTCCGCGATACCTTTTTCAATCAGGCCCTGAATCTTGTCATACTGCTGCTGAGACACCACCGGACCAATATGCCGGCCATCCATCGCCGCACGATCAACCATGGTCTCACTGGCAACCTTAGCGGCTGTCTCAACCGCCTGCTCATAGATGCTGCGTTCCACCAGCATCCGGGTGGGTGCATTACAGGACTGACCGCTGTTATTAAAGCAATGACGCGCGCCCCGAATCACCGCCTTATCATCAGCATCGGCAAAGACGATATTGGCTCCCTTACCACCCAACTCCAGCGCCACTCGCTTAACGGTATCTGCGGCATTTTTAGAGATCGCAATGCCGGCACGGGTTGACCCGGTAAAGGAGACCATATCCACTTCAGGATGGCCTGTCAGCGCTGACCCGACCCCGGCGCCATCCCCGTTCACCAGATTAAACACCCCCGCCGGAAAACCCGCCTGATCGATCATCTCAGCAAACAGCATAGATGAAAGTGGAGCAATCTCGGATGGCTTCAATACCATAGTGCAGCCTGCGGCCAGCGCAGCAACCACTTTCAGGGTGACCTGATTCATCGGCCAGTTCCACGGGGTGATCAGTGCGCAAACACCAACCGCTTCATGCAGAATACGATTGTCCGGAGCGTGGGGACCTAACGGCTGCTCAAACTCATAGTTTTTCAGCGTGCGGATCAGGCTTTTGATATGCGCCGCACCGCTGCCACATTGCGCCGTGCGGGCCAGCGCAATCGGTGCGCCCATCTCAGAAGAGATCGCTGCAGCCATCTCCTCAGACCGCGCATTATAGATTTCCTGCAGCTTTTCAAGCAGCGCCAGGCGCTCTTCCCTGGACGTTTGACTCCACTGATCAAAAGCCCTCCGTGCCGCAGCAACTGCCGCCTCAGTATCGGCCTCACTGCCCAGAGAGATAACGGCGCAAACTTCCTCAGTCGATGGGTCAATCACCTCAAAGTCGTTACTTTGAGCCGGGGCGGTCCACCGGCCATCAATATAAAACTGACGTTTATCAGACATCTTTGCTTTTCCTTCTTTCTACAAATTTGAAAACACAGAACAGGTATAGCCCTGATAAACACTATAGTGCAAGCGGCAACACCGATATCATTTAAAATGACGCGGGTTACCACTGTATAAAACGCAATGTTACAGGCCCTGCTGGAGCCGAAACGTTTATCAGTGCACAGGGATGCCTCTGTGGCTGAGTTAGCCCACTCGCTGGTTTTTTTCAGCCCCCCACCCACTAATTTAATTAAATTTTTCCGCCGTCGCCCGTGATTATCCCTCTGCTATTTCGCAGGCAAAGAACCATCCGACAGTAATTCTGTATAAAAACTGAACAACAGCGGGCTGATTGTTGGCTATAGAGGGCTAAAAAGTAGTAATCCTAATTTTCTTATCCCATAACACGTTATATCTATTGTTATTAGCCTGTACAAAAGTAGAAAATAGCCGCCTTATAAAATTTTGATAACGAGAATAACAATGCATTATCTGTTACTGGGCCTGATTATCCTCGCCTTTGTACTGATCGTCTTTGAGGATGTTGTTCATCTGAATAAAGCAAAGTCGACACTGTTTATCGGTACGCTGGTCTGGATTTTAGCCTTCGTTTTTCCCGAAAAATCACCTCAGGCGATTCAGGAGGCGCTCAACGAGCAACTTCTGGATATCGCTGTTCTGTGGCTGTTCCTGATGGCTGCTATGACCTTTGTGGCCTACCTCAACGAAAAGGGTCTGATCACCCAGTTGGTATACCGGATGCTGCCCAGCGAGTTAAAACTCAGCACCCTGATGATACTTATCGCATTGCTGGGGCTTCTATTCTCGTCACTGGCAGACAACATCACCGCATCACTGATTATGTTATCACTGCTGGCCTCGCTGAAGCTGGAAACCAAAGACACACTGAAGTTTGCCGCGCTAATTGTTTTTGCGGTCAACTCCGGTGGTGTTTCGCTGATTACCGGTGATGTAACCACACTGATGATCTTCCTCAACGGTAAGGTATCGATCCTCCATTTGCTGTTACTGGTGCTGCCAGCCATCGCCGGAGTAGCCATCCTGGCGCTGATCCTGATGCAGGGCAGCAACGCGGTGATCACCCTGCCTAAATTCAAGCGACCCATTGCTGCTGGCGACAAACTGATCGCGGTACTGTTTCTGCTGACCATTATCAGCACTCTGGCGATGAGCGTACTGTTTGCCGTGCCACCGGTACTGACCTTCCTGTTTGGCCTGGCGCTGATGTTTATCGTCCACCGGATTATTTTCAGACAAGAACAGAACCCTAACGTCCTCGAATATGTCCGTGAAATAGAGTTTGATACCCTGCTGTTCTTCCTCGGTGTTTTACTGCTGGTGGGTATGCTGAAAGAACTGTCTGTACTGGAATTACTTCCCGAGCTCTATACTTATATGCCACCAGTCGTGGCCAATTACTTTATTGGCATTCTTTCAGCACTGGTCGATAACGTGCCACTAACCGCCGCCATTCTCCAGTCAGATATCCTCATGACTCAGGCTGAGTGGCTGGGACTGACCTATGCGGTGGGTGTTGGTGGTTCGATCCTGATTGTCGGTTCTGCTGCCGGTGTTATCGCACTGAGCAAGCTGGAAGCACTCACGTTCATCTCCTACCTGCGATTTATTCACTGGCTGTTGGTCGCCTATACCTGCGGTTATCTAGCGGTCATGGCACTGACTAAGCTGGTGCTCTGATACAGAGTAAGGCAGCCAGATGAAGTAATCAGCGGGATCAGTTATCCCGCTGATTACGAAATGCTCCCGGACTCAGCCCTACCCGCCGCTTAAAAAAACGTGAAAAATACGCCGGGTCTTTAAAACCCAGATCATACGCGATCAGGGAAGCCGGAGCGGCGGTGTAGATAAGAAACCGCTGTGCTTCCAGAATCAGCCGATCCTGTAATAACTCACTGACATTTTTCCCCGCAACTGCAGCACAAGCCCGATTCAGCCCTATCGGGGTCGTGTTCAGCATTTCGGCATACTGACTGGCTGACAGGTGATCCCGGTAGTGCATCTCAATCAGCTGACATAACTCTTTATAGCGCTGTTCATAACGACTGCCGACATCTGAACGACTGTAAGCCGAGTGCAACTTGCGGCCGATACGGATCAATAGCGAGAACAGCAGCCATTCGAACATCAGCGCTTTGGCTGGCTGATTATCAAAATACTCCCGCCTCAGCTCACGGACCTGCTGATCGATCAGAGCCTGATCAGGATCACTTTCCGAGAGAGGGATAATCAGCGCCTTACTCAACAACTCCTCTTTAAACGGAAAACGATGCTGAAACTGCTCATCCAGCATGAGCAGTTGGGACACTGTCACCACGGCCCCCTCAGTGGCATCCTGATCAAACTCAAAGCCATGCACAACCCCTGCGGGAATAGTAATCAGACAGGGGCCGGTCTCTTCCTGCTCCAGGCCATCTATATGAATTCTGGCACGCCCCTTACGCACGTAGATAATCTGAAACATCTTCGGATGGGTATGAATATTAATGGTCCAGTCAAACAGCTCTGCCCGGGTACGGATATCCTCAATATGAATAAACTCCGGATCACCCAGGGATTGCTCTTCACTGTACAGTGAATAGGTGGATATCAGCTGATCGGAACTGGCGTCACTGTTAATTTTATTCATCTTTTCATTCGCGATAAGGTATTAGAGGCCATTAGCTGTCATAAAAGTACAATAGTTTGAACTGAATATCCATTCTTAAACTAGGTCAATAGACCTACACTGACTACAGTTACAAAACAATAAATAGATAAATGATTTGTGAGGAGTGCGAATGTTTAGATTTGACCCCTACTCGCCGGAGATAGACGCTGATCCATTTCCCGCGTACGCCACACTCAGAGCTGAATACCCCTGCTTCTGGAGTGAAGATATTGAAATGTGGGTTTTGTCCCGTCATAAAGATATTGTCATGGCCCTGAACGACTGGGAGACCTTCTCCTCTGCCAAAGGCAACCTGGTCAGTGAACTGCCAGGACGCCAGGGGTCCACTCTGGGCACCACCGATCCACCCCGTCACGACCGTCTACGGGCACTGATTCAGAAAGCCGTTACCAAGCGCGCACTGACACATATTATTGAGCCGGCCCGAGCCACAATGCGAAAGCATCTTGATGCACTAAAAGGTCGTGACCAGTTTGATTATGTCAGCGAACTATCTTCCAGGTATACCGTTGACCTGATTGTCTATCTGTTCGATTTGCCAGACGAAAACTTGCAGACCGTCCGTGATAAAGCGGTGCTGATGGTACAGACAGATCCAAAGACCAAGCAGAAAGGCCCGGAACATATCGAAGCGTTTGAGTGGATGCAGGCATATGCCGCCAATCTCGTTGAAGCGCGTAAGAAAAATCCCGGCGAAGACCTGCTGAGTCAGTTTATTTTGTCTGAGATCGACGGCGAAAAACTAACTGACAAAGAGATTCTGCTGACCGTTACCACACTGATCATGGCAGGTATCGAGTCGCTTTCAGGCTTCCTGACGATGCTGGTCAAAAATATTACTGACCACCCGGAAGTACGGGATGCACTGGTGGCAGATCCATCCCTGATTCCGGATGCAATCGAAGAGAGCCTGCGTTATAACACTTCAGCGCAACGTTTTCGCCGCTGCATTAATAAGGAAATCACCTTGCATGGCCAAACTATGAAGCCGGGTGACTTTGTTATCCTCGCCTATGGATCGGCCAATCGCGATGAAGAGGTATTCCCCAACGCAAACGTCTATGATCTTAGCCGCAAGCCAAAGGGCCATCTTGGCTTTGGTGGTGGCGTTCATGCCTGCCTGGGTACATCCATTGCACGTCTTGCCTGCAAAGTCCTTCTGGAAGAGCTTCTGAAAGCCTTCCCGAATATCTCTAAAGTAGACCAGGAACTGCGCTGGATGTCTTCGACAAACTTCCGCAGCCCGCTGGAACTGCAGGTTAAAGTTTAAGTGTTTATATAATCATAAAAAAAGCCCGCCACTGCTGCTCAGAGGCGGGTGCTATTTTGAGGACCGTATCTATGCCAACCGTTAATTATGTAAGTTTCGATGGTCAGTCTACTCAGCTTGATATTACCGAGGGTATGACCATCATGCAGGGTGCCGTAATGAACGGCGTTGAGGGTATTGAGGGAGAGTGCAGCGGTTCTTGCGCTTGCGCGACCTGTCACTGTTATGTCGATGATGCCTGGTTAGCAAAGCTGCCCGAGATGTCAGAAAACGAAGATGAAATGCTCGAAGATACCGCCTCTGAGCGTAAACCAAACAGCCGTCTGAGCTGTCAGATCAAAGCCACTGCCGACCTGGATGGTATCGTTATTCATATGCCAGAGGAGCAGGAGTAATGAGTGGCGTCGTCATTGTAGGCGGCGGTCACGCTGGTTACCAATGCGCTGATTCACTACGTCGCGCAGGTTTTGAAGATTCGATCACTCTGGTCGATGGCGAAGGCCATCTGCCCTATCAGCGTCCACCACTATCAAAAAGCCACCTGCTAAACGCTACCGGTGAAGACGCGCTGCTATTCCGTACTCAGGCCTACTACGATGATCATCGTATCGATCTAAAACTTGGCCATCGAGTGGAATCGATCAATCGTACGGAAAAGCAAGTGACCTTAGATAACAGCGAAACACTGGCCTACGATAAGCTGGTTATCGCTACCGGTGCTAAGTTAAGACAACTTGATATTCCCGGCTCAACGCTAAACGGAGTCGGCTATATCAAAAGCCTGGACGATATCCGCTACATACAGTCGCACCTTAATCAGACTGAAGAGGCGGTTATCATCGGCGGCGGATTTATTGCGCTGGAGTTTGCCGCTACGGCAGCAAAACTGGGCAAGAAGGTTACGGTACTGGTAAGGGGTCAGCGCATTCTGGCCAATGCCGTCACCCCTGAACTGTCTCAGTATATGCTGGACATCCACCACCAGCATGGGGTCGATGTCCGTTTCGCTGCTGAGGTGGATCATATCGCCGATGATGGTAACGGCAATGTTGAGGCGGTGCGACTGAAAGATGGCACACTGCTCCCTGCTCAGCTGGTTCTGGCCGGCATCGGCGTAACCGCAGATACCGAACTGGCCGTAGGTGCCAGACTGCAGTGCCACGATGGTGTCGTGGTTGATGCTCAGTGTCGTACCAACGACCCTGATATCTTTGCCGCCGGTGACTCAGCCCGCTATGACAATCCATTCAGCGGTACCGAGATCCGCCTGGAATCGGTTCAGAATGCGGTTGATCAGGCGAAAGTCATCGCTCAGGTCATTGCCGGTCAGGAAGCTGAATACCACTCAGTGCCATGGTTCTGGTCCGATCAGTACGATATCAAACTGCAGATGGTGGGTATCCACGACGGTTACACACATTTCTATCAGCGGGGAGAGCGGGAAGAGGACAAGTTCTCACTGTTTTTCTTCCGTGATGACCGGTTAATTGCGATTCACACGGTTAACCGCCCTGCCGACCATATGGCCGGTCGCAAGCTGATCACTGCCGGGGTATCACCGACTCAGGAACAGATAGAAGATGCTGGCTTTAAGCTGAATAGCCTGCTGAAAAAATAGTCGCAGATCGACAAGAGAAGCCCGTTCCGGCGGGTTTTTATTCGATGCCGGACTATTCATCCGCCAGAATCACATCCACTGAAAACGGCCCCATACCAAACACCAGCTTATAGAACTGTAACTCTTCCGCTTTGAAAAACAGCTGGTCCTGGCTACTCAGGTAGTCGAACTCTTCCCGTATTCTGCGAAGATTATTTTGTATCTGCAGCGCGCTACTTTTACTCATCAACCGACTGGCTGTTGTGAATGCATACTCGGGATCTCTCTCATTATCCAGGCAGTGGACGATATAGCGTCTGTTAACCCCCTTAATCAGGTCGGACAGCGCCCCTCCCATGCGCCAGCGGATCGGCAGCGGCACACAAAACCGAAACCGTTCCCCTGTTTTCAGTTCTATAAGCCCCAGTTTCTCCAGGGCTCTCAGATGCTGATAAAGCCTGGCCTTATCAATCTGCATCAACGTCTGAACGGTGGTGATATCCAACTGTGACACCAACAGTATCAAAATCAGAAACAGATGCTTATCTTTGGCCAGTGCCGCTTCAACAGACTCGGGCAAAAACTCAGGCACCTGCCTGAAGCGCTGCTGCATCTGTATCAGCTCATCGACGCTCAAACCGATAATCGCACAGATTTCAAACAGTCTGCTCATCTTGCAGTCTTTATCTTTAAACAGCCTCTTAATGGATAACTCGCTCATATTCATCTCTGCGGCAAGCCTGGCGTAGGTGTACCCCCGGGCTTTCAACGCCTGCTTGAGCAAGGTAAACAGACTCTCACGCTGCTGATCGTCAGCAGCAGAGACACTGCTTTGTTTTATATTACCCACCGCAAGATCTATCATTTAGCTACCCGATTTGCCAAAAAAGTATCAAAAAAAAGATACCATAAATTAATTTAATGGAAACAAGGATCAAATATAGCACAATCGAGATCTATTAACTCAAGGAGCACCCCATGCACACAACATTTCAAACCGTATTACGCAGCGCGATAGCAATGCTGACGCTATCCTCCCAGGCCGCAATCTCGGCACCGGAGATAGTCTGGAGTCTGGAAGGTTTTGACGAACCGGAGTCTGTTTTAGCGCATCCAACCAAACCTTTCCTGTACGTCTCGAATATGAACGGTACTCCCACTGAGTTAAATGGCAAAGGCTATATCAGTTTACTCTCCAGCGAAGGCCGCATAATCCGTCATGTATGGATTATGGGTATGGATGCCCCAAAAGGCATGGCCACAGACTCTAAGAATCTCTATGTAGCGGATATGCAGCAACTGCATATTATTGATATTGAGCAGGGCGTGTTGGTTAAATCGATAAAAGCAGACAGCAGCGTGATGCTGAATGATGTCGCCATTGATGACACAGGCGTAATCTACATCAGCGACCTGCTGGGAGGGGGCCTGTACCGTTATCACGATGAGACTCTGGATCAATGGATTCCGGGTGATCAGTTACCCCACCCTAATGGCCTGATGTTTAAGGATGACGAACTGATTGTCGCGACCTGGGGAACAGGGATCAAAGACGACTTCACCACTGAGACACCGGGTGGACTGTATGCCGTTAACAGAGAGACGGCAACCCTGACTCCCTATAAAAATGCACAGCAGTTTGGCAATCTGGATGGCCTTGCTGATGCGGGTGATTCACTGCTGATCAGCGACTGGATGAATGGCAATATTTTTGGATACAAAGATGAAACCGTTCAACTGCTCTTCAATGCCGGCAAACATTCAGCGGACATCTCAGTGAAGGGTGATCAGCTGTATGTACCGATGATGTTTTCACAACGAATTGATACTTATAAGATCGAATAACAAACACCTTTTGAACACAACTATCACATTAACTAACCGTCATAAATATATATTTATAAATGATTTTATAAGAACAAAAAACACATGAAGGTAACGCAAACCCTGTTCATTAAAAACAACACGCGAGACTGACCACCACTAACGCTGGCGTTACCAACAATAACGTCAGCGCCACTTTCTGATAACCGCCTCCCCCCCTCAAACCAGCCTATTCTGCCTTGAATCGCCGGCTTAAATTAACCGTAAATCGGCTTGTAAAATTGCTGATAAAAGCACCTACATCTACCTACATCAGCATCTATAAAAGTGCCGATATAAGTGCTGATAAAACAAAGTGAGCACTGCCATATAAACCCGGGCTATCGCACTCATGAGGATATCCAATTTAGTTTTACGCAGAACGACTGCTATATATTAATGGCAAGCGACAAACAACCTACCCGTTCCCCTGATGGTCTACACCGCATCAGAACGCGTAGCAGTCAGAGATAAGTCACACCTGAATCATTAGGCCAGGCTGTTATTAATTATCAGGTGATAAGTTGATCGAACCAAGGAGGTTATGATGAGTGATAAGAACAACACCCCTGCAGGCCAATGCCCCTTCATGCATGGATCAAGAACACAGATGAGTAATCGGGGCAGCGCCAATCAGGACTGGTGGCCGAACCAGCTTAACCTGAAAATGCTCCATCAGAACGCTCCTGAGATCAGTCCAATGCCTGACGGATTCAACTATGCCGATGAATTTAAAACACTGAACCTGTCTGCCCTGAAACAGGATCTCTATGATCTCATGACCGATTCTCAGGCGTGGTGGCCCGCTGATTATGGTCACTATGGTCCTCTTTTTATCCGTATGGCGTGGCACAGCGCAGGTACCTATCGCATCGGTGATGGCCGGGGCGGTGCCGGCTCTGGTTCGCAACGCTTTGCTCCACTGAACAGCTGGCCGGATAACGGCAACCTGGACAAGGCTCGCAGACTGCTGTGGCCGGTGAAGCAGAAATACGGCAACAAAATCTCCTGGGCCGACCTGATGATTCTGGCCGGCAACTGTGCACTGGAATCGATGGGCTTAAAAACCTTCGGCTTTGGCGGTGGTCGTGAGGATATCTGGGAACCCGAAGAGGATGTTAACTGGGGAGCAGAACGGGAGTGGCTCGGCAACAACCGTTACAGCGGCGAACGGGACCTTGAAAACCCACTCGCTGCGGTGCAGATGGGCCTGATCTATGTAAACCCTGAAGGGCCTGATGGTAACCCTGACCCACTGGGTTCCGCCCGGGATATCCGCGAAACATTTGCCCGCATGGCGATGAATGACTATGAAACCGTCGCCCTCACCGCCGGTGGTCACACCTTTGGCAAAACCCATGGTGCGGGAGATCCTGAACATGTTGGCCCGGAACCGGAAGCCGCCGGAATTACTGAACAGGGTCTGGGCTGGAAAAACAGCATGGGCAGCGGCAAAGGGGTCGATACCATCACCAGCGGACTGGAGGGAGCCTGGACAGCAACACCAACTCAGTGGGATAACAGCTACTTCGACACCCTGCTCGGCTATGAATGGGAGCTGACAAAGAGTCCCGCCGGTGCGGCGCAATGGACTCCGAAAGACCCCTCAGCCAGTGACATCGTTCCCGATGCCCATGACGCTTCCAGACGGCATGCACCGATGATGTCCACTGCCGATATGGCATTGCGTGAAGATCCTGAGTACCGCAGGATATCAGAACATTTTCATAAAAATCCGGATGAGTTTGCCGATGCCTTTGCCCGCGCCTGGTTTAAACTGACCCACAGGGATATGGGCCCCCTCTCCCGCTATCTGGGGCCGGAGATCCCTGCCGAGGAACTTATCTGGCAAGACCCTTTGCCCGCGGTCGATCATGAACTGATCAACAACCGGGATATTGTGGTGCTCAAGCGCGAGATTCTTGAGTCCGGGCTGTCGATCCCGCAACTGGTATCCACCGCCTGGGCCTCCGCATCCACCTTCCGTGGCTCCGACATGCGTGGCGGCGCGAATGGAGCACGTATTCGTCTGGCACCACAAAAAGACTGGGAGGTAAATCAGCCCGCAGAGTTAGCCACGGTTATTCATACACTGGAGGGAATTCAGACCCGCTTTAACGCGACTCATGGCAACAAAAAAAACGTTTCACTGGCCGACCTGATCGTCTTAGGCGGCAGTGCCGCCATTGAGCAAGCCGCAAATGACGCCGGACAGCCAGTAACCGTACTGTTTACACCAGGCCGCACCGATGCAACCCAGGCGCAAACCGATATCGATTCCTTTGCGCCGCTGGAGCCCGCTGCGGATGGCTTTCGTAACTATCAGAAAGCCCGCTTCAGCATCTCTGCAGAAGAGCTACTGCTTGATAAGGCTCAGCTTTTGAAACTGTCAGCCCCCGAGATGACGGTACTGGTTGGCGGCCTGCGGGTATTAAATATAAATGCCGATCGATCACAGCATGGCGTCTTTACCGATAAACCGGAAACCCTGAACAACGACTTCTTTGTCAATCTGCTCGACATGGGAACAATCTGGAAAGCAACCTCAGCAGCGGAAGAGCTGTTTGAGGGGCATGACCGCAACACAGGCGAGCTGAAGTGGACTGCAACCCGGGTTGACCTGATATTCGGTTCCAATTCTCAGCTACGGGCCATTGCCGAGGTCTACGCTCAGAGTGATGCCAGGCAGAGGTTTGTCACTGACTTTGTATCGGCCTGGAACAAAGTCATGAATGCAGATCGCTTTGATCTCTCCTGATCTTGAAATATCAAAAACAACTAAGGGCACATTCAGTCATTGAATGCGCCCTTATTATGAAAGGTCAAACCCTGCAGTCGTGTCAGACAGGTAAGCGATGCTGCTTGATCATTCATCGGTTAAGCGCATAACATTCCTGAGTAAAACGGCCAAACACTCTCCGCGACCAAAGAGAGCAACCTTCAACAGCGCATTAGTTTTTCGCTATCAAAGCATTAGTAAAGCTATCAGTAAGATTGGTGGCAACAGAGATGGCAGCTTTTTCTCGCCCTGCTGAGTCCATGTGATTTAATAAGTTTTCTGCTTTGGATACAGTTATATTTTTTACAACGTCTTTTCCAGAGGGATATGTTGATTTAACCTTTGCTTTGATTAATCCGATCACGAAAGGCCGGGTTTTATCATAATCCAATTCAAACTCCTTCCCGTGCATGGCTTCGGCAATAAGCACACCTAATGGTCCTATTCCACCGCTCGTGCTGGAAGACTGCAACATGTCAGCCTGATGGTTAGCTTGTACGATCATTCTCTCGAATGTAATTTCTACAGACTCAGGTTGAATTGAAAGTTTTGATAGCTTTTTATGTACATCAAGCTTAATCAGGTCAACTAAATTTGGTGAAAACTGTTCGTCTCCTAACGTCCATATCCCATAATCTGAGTTAAATACCATAAACGAGCCATAGCTAAACTCCTTGTCGTTGCTGGGTCGGTCATCAACAATAGTAATGGTAGATGCAGAACCATCGGAGCCATAGGAAGACGTTTCATCTATTACATACGGTTTATTGGCAGAACATCCTGTAACAATACTCACGAGTAAAACAACCCATAAATACTTCATACTTGCTCCTTTCATCCTTTGGTCAGGTTTGTTGTATTTAATAAAACTAACATTACAGTACTTACAAGGGTAAAGTTTGCTTTGACTCCCTGTACTATTTAGTACTCTATGACACAGTCGTGGTAGAGCGCCCCGTTACCGAGGCGACCCCACACAGATCCGGACGTGCGGAATTACCGCATCCGGCTCTTCAATAATATCCTTGCCCGTGTAAAACACAGACCCTCAGTACCAGTCCACGGCTAGCAATCTTTTACTCACTCGCATGGGCTGGATTCCAAAATATCTTAGCATCTCTTTCATCCCTGACCACGTGTAACTTTTCCGACCACTTCGTCGGTTTAACCAGATATATAAACTATTGAGTATGTGACCGTAGATCCGCCCCACACTCAAGCTGTTGTCCGGTAACCCAAAGTAGTTCCTGAATCCGATAATCTTGCGCTTTAGTTGTGGCATCCAGTGATCCAGTCGCCGATGGCGATTGTCTTTAATCCACGCATAAAAGGTTTGCAAGGCCGTCTTATGTTTCTTCGGGGCGGTCTTTCGTCTGAGCCGCGGCTCGCCTTTAAAATCCATTTCCCAGTAGAAACGAAAACCCAGAAACTCAAAGTGCCGTTGTTGTCCAGGGTGAAAGCGACTAAAGCGTTTAATCGAGGTCTTCTCCGGCGCAACGTCCAGGTTGAAGGTTCTCAGCCTGGGAGCCAGTTGCTCATAGAAGGCTCGCGCTTCGTCTTGATATTGAAATGCCACCACAAAGTCATCCGCATAACGGATGAGCATTGCCCTGCCTTCAAGCTTGGGTTTGATCTTCTTCTCGAACCACAGATCTAAAGCATAGTGAAGGTAGATATTTGCCAGCACGGGACTGATCACGCCGCCTTGCGGCGTGCCTGAAGCAGGCTTGTGATAGCGCCCGTCGGGCTCTTTAATTCTGGCCTTCAGCCATTGATTAATGAGATTGAGAAGCGGCTTGTCATCAATACGCTGCTTTAACATGCGCATCAGCCAAGTGTGATCCATATGATCGAAGAAACCTTTAATGTCTGCTTCGACAATATACCCGTAGCCTTTAAATTGAAGGTTCAATTGCAAACTGTGTATGGCCTGATGCGCACTTTTATGCGGGCGATAGCCATAACTGTTCGGCAGAAAGTCGTGCTCCTAGATACTTTGCAGTAGCTCCGAGACACTTTGCTGCACCACTTTATCTGCAACGCTGGGCAAGCCTAATGGCCGTTCTTTGCCATTCGCTTTGGGGATGTACACACGCTTGATGTCATCAACTCGATACTGCCTGGATTTAAGTTGCTGCGCCAGCATGTGGATATTTTCGGGTAATCGGTGCTCAAATTGTTGCGTCGTAACGCCGTCAATACCCGCAGCCGATTGTTTATTGAGGTGTGCCCAGGCACGATACAGCGCGTCGGCTTTCAGCTGTCCATAAAGATTCTGAAATCGATGCTTCGTGTGGGTGTGTGCTTTAAATGCTATGGCGTTTAAGGCAGTTGTCATAGTGTCTCCAGCCCTACGTTGTCCGGACTATGTATCTGTTAAACGCCGTGATATTACTGTCAGCCCCTTCGCTATGTAGACGGCTTTCCCGCCCTCAAACTACTATGAGCTGATCCGACTTCCGGGATGCCTTCGTTCGCCTCGTATTTTACTCAGCAGCCCTACCCATTTCCGTTGGGAGCACGTCCGGATCTCACAAGTTCCTGTCATAACTCTTTATACATGCCACGGTTTGATAACTCCGCCAGTTCGCCACAACCTCGCCTAATCGGTTGCTTTGCTTGGACTTCGACTGCGTTATAAGTCTGGTCAACTGAGACTCGCTACTTTCGGAGCAATACCAACACTTCAGGGGCACGGCACCCCCTATGGCCTACATAATTCTCTGTCTACGCTTCACGATGGTTGTTCGCCTGATTGCGCCCTCACGCTGAAAAGTGACTCACTAATCTCAAACTCCGCACACCGTGCAAGACTCGATACGGGTGGCAGGCTACACCTTACCCGACAGGGACTTTCACCCTGCAAGTTGTGACAAGCTTCGCTTGTCGCACTAACCCCTTGCTAAACGGCGCGCTTTAGCGGGGAAAGTGGAGACCATGTTTTACCGGAACGATGTGTGAGCAACTTATTACACGTTGACTTTGTACTTGAGGTCATTTTCTTCATCACCCGTCATTCCTCTGAAGCCCCACTGATATGGCTGCTGCTCCTTGATCGTAATTTCAACATCGACGGGTGCTAAAGCGAGCTGGCTTTCAATTTCCCGAAATAGAGCTTTGATGAGTTCTTTCTGGGTATCCGGTTTACGTCCAGCCATCATATTTATTTCAATGACCGTATAAGCATCACTTCTACCGCCTGGGTAATAAAAGTCTTCCCTATCCATAGGCACAAACCGATGCGCACGCTTGTCCTCCGGCATGCCGAGAACAGCTTGCATACAACCATGAATAACATCCGATAGATTTGCCTTTATCGGGTTAAGTTTTTCTTTAATTCCATAAATCACGATCATACTGAGTCCTCAATACGAGTAGCGCTGGCGTACAATGTCTGTTCCGCCACTTCTTGCGCATTGTTTAATGCGTCTGAGTATCGCTCATAGGCTAAAAACGAGAGTCATTTTCACAAGGAATTCCATCATGATCACCGTCCATTTTGGTATTGGGGCAATAATTGATGAAATACACAGCCTCCGCACGTGAGGTCATTTGACTGCAATGCTGACGACCATCGCATGAAAAGCGTGACTCTGGGGTATAGGTATAACCAACAGATTCCTCTGACTGCTGCGGAAGTACTTCAGCGAAAGCCGTATCAGAGGTGGTTGTAGACTTCTGGTAATACTGCCACCCGGCAGCAGCAATTAAAGTCAGTAATAATAGTTTTCTCAACGTAAACATCCTTATCTAAATACAGCTATAACGCTTGCCATTAGCCGCGCCAGGCACAAGTAAAAGTGTATAAAAATAACCAATCATTTGGTTCAGTATACTGAAGGCCCGACTGCCAGAGAGGAAAAGAGGATTAATGCTATTCATCCTGAATATCCGTCTGAGCTGCCTTAATAACCTGAGCTGAGCTGAGCACAAATGACAGACTACAACCGGGGCACTCCGGTTACCCCCATTGATTGGGACTATATCGCAGAAACGGAATCGATTGCCATAGCCTTTGAGCACATGGCAGTTTACGGATGTTAATACAGAAATATAAAATACTATCGCTCTCAGCAATGGCTTTATTTCTGTGATTTCGGTGTTTACTGTGGTGAACCTTCTTCAAAGAGTGCTTTACCACAGAGGGCACGGAGGACACAGAGAAATCCGCTATCTATTAAAGCGGAGCATCCCTTCCCTGCCTTTCAAGCTATCAACAAAACGTTGCTGCAAGGGAGTTATCTCCCCCACTTCAGTCCAGTGGTTTGCTGTTGCCAGATCTTTCAGAGCTTTAATCCGTTTCTGATCCAGCGGATGAGTTTGCATAAGTTCGATCCCTTCGCCACTGCCCGATGCTTGATGCCAGGCATTGATCACCTCAAACAGATCGGAGGCTCCCTGCGTGTGCCCATAAAGTTTATACACCGCGTGCAGTGCTTCAGTATCCGCCTGTTGCTCCATCGACCGGCTGAAGTGCAGCAGCGTATAGACGCCCGCTTCACCCATCAGATCAAGATCGCTCCAGCCCAGCAGTAAGCCTAAAGCACTGCTGATCGTTACGCCGCGGGTCAGACTGACAATCGGGTCGCGGTGCTTTACATGGGCAATCTCATGAGCCAGCAGCATGGCCAGTGCGTTCTCATTAGGAATTTTTTCCAGCAGGCCGCTGAACACTACAACGTGACCGCCGAGAGTAGCAAACGCATTGACCGTATCGCCGCTGACCTTCTCCCCGTGAAGAAAGTGCACTGTGATAGCGACCTCTTCAGGCAGATCCATCGCCTCTACCACCCGACCGGTCACCTGCTGCAGGTAGGCATCCACTTCGATGGATTCAGGCTCTTCAACCGGAAAGGATGCGGCCAGTTTCTGCTCCACCTCAAAGGGGATATAGGGTGCCATAAAGCCAGCTGACAGCCCCAGAATATAGACCACGGCAACGATCAGAACGACCGCCCCGCTCAACAGAACCGCCAGTTCCCGAAGAGGATGAACGCTGGTGACGTTTATCCCTTCAGGAATCTCACGGTGTTCAAATTTCATGACCTGTACCGCGGTCACAGACGATAAGAGCAGTGCCATAGGCAAGTACTTCTACCGAACCGATGGCATTCTTACGTCCTTTCGATATAGACGCGGTTTCATACTTTACGTTGAACACATAGTCAGCCCCCATCGCCTGCGCCTGCTCTTTCATGCGCAACATCGATTCCCGCCGGGCACGATCCAACAGCGATTCATAGGAGGTCACCCTGCCACCCAGAAGGTTACGCAGCGCAGCGATAAAACGTTTAAAGTAGTCTACCGAGACAACGGTATTACCGGTCACCAGACACTGATCAAACCGTTTATCGGTTGGAGGAAAGCGACTGGCAATGGCTGGCATACCGCTGAGACGCTTTTCGCGCTGAATAATGGATTTGTAATGGCGCTTCTCGGCCATCTGACCAACCAGATAGCCTAGGGTCATTAGCACCAGAAATATGATCAGATTCGTCATCATGAGGATTACTCCAGGATCACCGCTGAACCGTAGACATAGATCTCAGCGGCGCCCTGAGCCACTGAGGAGGTGGAAAAACGGACATTGAGTATCGCATTGGCCCCCATCGCTGCGGCCTGTTGCTGCATCCGCTCCATCGCCTCTTCGCGGGACTCCTGCAACAACTCGGTATAGCCTTTTAGTTCACCACCGAAAATATTCTTCAGCCCTGCCATAATGTCGCGCCCCACATGCTTGGCGCGAACCGAACTACCCTGAACCAATCCGAGATGGGTGTTAACCTGTTTACCCGGCAGTATCTCCATATTGCTGATCAGCATCGTGATCTCCTTATTCTGTTAACTGAATAGTGCGCCCTGTCTGAGCCGTCCGAAAATTATATAGCCTAACCCTTCGTTTATATCTGCCGCACAACACACAACACTGATATTGACGCCTGGCGCTGATGGGCAACCGGTTCCGATATTAAATCCTGAAACTCAGGGTTACACGGCGAAGCCGTCTATTATGTGCCGGAGTCACCTTTAAGTCGCCGCCACATCGCCAATCAGGTTACGCAGCCACTGATGAGCAACGTTGTGTTGCAACAGCGGGCTCCAGGCCATCTTCAGTTCAAAGTCAGGAATATGGAACGGCGGCTTTTTTATAATCAGTCGAGGGTTATCCGACTGAGCGGTGGCGGCACGGGTTGGCACTGTAGCAATGAGTCCTTTCTGCTGCGCCATCAAAACCGCTGACTGATAATGCCGGGTAAAGACGGTAATCTGTCGCTTATGTCCCTCAGCCTCCAGCGCTTCATCGACCCACCCCAGGCGTTTTATATCTTTCGGGGTAATCCCCATCCCCGCCCCCATACCGGTTTTGCTCACCCAGACATGTTTCGCCTGAAGATAGGTCTCCAGACAAAAGTTGTGCGATATCGGATTGTCGACGGCAAACAAACAGGAGAAACTATCGGTCCAGAGGGTTTTCTGATGGAACGACTGCGGCATCGTATCGAACCGGTTGATAACCAGATCGACCAGCCCCTGCTCTACCTCGGTAAAACTCATATCGCTGGGGGTCATAATATCCAGCACGATATTAGGCGCCTGCTTACGCAACCGTTTAAGCAAACGCGGCAGCAGAGTCGATTCTCCATAGTCACTGGTCATAATCCGGAACACCCGGTCACTGGTACTCGCATCAAAGGCACCGCTGGGTTCGATAACCTGCTCCAGCGATGCAAGTATTTCCCGCAACAGTGGCTGAAGTGTCTGGGCACGCTCGGTGGGCGCCATCCCCTCACTGGTGCGGACCAACAGGGGATCACCCAGCGTCTCTCTTAAACGACGCAGGCCATTGCTCATGGCAGGCTGGGTAATCCCCAGCAAACTGGCCGAACGGGTGACATTTCGCTCCCTGAGCAGTACATCAAGGTACACCAGAAGATTCAGATCGATCTGATCAAGTTTCATACAAAGTCCGCCATTACTGTTACCCAGCTTATCTCAATATTAACATTCACAAAATGAATACTCCATATAATAGCCATTTATTTCCTTTATGTTAATAGCAGGCATAGAATAGATTTCATACCAAATAACAGAGCAGCACACACAGCTGCCAAATAAAAGAGAGAAGGAAACGCCATGTCTACTCTGAATAAAGATATCGAAACAGTTGCCGCACTGAAAGAGACCTACGGCTCTGCCTGGAATGCGATCAACCCTGAATACGCTGCCCGCATGCGTGCTCAGAACAAATTCAAAACCGGTCTGGATATCGCTAAGTACACCGCTGCGATCATGCGCAAAGACATGGAACGTTACGACAACGACTCTTCTCAGTACACTCAGTCTCTGGGTTGCTGGCACGGTTTCATCGGTCAGCAGAAGATGATCTCTATTAAGAAGCACTTCAACAGCACTGACCGTCGTTACCTTTACCTGTCAGGCTGGATGGTAGCAGCGCTGCGGTCTGAGTTTGGTCCCCTGCCAGACCAGTCTATGCACGAAAAAACCTCCGTGGCTTCCCTGATCGAAGAGCTGTACACCTTCCTGCGTCAGGCCGATGCCCGTGAACTGGGTGGTCTGTTCCGTGAACTGGATGCAGCGCGTAAAGCGGGCGACCAGACGGCTGAAGCGGCCACTCAGGACAAGATTGATAACCACATGACCCACGTCGTGCCAATCATCGCCGATATCGATGCCGGTTTCGGTAACGCTGAAGCGACCTACCTGATGGCTAAGCAGATGATCGAAGCCGGTGCCTGCTGTATCCAGATTGAGAACCAGGTGTCTGATGAGAAGCAGTGTGGTCACCAGGACGGTAAGGTAACCGTACCTCATGAAGACTTCCTGGCGAAGATCCGTGCAGTACGTTACGCCTTCCTTGAGCTGGGTGTGGATGACGGTGTCATCGTGGCCCGTACCGACTCTCTGGGTGCCGGCCTGACCAAGCAGATCGCTGTGACTAATGAGCCAGGCGACCTGGGCGACCAGTACAACAGCTTCCTGGATTGCGAAGAAGTGTCCCCTGCCGATATGAAGAACGGTGATGTGGTACTCAACCGCGACGGCAAGCTGCTGCGTCCTAAGCGTCTGCCATCCAACCTGTTCCAGTTCCGTGCCGGCACCGGTGAAGACCGTTGCGTACTGGACTGCATCACCTCGCTGCAGAACGGTGCTGACCTGCTGTGGATCGAGACTGAAAAACCTCACGTGGGCCAGATCGGCAACATGGTTAACCGTATCCGTGAAGTCTGCCCGAATGCCAAGCTGGTGTATAACAACAGCCCATCATTCAACTGGACACTGAACTTCCGTCAGCAGGTGTTTGATGCGATGGTTGAAGAAGGTAAAGACGTATCGGCTTACAACCGCGACAACCTGATGTCGGTTGAATACGATGAGACTGAACTGTCTGCCATTGCCGATGAGAAGATCCGTACCTTCCAGGCCGATGCGGCGCGTGAAGCGGGTATCTTCCATCACCTGATCACCCTGCCGACTTACCACACCGCGGCGCTGTCTACTGACAACCTGGCGAAAGAGTACTTCGGTGAGCAGGGCATGCTGGGCTACGTAGCTGGCGTACAGCGTAAGGAGATCCGTCAGGGTATCGCCTGTGTTAAGCACCAGAACATGGCCGGTTCCGATATGGGCGATGATCACAAAGAATACTTCGCCGGTGAAGCTGCACTGAAAGCCGCTGGTGAAGACAACACCATGAACCAGTTCGGTTAATATCTGACCCGACTGTATGACAACAAAGGACGCTTCGGCGTCCTTTTTTTTTACTTTTTGAAAAACAACTTAGCGTGAATATTAAGACTATCGTCGGTTCATGCGGTCTGAGCAAAACCTGACATCAAACACATAGCAGCGCCCTTTCTCAGCCGCAATAGCGACATCTGATACGCTGTAGATAGATCGCTAATGCGACCATCAATCTCGACAAACTCACCCACCGCTTCGCCCCCAAAGCAGATCCACGATGACTGGATAACCGTATTCTCAGGCGTTGTTACTCTTCTCTGCTGTTTGGGGCTGGGACAGTGTGCTCTGAAGATGCGGCTGCCTTTGATAAGCCGCGTCAGTTATTCCGGTATGGAATTTATCAGTACCGGTAAGCGTATCGGCTATCGGTTCTCAGCGGTTAATACAACCGACAGCCGCAAGCCTTACAAACAAACAGACCAGGTTTGCTCAACGCAAAAAAAGCTCCGGCAATGTTATTGCCAGAGCTTGTTATC
This sequence comes from Amphritea atlantica, assembly GCA_024397875.1. NCBI lineage: Bacteria > Pseudomonadati > Pseudomonadota > Gammaproteobacteria > Oceanospirillales > Oceanospirillaceae > Amphritea > Amphritea atlantica. The sequence continues at coordinate 2,061,431 of CP073344.1, forward strand.
CGCCATTGAACACGGCAACGACTATTCAGTCTGATAGAGACCAATAGCAGAACTATTCTGCACCGTCGTTCTGCTGCCCGAGAATATAATCCCGATATTTCATATCCTCTTCGAGGATATGCTGACGCAGCCAGCGCTGCAGATAGCCGTTAACCGAATCACCAATAATAAATGGGCTCTGGGGGAAACGTGCGTAGGTTGAGCGTATAGTTTCCAACCACTCAACAAAGCTTTCGTGCTGTTTCAGGTGTTCCTCTAAACCGGGAAAACCCGCGCTTTTCATGTACTCCTCTTCCCGGCTGAAGTGTCCACGGGTATACGCTTTCAGACGATCCAGAATCGAGTTGATATAATCATGGCTCATGTCCGCAGAATCAAGTTCATCTATCAGCGAAAACAACTCTTTGTGATCGTCATCAATACTGTGATCACCAACACTCAGATCACTGGTCCAGTTAATATTCATAGCCTATGACTCCTATAGCAGACCGAGGGCCAGCATTGGAAAAGCGATAATCAAACCCAGTCGCACGATATCTGACAGCACAAACGGGAACACCCCTTTAAAAATATCCTTTATCGGGATATCCGGCGCAACCGATTTTATAACAAACACATTCATTCCCACCGGGGGTGTAATCAAGCCCAGCTCTACGGTGATCACAGCAACGATGCCAAACCAGATCGGATCAAAACCAGCGGCTTGTATCAGCGGGTAGACGACCGGAACGGTCAACAGCAACATTGCAATACTGTCCATCACACAGCCCAGCAAGATAAACAGCAGCAGAACACAGAACAACACCATATAGGGCGTCAGGTGCATGCTATCGACAAGCTCAACCAACGAAAATGAGATACGCGAAACGGAAAGAAAATACCCGAAAATCTCAGCACCAATGATCATGAAAAAAATCATTGCTGACATAAACAGGGTTTCTTCTACAGCTTCCTTAAACTGCTTAAAGCCCATACCCCGGAAGAGCGCGATAAAGAAAGTACCCGCAGCACCAACAGACGCAGCCTCAGTCGGCGTAAATAAACCGGTGTAAATACCGCCAATGATCAATGCAAATACAGCGGTAAAAGGCACCAACCCCTTCAGACCTGCCAGTTTTTCGATCAGCGAGGTTTTTTGCCCTGGCTGCGCCAGATGTGGGAAAAGAAACACCACAATAGCGATCGTCACGCAGTAGAGAGCCAACCCCAACAGGCCAGGAATTACACCCGCAATAAACATCTGCCCCACCGACTGTTCCGTAATCAGTGCATAGAGCAGCAGCGCGATAGAGGGCGGAATCATAATACCTAATGTGCCACCCGCAGCCAGAGTACCCGACGCCAGCGACTTGGCATATCCGTTTTTCTCCATCTCCGGCAGTGCCACACGAGACATACTCGCAGCGGTCGCCAGAGAGGAGCCTGAAATAGCCGAGAAAATGCCACATGAAGTCACCGCAGCAAGCGCCATACCACCACGCCAGCTACCAAACAGCGTACGTGCGCCCTCAAACAGCTCCTGCGACATTTTAGCCTTGGAGGCAAAAACCCCCATCAGGATGAACATAGGAATAGGACTGAAACTATAATTGGACAAGGTTTCGAACGGACCACTATCGAGGATAGACAGTGCTGGCTCAAACGCGACGATCCAGCCAAAACCGATAAAGCCCGTCAACGCCATCGCCAGAGCAATAGGCATCCGAATAGCGATCATCGCCAACATGCCAATAATACAGATAAAACCAATAAGTGATCCGCTCATGACTGGTGCACCTCTTTACGGAAGAAAAACAGACGAACACTGATCAGCAGTGCCGCGAGTGCGAGAAAAGCTGTGGCAAAAGAGGTAATGCCATAAAGATAACTGAGCGGGATCAGGAGATCCTGAGTTGTCTCACCCGACATCTCAGCCTGGCCTACCGCATGATAAAAGCGATAACTCATACCGCCGCCAAGCATCACAAACCCAAGCATATAAATGCCTTCGAGCCAGGCCTTCCAGCGAGAGGATAAATTCTCGGTAAACAGATCAACAATTACCTGTGAACGGCCTACGGAGTATGGCAGCGCAAACACAACCATAAAAAGCAGCCCATATTTAATCAGCTCGACACCACCTATAAAGGTCAGATCTATAGATCCCTCCGTCACTTTAAACAGTGCACGGGACAGGACGTCGGCGAGAGTGATAAACATCATAGAGACAAGAATCGCGCCGCTGATCACATGCATTGCATGAGTCACCCGATCAAACAGCCGGCTGAATGCCATCATAATATACTCCACTATCCGGAATAAAAGAGACGGGGCTCGGCCAAATGTTACAGGCAAGCCCCTGCCCGACTCTTCATTAAGAATAGCCGGGATTGGAATAGAACTTAGTTACAGCCAGATGACAACTCTTGTGCGCGAGCGTATATCATACGTGCAGGTAACCCTTTAGCTTCCAGTTCAGACAGGTACTCTTCGATTGCCTGATCAATAACCGGCTTCCAGTCCGGGTTATCAATACCACCTTCAACAGAATAGATTTTATCGCCGTTCTCAACCGCCTGAGCGCGACCTTTCACATCGAGATCATCAAATACCTTAGCCGCACGCTGTGACCATTCAGTGCCGGAATTATCGTCCAGAACTTTCTGCAGATCGGCAGGCATCTTGTTATACACATCTTTGTTCATGGTCATCAGGAACGACAGTGTATACAGGCCACCCACTTCAGTGTGGTTGCGTGCCAGTTCATTTATACGAAAAACCAACTGACCTTCCCACGGCAATGAAACACCATCTATAACACCACGCTGAACAGACTGATACGCCTGTGGTGCAGGCATTCCTACGGGTTGTGCTCCCAGACCTTCCAGCAGTTTTGCAACCACTGCAGTCGGTCGACGGATTCGCAGCCCTTCAAAATCCGAAGGTTTCTGAATCAGTTTTTCAGTGGTATGGATATGACCCGCTCCATGCGTAAAGAAGAACAGCGGATGAGTTTCTTTATACTCATCCACGATCAGCCCTTCATCATAAAGGCCCTGAATAATACAGGAGCCATTGGCAGCATTTTTTGCAATACCCGGGAGTTCTACCACCTGAGTCAGCGGGAAACGATTGGCGGTGTAGCCCTGTATCGTCATGGTGACATCCGCAATACGGTTTTTAACCGCATCATATTGCGCGGGAGGCTTCGCCAGGGTTGAAGATGGATAGACTTCAACTTCAATACGCCCCTCGGAATCCGCTTTAACTTTATCCGCCCATGCCTGAGCGATATTTTTATGCTGGCCCGCAACCGGTGGGAAAAAGTGCGCCAGACGCAATGTGTACTCAGCCGCTTGGGCTGGAACCTGAATCAACAGGGCAGCCGTTAACGCCATTGCTGTTTTCAGCAGGGGCTTTTTCATGTGAGACTCCTCAGTAAAATTTTTATATTCTGATTTTTTAGTATTTTTATTTTTTATAATTTTATTTAACCGGCACAGATCCTGTTGTTGAGGCGCTTACATAAACTCCTCGGTATCAATTTCGGTCTGGGTTGCCGGGTTATAACGGGTGCCCGAGACCGTCTTCTGATTCATAATCTGATCCAGCTGCTCAAATGCTTCACTGCTCAGCTGAAGATCAACGGCACTGAAGTTTTCTGCCAGATGGTCAAGCCTTGTGGTGCCTGGAATCGGGACAATATTGTCGTCACGCCCTAACAGCCAGCTAAGCGCGAGTTGCGCCAGAGTCATATTTTCAGCTTCAGCAACCTTCTCCACGCGGCTCAGCAACTGCAGGTTTTCCGCATAATTATCAGCATAAAATCGCGGCATACCCCGGCGGATATCCTTCTCTTCAAGTGCACTTACATCACGAAGTTTGCCGGTCAGAAATGCTCTGGCTAGCGGGCTGAAAGCGACAAATGTGGTGCCTAGCTCACGACAGGTATCCAGAACGGCAATTTCAGGATTACGCGTCCACAATGAGTATTCAGTCTGCACTGCGGCAATCGGGTGCACTTTATGGGCTTTCTTCAGGGTCTCAGCAGAGACCTCAGATAAACCAATATCACGAATTTTACCGGCAGCAACCAGGTCAGAAAGCGCGCCCACGCTATCTTCAATAGGCACATTTTTATCCCAGCGGTGCAGATAATAAAGATCAATCACATCGGTCTGCAGACGACGAAGGCTGTCTTCGCAGGTCTTTTTTATCACCTCAGGACGACCGTTAATTTCACGCACACCCGCAGCGTTTTTAAACATGCCGCACTTACTGGCCAGCACAAAATCATTGCGCCGCCCTTTCAGCACCTTGCCCAGCAAAGTCTCGTTATTACCGAAACCATACAGCGCTGCGGTATCCAGCATGCTGTAACCAAGATCGAGAGCCTGAAGCAGAATCTGCTCTGCCTCCTTCTCAGAAGGTGGCGTACCATAGGCGTGTGACAGGCTCATACAACCTAAGCCTATTGGTGAACACTCAAAAGAACCTAATTTGCGGGTCTTCATGAAAACACTCCCTCCTGCTTTCTTTGTGCTTCAGTATTACTGTGCCGCTTCCAGGCACTTTTCCAGGCGATCCAGCGTTTCCATTGCCGGGTAGCACTGACTCAGACTGGAGTTTGGCTCACGACCTTCGCGGATAGCAGCAAAAAACTCTCGATCCTGCAGTTCGATACCATTGAAAGAAACCGCTACACCGGAAAGGTCTATCGGGTTGCCCTTGCCGTCTTCCAGGTCATCGTAACGGGCAATATAAGTACCGTTGTCACAGATATAGCGGAAGAAGGTACCGAAAGGACCATCGTTGTTGAATGACAAAGAAAGGGTACACAGGGCACCGCTTGGAACTTTCATACCGATACTCATATCCAGCGCTATCCCCAGATCAGGATGGATCGGACCCTGCATCGCCTGAACCTGACTCGCTGTTTCGCCCGTCTGATACTGGAACAGGTCAACCGTATGGCAGGCATGGTGCCACAGCAGATGGTCAGTCCATGAACGGGCTTCACCTTTAGCGTTAGTATTAGTTCGACGGAAAAAATAAGTCTGCACATCCATCTGCAGAACGTTCAGTTCACCCGCCTGAATTTTATTATGAATCCACTGATGGCTTGGGTTAAAACGACGTGTGTGGCCCGCCATCGCGACCAGACCGGTCTCTTTCTGCAACGCCACGATCTCTTTAGCATCTTCAATTTTATCCGCCATCGGGATCTCAGTCTGAACGTGCTTTCCGGCTTTCAGGCACTGCTTAACCTGTTCCGCATGCATCTGAGTCGGAGTCGCCAGAATTACACAATCCACATCATCCCGGGCAAGGCTCTCAGCCAGATCAGTCGTGTAATGAGGGATGTTATGCTCAGCGGCAAAGGCTTTAATTTTCTCTAAATTAGAGCTGCCAACAACGGAAACAACTTCTGCATCTTCAATGGCATTGATCGCTTCCAGATGCTTCATACCAAAAGCGCCTGCCGCGCCTGCAATACATACTCTCATCGAACTCTCTCCAGTTTGTCTTAACCCGACCATCCCGTTTTATTCCACCTGAAGATACCAGAGCGTCATATAAGGAACGGGATATTGCTTAACATATTAAACAAATACCAATTTACACTATAACAAAACTACCACCGGGCAACTGAACTGGATAATCCATTAACCGGAACAGCTATTCGTTTTTTATATAGAGCTGTTTTTTTATTGATCTTCAAGGTCCACGCCATGATCCGAATCATTCAGCATTTTAATGAACACAGACTGCGTCGCTGTTGGCTTCCAGCTGCTTCTTACCGTAATACCTATGGGCCTGTAGGCGTGTGAAACCTCATAAGGAACTGCCTTAAAAACGCCCATAGATAGTTCATGTTGTATCTGATGCTCTGAAATCATCGTCAGACGATCGCTGCCCGTCAACAGGGAGCGAACCAGAACCTGAGAGCCAGTTTCAACCAGTCTGGAAGGCACATCCAGACCGGCTTCGGTGAAGGTCGACTCGAAAATAGCCCGGGTAGGCGTCCCCTGCCCCGGCACCACCCACGGATAGCGCTGCAACGTTTCAAGGGTGACATGTTCTTCGCGGCAAAGTGGATGATCAGGGCGGGCTACAATCTCAACCGGCGAGGAAAACAACTCTTCCTGAATCACATCATCGGCGGGCACAGGAAAGCGCAACGCCCCCAGCAAGAGATCGATATCACCATGTCGCAGGTGATATAGCAGATCATCATAGGGACCGTCGTTGACCCGGATTCTGAAGTCCGGGTAGCTGCGTGAAAACGCTATAATCGCCTTCGGCAGTAAAGATGTCCGGGCAAGGGGCATACTGCCGATTACCAGTTGACCAACCTCGCGGTTATGTAACGCATCAATCTCATCCCTGCCCTGACTAATCTCAGAAAATGCAAGCTTACTGGAGCGCGCTAACGCCCTGGCGGCCTTACTTGAACTAATCCCAGTACTGGTTTTCTCAAACAGAACCACACCCAGCAGCGCTTCCAGCTCCCGGGCGGCACGATGCAGTGAAGATTGCGATATCCCGAGGTTGCGCCCGGCGATACTGAAGTTGTGTGCTTCGGTTACGGCGACCAGCGCCCGCAACTGAGTCGTTGTCAGCATCTGCAGCAGATGCGCCGGCTGGGATTTACTGCCGCCTAAGCGTACCGCCCCCCGCAATCCTTCTAACACCATATCCAGTGCCCGCCGGATACGCAGCGCAAAAACCTCTCCGGATTCGCTAACATACATACCATCGCTGCGCCGACTGAACAGCGAGGTTCCCAGCGTGGTCTCAAGCTTGGCAATCGCCTGCGTTATTGCAGGCTGTGACAGAAATACCCGCTCAGACGCTTTACTGATACTTTTGCACTCTACGACCTCGAGAAAAACCCTGAGGTGTCTTATATTCGGTATCTCAAACACGTACAACGCCCTCCAAAAATCTACTAATAAAACATAGTCTATATCAAAAACTAATACCATAGCTTTAAAAACTGAATAGCCATAAGTGGGTGTTTCAGAATACCTTTGAGTTATATTTGCTAGTTTCCCTATGTAGACTACGCCTATCAGGCAACTCGCTTGCAGGTTTTTCCTATAGGTAATTCTGGCAGCACACAATAAACAGGTATGAGAGAACCGAAGATGATTATCGACTGTCATGGACACTACACCACAACGCCTCCCGGCGTAGGCAAATATCGCGACCAGCAAAAAGCAGCTATAGCTAAGGACCCATCATTCAAAGGTGAAAAAGGTAAAGTAGTCGTCAGTGATGATGAGATCATCGAAAGCATCGAAAATAACCAGCTACGCCTGCAACAGGAGCGCGGCACCGACCTGACCATATTCTCTCCACGTGCCAGCTGGATGGGTCATCATATAGGTAACGAATACACCAGCCAGTACTGGACCGAACATCAGAATGACCTGATCAAGCGTGTCTGCGACCTGTTCCCAAAAAACTTTGCCCCGGTTGCGCAGCTACCGCAATCTCCCGGTGTTGATCCGGCGAAATCGGTTGCTGAACTGGTACGTACTGTTGAGCAGATGGGTTTTATCGGTTGCAACCTGAACCCGGACCCATCCGGCGGTCACTGGCAGGATGCGTCCCTGGCTGATCGCTCCTTCTATCCTCTGTATGAAAAAATGTGCGAGCTTGACGTTCCGGCAATGATTCACGTCAGTGCGTCCTGCAATGACTGCTTCCATACCACCGGATCCCACTACCTGGGCGCTGATACAACGGGCTTTCAGCAACTGGTCATGTCAGATGTGTTTAAAGACTTCCCTGAACTAAAAATCATCATACCACATGGTGGCGGCGCAGTGCCTTACCACTGGGGTCGTTTCCGCGGTCTGATGCAGGATCAGGGCTATGAGCCATTGGAGATCTCTGCCCTGAAAAATATCTATTTCGATACCTGCGTTTATCATCAGAAAGGCATCGACCTGCTGCTGGATATTATTCCTACAGAAAATATCCTGTTTGCATCAGAGATGATCGGCGCTGTTCGCGGCATCGACCCGGAAACAGGTCATTACTTCGATGACACCAAGCGTTATATCGACAATAACGCCCTGCTGTCAGCCGAACAGAAGCAGATGATATTTGAAGGCAACGCTCGACGTGTATTCAGCCGTCTGAAGATTGTTGAGTAATCACAGCGTGGCATATTCAGGTCTGATGATTTAGGAGAACAATTATGCAAGAGAATGTCGTTGTACAAAATATTGAGCGCGCCGATCCCGCGGTTATAGAAGCACTGGGAAAGTGCGGCGTTGCTACCGTACATGAAGCGCAGGGTCGCCGTGGCCTGCTGGCCGATCATCTGCGTCCGATTCAGATGGACGTCACTATTGCCGGATCCGCTATTACCATCTCAGGTGCGGCTGGCGATAACTGGATGATGCATGTAGCGATTGAACAGTGCAAAGAGGGAGATATTATGGTGTTTGCCCCAACCTCCCCATCAAACTTTGGTTTTTTTGGTGATCTGCTGGCCACCTCTGCACAGGCTCGTGGAGTTGTCGGCCTGATCATTGATGGCGGTGTGCGTGATACCCGCGACCTGCGCAAGATGAACTTCCCTGTCTGGTCAAAGCATGTCTTTGCACAGGGCACCATCAAAGAAACCCTGGGCTCAGTCAATATTCCGATGGTCTGCGCTGATGAGATCGTCAACCCAGGCGATATCATCATCGCCGATGACGATGGCGTCGTTGTGGTTCGCCGCGAAGAAGCGGAAGAAGTTCTGGCTGAAGCACGGGCACGCGAAGCACGGGAAGAGGAAAAACGCGTCCGTATGGCCAACGGCGAACTGGGACTGGATATCTACAACATGCGCCCACGGCTGGAAGAGAAAGGTCTGAAATATGTCTGATTCAGCGCGCTGCATGTGGATGCGGGGCGGTACCTCTAAAGGCGCCTACTTCCTCGCTGAAGATCTGCCATCGGATACGGTGGAGCGGGATAACTTCCTGCTTACCATCATGGGTTCTCCAGACCCTCGTCAGATTGACGGTATCGGCGGAGCTGACCCACTGACATCGAAAGTCGCGGTCGTTAAAAAATCCGGACGCCCGAATGTTGATGTCGATTATCTTTTCCTTCAGGTATTTGTCGATCAGGCAACCGTGACAGATGCCCAGAACTGCGGCAACATTCTGGCTGGCGTAGGTCCGTTTGCAATTGAGCGCGGCCTGGTCGATGTCACCGGAGATGTCACCTCTGTTGCAATCTATATGGAAAATACCGGGCAGATTGCCATTGAGGAGGTACCGACTCCTAATGGTAAGGTAAGTTATCGGGGTGATGCACGTATTGATGGGGTCCCGGGCACCGCAAGCGCCATCCCCGTCACGTTCAAGGATACCGCAGGCTCAAGTTGTGGTGCTCTGCTGCCGACGGGAAACCAGGTAGACATCATCGATGGCGTCCCTGTCACCTGTATCGATAACGGTATGCCTGTTGTCGTTATGGCGGCAGAAGATCTGGGTATCAGCGGAACCGAAACACGGGAACAGCTGGAGCAGAATGAAGCACTGAAGTCACGCCTCGAATCGATCCGCTTGCAGGCCGGTCCAATGATGAATCTGGGTGATGTCACCCACAAATCGGTACCGAAAATGAGCATGGTCAGCCGGGCAACTCAGGGCGGTTCAATCTCAACCCGCACCTTTATCCCCCATCGTTGCCACGCTTCGATAGGTGTACTGGGTGCAGTCAGCGTTGCGACTGCCTGCATTCTGCCAGACTCCCCAGCACATGTACTGGCAGACATTCCTGAGGGCACAACTAAAACGATGCCGGTTGAACACCCTATCGGTGAGATGACCGTTATTCTGACGATGAATGAACAGGGCGAAGCAGAAAGTGCTGCGATCTTACGAACCGCCCGCAAACTGTTTGATGGCGAAGTGTTTGCCAGCTGAGTTTATGTCAACTGACTCCCTGCAAACCACGCCTTTTACAACACAAGAACAGGAATAAAAAATGGACGCCGATTACCTTCCATTCCACCCCAGCCCGAGCAAGCCTGCGTTTAAAGCGCCCGCCGGAGCTGTTGATGCTCACTGTCACGTTTTTGGACCAGCGGATAAATTCCCCTACCACCCAAAACGTAAATACACGCCATGTGATGCATCTAAAGAACAACTCTTCGCACTGCGAGACTATCTGGGCTTTGAACGTAATGTCATCGTTCAGGCTTCATGCCACGGTACCGATAATGCGGCGCTGTTAGACGCACTGAATACTGCAGGTGAGCTGGCTCGCGGTGTTGCCGTTGTCGACCCTGCTATCAGCATGGAAGAACTGAAAGAGATGCATGAAGCCGGTGTCCGGGCGGTGCGCTTTAATTTCGTTAAGCGTCTGGTTGATAGCACGCCAAAAGAAGTATTCCTCAGCGTAGCAGAGAAGATTAAGCAGCTTGACTGGCATATCGTCGTTTATTTTGAAGCACCGGATCTTGAAGATCTGATCCCGTTCCTGAAACAGCTGGACACCACCATCGTGGTTGACCATATGGGTCGTCCGGATGTTGCGAACGGCGTTGATCACGAAGACTTCCAGCGCTTTATCAGCCTGATGGCTGACAATCCTAACGTCTGGACCAAAGTCAGCTGCCCCGAGCGTCTGACCCTTCAGGCACCAGACTACAGCGATGTCGTCCCCTTTGCCCGTACCCTGGTTGAGAAATTTCCCGATCGCGTACTCTGGGGAACCGACTGGCCGCACCCAAACATGAAATCCCATGTGCCGGATGATGGCAAGCTGGTCGATGTTATCCCAATGATCGCACCGACAAAAGAACTGCAGCAAGCGTTACTGATTGATAACCCGATGCGACTCTATTGGGCTGAATAACCCCCTTTAGATCGCTTGCGGGAAACACTAATTCTCCGTGTCCCTCATTGATACACTCTGTTGTATCGGTGTTAAAGGCCTCGATTCAGAGGCCTTTTTATTGTTTTTCCCGCCCCGCAACACCGTTTATGGTGATGCATTTCTTACTAACCGGAACGCTGCACAGTTGCAAACAACAGCCTTTTCAGCAAGCGAATCAGGAAGAGCGATGTTTGCGTAGCGGCACCATCACTCAGATTTATTATAAAAACGGATCTAAAGATCGGGGTGCTTTACCCACGCCGATGGAACCCACACCGTCTGGTTTTTATTCGCCGAAGAGGATTATTAAAACTCAACCCGCAATTGAGAAGGAAAAATCTATATCAGCAGCGACCTGGCAGCACGATATGTCCGGAGACTGTCATAACCTGAGCAGCGGTCTGTCTGCCCTTTTACTCAGGCGGTTTACGATGCGTTTCAGCAACAGCTTTGACCACAAACGCACTGCCCAGCAACCCAAGAAAGCCAATACTACAAGTGGCCACGGCCAAACCGGCCAGCTTAACCATAAAGCCTATGATCAACGGACCTGAAGTCACACCCACGTCGGCAAACAAACGCCAGATGCCGATAAAGCCCCCACGATTTCTCTGAGGCGCCAGATCTGACCCCATAGTCATAATAACGCCTGCGGAAACACCGTTACCCAGGCCCATCAGCAAGGCGATCAGGATGAGGCTCCACAACCCCTCGGCTAACGGCAACAAGCTGATACTCATACCCAGCAGCACAAGACTGGTAATAAAGATGGGTTTACGGCCAATACGATCACTCAGACTTCCGGCCGGATAAAACAGCAGCGTATCAATGATGGCCCCCGCTGAGATGGCGATACCGATACTGGTTTCATCCAGCATCAGAGCCGCCCCTGTCAGAGGCAGCAGAAGCGCCCTTGAAGAACGCACCAGCATGAGTGCAAATGACGCAACACCCGCCGTCAGAAACACCTTACGGTTATCGACAAGAGCATCACGCAGTGCAATAACACTGTGGCTGTCATGCCCCTGAGGTTTTGTATAGGAAACCCAGCGCACAACACACAAGACCACAAGTAACGAGCAGATAGCGAATACTCCCAGTGTTACCTGATAGCCCTGTGCGGCAATTAGCATACCAGCCAATAACGGGCCTATAACATTACCCAGGCGAATGGTTCCGGCAGACAGGGCCATCACTCTGCCCCGCTCTTCAATAGTCGAGGCATCGGTAATAAAAGAGATACGCCCCACCAGCCAGCTACCATGAGCCAGCCCAAGTAACAGTGCTGTTGAAATTAATACCGGCATCGTCGGAAACTGAGACATCAGCAACAGTGCTACAACAGAGGCAAACGCGGCACCAAGCATCACCCGTTTATCACCGAATCGTGCCAGTAGCAAACCCGCAGGCAGATCCGCCAGCATCATCCCGATACCTTTAAGGCCAATAATCATCGCCGATTGGGCCAGTGTTCCTCCAATAGCCAGCACATAGAGGGGTAAAACAACCAGCATCGCCTGCTGAACAATGGACACAATGGCAGAGGGGCAAACCACTGGCAGAAAAAATTTACGCAGTATCCTGGTCACAATAAACCTGTCTTATAGAGATTAAGCGGTGAACGACAAAAGCGCAGCTGAGTGACAATTATAGTGAGCTGACCTGAGGGAAACGACTCAATATATGTCGATAGCAATAGAATAATTCGATTAGCTATCGTCCTGCTGAATCCCGGCCTCTATTTAATCATTTATTTCAGAAAATAAGATGAGTTTTTCTAACCTATTATTCAAAAATTACTCGTTTGTATGATGTCAGACCAAAGTCTAAAATAGCGTCTAAACTTAAACATACAAAGGAATATGACCATGAGCAAGTACATATATACCGATCAATCTGCTGATTATGACCTGAATAAAATTGTTGCAGAAGCTGACCGCATGCGCGCCGAATATCTGATAGAAACTGTTTCCTATATCGCTAAAAAAATATCCAGTCTGCTTTCTGCTGAACTGCCTGAGTTCATTCCAGGACCACTGGCTCACCGCTAAGAGAGCCAGTCGTCTTCATCTCTCACCTGATAACCGGTCCACAATAATATTCAACTGTTCTTCCGGCCCTATCGCCACATCCAGCGAGATATAAGCTATTCTTTTTTTCTGTAGATCAGAGACACAGTCACTATCAGGCTGCCACCCCTCTCCTTCAAACTTAATCACCGCATCTGCACGATGCCTCTCAGCCAGCGCTAACAACTCACTCGGATAATGAATCTTTGCTCCATTCATCAGATTAAGATGATTCCAGGGTTCTTCATCAATATATGCGACCACCTCATACCGGTCTGTTTCAATCAGCGCCTTTGAGAGATGATGGCTGGCGTAGCCAACGTCAATAATAATTAACCTTTTAAGCTCGGTTTTTTTAAAGCGCTCAAACCAGGTTAGCACACCCTGACCCCGTCTTAAGTTAACGAACTAAGCGCTTCAAGTCCCGCTTCAGCGCACAGAATATCATCTGGAACTTTCCCACCGGATACACCAATAGCACCGACAACGACACCATCAATCAAAATTGGCAAACCTCCGCCAAACAGGGCAACTTTTTCATGCTGAGCCAGACCATTCGCCACAATGGGACGCCCATCGAGAATATCAGCCCATTTCTCAGTAGGGGTGCGAAAATTAGCAGCGGTATACGCTTTTTTCTCAGCAAAATCCATCGCTGGCATCGGTGCTCCCGGCTCCCGTAGTGAAACCAGTCGGTTGCCAGCGATATCAACCACTACTGCATTCATTCTGATACCCAGTTCATTACCTTTATCAATAGCAGCTTTCGCAATCACTAAAGCGGCATCCAGCGTTATTGAAGCTTGCAGATAGGTCTTCTTCATCATCCTCTCTCATTATCTTTGCCGACTGGCTAATTTATAAGTGAAACTCCACCTCAAAAATCAACTAAAGGATCTCAGATATGCCAGGGTAAAGCCTATCTGTTTTTCTTTTTCTTTATTCAGTTTTGAGATAACAATTGCTTCTGGAAATAGCTTTCATCTATGATCAGCGTTAACAGAACACACAGGAAAGATGATGTCAAAATCGCCCTCTGAAATTACTGCCTATCACGCTCACGTCTACTTCGATGCTGACACGGTTCAACAGGCGGAAGAACTTTGTGAGCAAGCCCGTTATACATTAGGAGTAGCGATGGGCAGAGTTCACCAGAAACTGGTTGGCCCGCACCCTGAGTGGAGCTGCCAACTCTCTTTTAATGCTGAGATGATCGGTGATGTCCTACCCTGGCTGATTCTCAATCGAAACGGCCTGACTGTCTTTATTCATCCGGTCACCGGCAATGATCTGGATGACCATACTAAATACATTATGTGGCTGGGCGACAGCAAACCGCTGAATATTGATCAGTTTTTATAACAACGAACTTCACGCAAGCTGCAGACTTGTACTAGGCTGAGCTTAAACGGTTCAATAATTAAGAAATCATGAAAACGATAACAGCAGAGGCTGTTCATAACAGCCTTCCTCAGGAAAAAATACGCCAGGGTTCTCTTTTTGGAGCACTCACCGATGACTGTATTAACTTTATCCTTAAAGAGGGCCGGATTCTTGAACTGTCCCCCGGAGAGAAGGTATTTGACTGTGGTGACAGCGGCAACGCTTTCTACGTCGTGCTGGAGGGCAGCCTGAGCTTTGTAAAGCTGCACGATGGCCAACTCTACAGCACCCGCGATATTAATTTCGGTGAAGAGGTTGGTTTTGTGGCCATGATTGCCCTTCACAACCATGTCGGTTATGCCGTTGCCAACTGCGACAGTCGTGTCTTGGAAATCACTTCAGATCTGTTTGCCACAATCCATGAGAACTATCCTTTTGATTTCGGGATTATTACCCTGAACCTGGCCCGGGATATGGCCAGAAACATCCGTAAACTCAGTAATGCTCTGGTTGAGCACGCGATCAAACACTGACAGCTGCAAACAGCCCCTGCAGGCAGGGACTAAAGGGCTATCAAATCAGTACTCACAACAATCTTTCACCATGAACACACTACGCTGATAGCCCCTACACGGTATCAGTCGGTACCATCGGTCATCAGCAGTACACCCGCACCGGTATTCGAGATTGGTGCATGATAGTGTTTATGCAACAGGTTAACATTAGGGGCCAGAGCTCCGCGCATGACCATCCACATAATCACTTCGATACCTTCGGTACCCGCTTTATCCATGATCTCAGTATTGCTGAACGCGCACATCTTATCAGGATCATTAATGATGTAATCGATACATTTAAGGTCAAATTCCACATCAATGATGCCTGCACGTTCACCCTGAAGCTGATGAGACAAACCACCGGTACCAAAGATCGCAATCTTGGTATCTTCCGGATAGGACTCGATTGCAACACGCAGAGCCTTACCCAGATCGTAGCAACGCTTAGCATTAGGCAGAGGGTGTTGCACCGTGTTTACCGCCAGCGGAATCAGCTTACAAGGCCACGTCGGCAGATGGCGGAACATCAGATTCATCGGCACAACACAACCGTGGTCTACCTTCATCTCCTGACACATGGTCATATCGAAGCCCTGATTGATCAGGGATTCGGCCAGATGCCAGGACAAAGCAGCATCACCCTCAAAAGAGGCCGACGTCGGGATCCCCCAGCCTTCGTCATCATTTTGATAGCTATCGGCACAACCGATTGCGAAAGTAGGTACAGTATCCAGGAAAAAGTTCAGGCCGTGATCGTTGTATACGTTGATAACAACATCCGGTTTTTCTTTTTCCAACCACTCAATGACAGGCGCATAACCATCGAAGAAGCGCTTCCAATATGGATCGTTTTCCAGCTTGTCGTACATTGCATTGCCAACGGCGGGAATATGAGATGTTGTGATACCACAGATAACTTTAGCCATTCCAGTAACCTCCACGTTTTTGCAGTTCTTCCTGGAAACCTTCTGAGCTATCCCGCAACAACTGTCTGAATTCATCGGTTGTAATTTTATGGAACGCTGCACCGGCGTCCTGAACACCCAGACCATGGAATACGGCGATCTTGGCCAGATAGTAAATATTACCTCCCAGATGCAGCAGCTTCAGAAAATCACCTTCCAGTACGGCAATACGTTGCTCATCGGTGAGGTTAAACTTGCGGCAGTAGGCATCCATATCTGCTGCAAACTCTTTACGGTTGTCTTCACTGTTGAAAGAGAACGCCATCTTGTTCAGGTTATAAGCTGAGTTGGAACGTTTGCCGTCAAAGACATAGGTTCCGGGAATATCGTCATAATCATGCTTTTGCCAAACCATGCTGATTACCCTTTATTATCGTTAGTGGTTAGCCGGTCAAATGAGAACTTCCTCATTACGTGAAGGTATTTTTGATCATTAATAACAAATTAATAAGAGACAAATTGATTAAATAATTGTACTTTTCGAATATACCGGCATTTATTACAGGATTTTCGATGAAACATCAGCAGCCCATACCAACGGTGCATTTATACGGCCAGAAGGAGCTGGGTGTCACTCCGGATCTGCTGCACTGCGAAGCGCTTATCATCCGCAGCAAAGCCCATAAATTTAAGATCAAACCCCATCGCCATCACGGACTCAGTCAGATCTTCTATCTGAAACGGGGGCATGGAGAAGCTAATATCGATGGCGATCCCACCACGGTTAAAGCCCCCTGCCTCATTGTGATCGGTGAGATGTGCATCCATGACTTTCTCTGGTCCAGCGATGTTGAGGGCAGTGTGCTGTCGGTCGCCAACCCCCTGCTGGAATCGATAGAAAAAGTCCTGATGAAGGAACAGCCGGTAATCCGTGCCACGTTGATCATGACGGTACGCCGGGAGCAACCGCAACTGGAGTCAATTCTCGAGCTGATACATTATGAGTATAATCATGCCCCTGCTGATTCTCGGGCCCTGGTGCTCAGTTCACTCATACAACTGTTGGCAATATGGCTGGAACGCAATGCGCCGCAGAAGGTTAATACTGCCAGTCAGCAGAGTCGCAGTGCAGAGTATTTTAACCAGTTCATGTCACTGATTAACCGCGACTTTCATAGTCATAGAAAAGTTGAAAGCTATGCCGCAGAGCTGGGTATCACCGCCCCCTACCTGAATAAGGTTTGCCAGCAACTGGTGGAAAAAAGTGCGCTGCAGATGGTTCATGAAAGAGTGCTTCTGGAAGCTAAACGCAGCCTGATTTATACCGTACAGAATATCAGTGAGATCGCCTACGGACTGGGGTTTACTGATCCCGCTTATTTCACCCGTTTCTTCCGCCGCCTGACGGGCCTGTCGCCGAAACAGTTCAGAGAGAAACAGGCCGCAGACGATCAGATAAGACCCACTATCAGGTAAATGCACAGTAGGTATAGTTTACTATCAATCGAAATAACAGTTAATAAATTGCATTAATAAAAACCAATAACTAATTGATTTACTGGTATTTCAAATCGACATCCTCAGGCCACTGATGAGCTTCAATCTCTTCCGTAATCCGTCCAACCTGTTTCTCCGCCGCCAGACTACTCGATTCAAAACGCGCGAGGTGATACAAGGCGTCCCCTTCGTTGACCACCGGAATATTGTTCCGTCCAATAATAATCCCGGAATTCGGCGCGATAACTTCCTCCTCCTGAGAACCAAAAGGAGACGCTACGATCCCCATAGGCTGGCCCTTGCTTACCCGTTGCCCGACAGAGACCACCGATCTGAAAACACCATCGGAGTTGGCACGAATCCATGCCGAAGAATTTGCCACCACCGGCGCCAGTACTTTTTTAGGTCGCTTCAGTGGCGGCAACATTTTCAGGTAGCGTATAACGTTTAATACGCCCCGGATTCCACCACGGATTGCCCGGTCATCAAACCGAAGCGCTTCACCCGCCTCATAAAGAATCAGGGAGATACCCGCCTCGTCAGCGCACTGACGCAGTGAGCCATCCCGCAGTTTTGAATCGATAACCACTGGAGCACCGAAAGCATCGGCCATCTCTTTGGCCTCCGGGTTATCCAGATTAGCCCTGATCTGCGGCATATTACTGCGGTGTATCGCTCCGGTGTGCAGGTCAAGCACATGGGTACAGTGGGTGAGAACCTGTGTCCGGAAAATGTAGGCGATCCGGCTGGCAAGCGAGCCTTTTTCGCTGCCAGGGAAACAGCGATTCAGGTCACGTCTGTCCGGCAGATATCGGCTCTGCTGAATAAAGCCAAAAATATTGACAACCGGAACGATTATCAGCGTTCCGGCAATGCGCTGCAGAGACTTGTATTTCAGCAGTTGACGGCAGATCTCTACGCCGTTGAGCTCATCACCATGGATGGCAGCACATACCATCAGCGTCGGACCAGCGCGGCGTCCATGGATCACCTCAATATCCAGATCCAGATGCGTATTGGTATATAAACGGGCCAGATCCACGTGGATTGTTTTCCGCTCACCCGGCTTAACAATACATCCGGCGATTTCTATTGGCTGATTCTGCTGCGCCATAAATATCTACCCTTTGCCACGTGTACGTGTGCGGGTTGGCTTTTTCTTTTCCGCGACACTTTTTTCAATAAAGCTAATAATACTGGCGGCCACATCTTTACCTGTAGCGCGTTCAACACCCTCAAGACCCGGACTGGAGTTTACCTCCATCACCAGAGGCCCGCGCTCTGAACGCAGCAGGTCAACGCCGGCAACATTCAGCCCCATTGTTTTAGCGGCCAGAACTGCTGTGGCACGCTCTTGTGGTGTAATTCTGACCAGTGAAGCAGATCCGCCACGGTGCAGGTTAGAACGAAACTCCCCCTCCTTCCCCTGACGCTTCATTGCTGCAACGACCTTATCGCCGATAACCAGACACCGGATATCCGCCCCTCCGGCCTCTTTAATAAACTCCTGAACCATAATGTTGGTTTTCATTCCCATAAAGGCTTCCAGCACGCTCTCTGCTGCCTTTCGGGTTTCGGCCAGCACCACACCAATACCCTGAGTGCCTTCCAGTAACTTCAGTACCACAGGTGCGCCACCCACCATATCCAGAAGATCGGGTATATCGTTTGGTTTGCTGGCAAATCCGGTAATCGGTAAGCCGACTTTCTTGCGTGACAACAGTTGCATTGAACGCAGCTTATCTCTGGAGCGGCTGATCGCTACGGACTCATTTAGTGGGTATACACCCATCATCTCCAGCTGACGCAAGACAGCCGTACCATAAAAGGTGACCGATGCACCGATACGCGGAATAACAGCATCGAAGCTGCCAAGATCCTCGCCTTTGTAGTGAATACTCGGTTCTTCAGAATTAATGTTCATATAGCATCGCAGAGCATCAAGCACTCTGACTTCATGACCGGCCGCCTCAGCAGCCTCAATCAAACGACGTGTGGAGTACAGAGACTGGTTGCGCGACAAAATGGCAATTTTCATAATATAAACCTTATTATTCAAGCTGATGAATGCTTGGTGAAATTAAAAATGCGCCCTCAGGGTCTATCAGAAAACGGCCGTTCATTGCCGTTCGCCCCAGCAGCATCCGAAAACGCATTGTGTCTCTGTTAGTCAGTGTCAGCTCTATTGGGTATTGCTGATCACCGATTAAAACGTCAGTCAGTATGACATAACGCTGACTCTGATGGCCTCCTGAGTCGGTAACCGTGCGGATATCACTGATAAGCGCTTCACAGGTCACAACCGTGTCAAGATCATACTGATGTGGATGAATATCAAAACTCACCCAGTCCTGCCCCTCTCTCTGAAACGGCTCGACCCTGAAGGCATGCAGTGCAGAGGTGCGGGCACCGGAATCTACCTTAACCTTGATACGTTCAATGCCAAGGCCAGGTAGTGACACCCATTCACGCCAGCCAATAACCGGCTTATTCTTATTGTTCAAGATAACGTCTCCTTCACTAAGCTGTGAATCACAGTATGACCTGAGGCCCCAAAATCAGTCGTCATACGACTTAAATACACACTTAACCGGTGTGCTAACGTTTTTGTCGATGACGATATACACCATTCATTAACAAACATATAGTCAACTGATAAAACTTGTTAAAAAACAGTTAAAAGCCCTGACCGCTTCGCCACAACCTCCTCTATCAAACTTTATCTTTCAGAACCGGTCAACTAAATACTTGTCAAAGGCTTTATGCTCCGATCCGGCAAGTGCTGAAACAAGGCATCATGAGAGAAACAAGCCTCTTAATTATGATTATTGAATTGCAGTATGAATAACAGCATTACCCGGTATAATCGACCCTTATGCTCCCTGTCAGCGCCAGAAAACGGACTATGATTTTAATACGCCTGATACTCCTGCTGTTTCTCAGCAGCACCTCACTACAGCTTCTGGCAGATAATCTCACGATAACAATCGATGGTGTCAACGCTGAACAGGAGCTCAATATCCGCAGCGTCTTAAGTATTCAACAACTGAACGACCAGGAAGTCGCCAGCCCCAGCCGCTTACGTTACCTGCATAGCCTTGCCGACAATGAGATCAGAACAGCGCTGCAGCCTTTTGGCTTCTATCTGCCTCAGATTAAGACTGAACTAAGCAAATCAGAACAGGGCTGGAGTGCCCGCTACACAGTCTCTCCCGGTAAACCTGTATTGATATCTGAACTTGATATACAACTCAGCGGCGCCGCAAGCGACGACCAGACCTTCAAACAATTACTGACAAAGTCTTCTCTGCGTCAGGGCAACCCGCTGATTCACAGCCAGTATGAGCAACTCAAGAAACAGCTCAGTTCACTCGCCGTTGAGCGGGGCTACTTCCAGGCAAAACTGACCCGGCATCGTGTCGAGGTTAATCTGGCGACATATTCCGCAGCCGTGATGCTCTATTTTGACAGCGGCCCCCGTTACAATATCGGTGAAATCACCTTTGCGCCCAATCCGTTTGATGACGACTATCTCAGATCCTATGCCACCTTTACATCCGGTGATTCGGTACAAAACAGGAGTCTGATCGACCTGCAATCGGCTCTGATCGACACTGACTATTTTCAGAGAGTCGAGGTCAGGCCTCTCTGGAACCAGATGAGTGACACGGAGGTGCCGGTATATGTCGATCTGGAAGCCAACAAGAGAACCAAATATCAGCTGGGCCTGGGCTATGGCACCGATACCGGTGCAAGAGCAAAAATAGGCATGACTAAGCGCTGGGTAAATCGCCAGGGACATCAGTTCAATACTCAGCTGCTGACCTCACAGATACTCACCAACCTGTCTGCAGAGTATTCGATCCCGGGTCAAAACCCCCGCCGGGATCGCTACTCCATTCTCTTCAGCCTGCTGGATGAGGACTCAGACAACGTTGAAACACGTAACTACTCAGTCGGCATATCCAGACAGCAGCAACGCGGCAGCTGGCAACAGGTTGTTGCGCTGAATTATCAGCAAGAGGAGTCAACCTTCAGCGGCGAGACAGACACCTCTTACTTCCTTATCCCACAGATCAACTACAGTACCATATCGACAAAAAACCGTTTACATGTCAAAAATGGCTATAGCCTGTCAGCACAATTTCGTGGCAGCAGCAAAGCGCTGATCTCCTCCGAAGATTTTGTTCAAACCCGCCTTAGCGCTAAGGGAATCTATAGCTTAAACAGCAAATTCCGGCTGCTCGGACGGGCTGAAGCGGGAACCACCTGGGTCGACAACTTCGATGCCCTGCCAGCCAGCCTGCGATTCTTTGCCGGCGGTGATAACAGCGTCCGGGGGTACGATTACAAAAGTCTGGGGCCACGCAATGACAGCGGTGATGTTGTCGGTGGGCGAAATCTGTTAGTTGGCAGTTTTGAGATCGATTACCGCCTTAAAGAGAACTGGGGAGTGGCGGCATTTATTGATACCGGCAACGCCTTTGATGATGTCGAAGCCAGCCTGCATACCGGCATGGGCATCGGTCTGCGCTGGTTCTCTCCGGTCGGGCCGGTGCGCCTGGATCTCGCGGCCCCCCTGGATAAGGGTGACGACAATAGCGTGCATCTGCATTTTAATCTGGGGGCTGATCTGTGAGCACATCCGCAAAGCCCCCCATGCCTGAACCGTCATCTGAGTCATCACCTGATCAGCAGACGCCCCAATCGATCGCCCGACGCCTGACCCTGCTTTTGTTATCTTTACTCGCAGTTATCGTTTTACTGCTAAGCGCTGCTTTTTTCTATCTGGCGGGTACCAACAGCGGCCTGCAGCAACTGATCTCAGTAAGCCAGCACTGGTTGCCGGGCAGATTAGAGATTCAACAGGTTAACGGCTCAATACTCAACCATCCCGATCTTAGAGAAATAACTTACAGACATCCGGAGACCGATCTGAGTTTTAGCCGTATCTCGCTGGAGTGGCAGCCGGCCGCCCTGCTTACCGGCAGGTTACACATTATCAGACTGGACATAGACCAACCGGTCATTACTCAGTCAGCAGCCGCAGAAACGGTCCCGGACAGTCAGTCAGCCAGTCCGGCGCTGAATGATATCACCCTGCCTTTGCAGCTGCAGATCGATGCACTGAACATCAGTGAGCTTAGCCTGATCACTGCAGACGGTCAGCCTGCAGCAGCAACGATAATATCAACGGTGTTAGTCAGTCTTCATACCGCTGCGGATACGTTGTTTATTGATCAGCTGCGCATTGTTAGCCCACAGGCCAGTCTGCAGCTAAGTGGCCAGCTCCAACCCAACGGTCAGTTTCCTGTGACACTGGACACCCAGTGGCAAGTAAGCCTGCCTGATCAACAACCACTTGCAGGGCAAGGCACGATAACCGGGACACTTAAGGGCAACAAAAATGCCTTAAAAGTGCAACAGAGACTCAGCGGATTGCTCAACACAGAGCTTTCGGCAGCACTGCAGAATCTGCTGGAAAAACCGCAGGGACAGCTAGCGCTTAACGAGATAAACACCGATCTGGGACAATTTATCCCTGAGTTAACGGACACCAGATTAACAGGATCCGTTACCGCTGAAGGTAACACCGATCAGGCCAGGCTCAGTAGCCAGCTGCAGGCCAACCTGCCTGAAATCGGCGAGACACAACTATCACTCCGGCTACACTTTGAAAACAGCACCCTGCAAATTGACCAGTTGGATCTGACTCAGACCGAACAACCCCAGGGCGACAAGCGCAAAGCCTTAAATCTCCGGCTAACCGGAGATGTGAATATCGCCAGCACCCCGCTCAGCTTTAATATAAAAGGTCACTGGAACAATCTGCGCTATCCGCTTACCGGTAATGCAGCGTACTTAAGCCCCGAAGGACAGCTGCAGATCAGCGGTGATCTGCAAAACTATCAGTTTACAGTCGTCAGCTCAGTCGCTGGCAGCACCATACCTCCCGGTCTGTGGACACTTACAGGCACAGGTAACGACCGTGAAGCAGGCCCGCTACTGCTGACAGGAAATACGCTTGAAGGCAGTATTGAGCTCAACGGTAAAGTTAGCTGGCGGCCGCAACTGAGCTGGAATTTTAACACGACGGGTAAGCAGCTGAATCCCGGAAGTTTCTGGCCTGAGTGGCCTGGCAAGCTGAATTTTCAGGCAGCGGTACAGGGTAGCCAGCCACCGGCACAACCGCTGCAGCTTCAGCTAGCGATTGAATCACTGAGCGGCGTACTGCGCGATGCCCCCCTCAGCAGCCACGGCAAAATTATGCTTAGCGGCAGCAGCATCTCCATTCCTGAACTACGGCTAAACGTAGCAACAACAGAGATACTCGCCAGCGGCACCCTTGATGAAAAGCTCAACCTGTCCTGGACCGCTCACTCGCCGAACCTCAGCCAGCTATTGCCCGGCCTTGCAGGCAGCGTTGATGCAACCGGCTCATTAACAGGCACCCAGACCGCCCCCCGCCTGATCGCCACACTCGAGGGCCGGCAGCTGGCGTTTGAGACCTATCAAACCACCCGGCTAAGTGCAGCCCTTGATATCGACCTTACCCCTGCTGCCAAATCACATATTCAGTTGGCCGCCTCACAACTTAATATTGCCGGCAACCAGTGGCAACAGCTGACAATCAATGGCTACGGTACAACTGATCAGCACCAACTGACACTGACAACGGATAAGGGACCTGCTGATCTCGAACTCAACCTAAGTGGCCAGTGGAAAGATGCCCAATGGCGCGGAACCCTGAGTAAGCTGGATCTTATTCAGCCAGAATTAGGACGCTGGCAAATACAGCGCCCGGCGCCCCTAGAGCTGAGCGCCTCAGCCGCTCGCCTTGATAATCTGTGTCTCGGGTCAGACATCACAGAAAACAGCGCCCTGTGTATCACCGCCAACTGGTCTTCGGCAGCAGGGATTCAGGGTGCCATCACGACTCAACAGCTCTCATTAACTCACCTGCAGCCCTGGATACCCTCTCAGGCTCAATTAAGTGGTTACCTTGAGTCTGATGTGACATTTTCACAATCACCGGGCTTGCCTCCGGTAGTTGAAGGACGCGCCGTTCTCAAAGGCACCAAGCTCTTTCTTGAAGCGGATGACCTGCAGATCATCGCTGACGACATTACCCTTCAGCTACAGGGAGAGAATGATCGACTCAGGGCAGATATTGACCTGCCACTGCAGCAACCCACAGGTCAGCTTTCAGCACGGATTACGGTAGATGATCCTTACCGCAGCAAAAAACTCAGTGGCGACTTGAACCTGACACTGAATGACCTCCGATTTATTTCGCTGTTCACACCTGAGTTACAGGCAATCACCGGCCAGGTCAGTTCGCAGATGTCGTTCACAGGCTCAGTGGAACAGCCTCAGATTGAAGGACAACTGACGCTGAGCAATGCCAGTACCGACCTGCCCGCTCTGGGTATCCAGCTGGAACAGATCAATCTCTCAGTGATCGGAAAACCCGGTGACAACGCCCTGCAGATTAAAGGCGAGATGCATTCCGGAAATGGCCCTGTTCAACTTAACGGACAGTACAACCCGGTGACCGATACCGGTGAGATCTCACTGAAAGGTAACCGCTTCGAGGCCATCGCAACTGAGGATATTCAGGCCTGGATATCCCCCTCAGTGCAATTAAGCCTCGCCCCTCAGCGAATCATTTTACGAGGCGAGATCAAAATACCGGAAGCCATTATAAAGCCGCCTGACATCGCCGCCACCTCACCTGTATCTGATGATGTGGTGATTGTCGATCCGGCCAATCCGAGCGAACCAGAGACGATTAGCAAACGCTCACTGGATGCTCAGATCAGGATTACTCTGGGGGATAAAGTCAATCTGGAGGCACTCGGGTTTGAAGGCCGCTTACTGGGCAGCGTTCTGGTTGAAGATGATGGTCGTCAGGTAACCCGTGCCACCGGTATTATGCAGGTCGCTTCGGGTCAGTATCGCCTCTATGGACAAGACCTGAATATCGACCGGGGCAGCCTGGTATACAGCGGAGGTCCCGTGGACAATCCCGGACTGGATCTGAGAATCTCACGCCAGGTGCAAGATGTTACCGCCGGAGCTAAAGTATCCGGAACCCTCAATGATCCCCGGCTATCGCTGTTCTCCGAGCCTGCAATGCCAGAAAGCAGTCAGCTTTCCTATCTGATGTTTGGTCACGCCCCTGGCGCTGGCGGCAGCTCAATGACTGAACAGGAACTACTGTTTAAGGCGGCTTCTGCATTGACCCTTAAAGGGGGTAACACCATAGCGGAACAGATATCCGAAACCTTTAATATCGATGAACTGGGCGTTGCAGGCGGAAATACCGCTACGGACACTTCCTTGTATATCGGTAAATATCTCTCCCCGCGCCTCTATGTTAAATATGGGGTCGGATTGCTCGAACCCACCCATACCTTCTTCATGCGCTATCAGCTGAATAACGCCTGGAGCGTGGAAACCGAAACCGCATCTGAACATAACGGTGGCGATATTATCTATACGATGGAGCGATAACAACTCAGCGCATAGCTAGAAAAGAGTCGGTTCAGCAGGCTTACTGATCCGCCGTTAGTCAGATAGCTGACCGTTACGCAACATCTTGATCGCAGCGTTATCACCGCCACCTACGCCAAAGATATCAGCATAACGCAGTGCAGCATTAGCATGTTCGCGCATCAGTGCTTCAGCCCGGGTACCCTGCCTGTTTATCAGTGCATCGAAGACTAAGTGATGCTGAACATTGGCAAAAGTAAGCCGTAAATACTCCCGATCCATCGCTGAGCTATCAATTGCGATTGAACTGACCGATGCAAAGGGAATATGGTCGTTCAGCATGATTGCATTCTTAACGGCGCTATTGCCGCAGTTATCGATGATCGTGTTATGAAAAGTCATATTCAGATCATGAAACGAGACCACATCCTCCTCGTCTATAGTGCCACGGGAAAACAACTGATCGCCCTGATCCAGACATTTTTTAAGGGTTTCACGAACAGTCTCAGTCATACCAGCCTCGGCTAGCAAACGTGCTGCCATTCCCTCAAGCACACCGCGCACGTCAACCGCATTTCTGATCTCCTCAGAACTAATCTCGCGAACAGCATATCCCCGCGCACCAACAGTCTGTAATAAGCCCTCCTGTGCCAGTAGCTTCAGCGCAACCCGGATAGGGGTTCGGGAAACACCCAGCCTCTCAGCAAGCGACTCTTCACGCAACCGTTCTCCTGCGGCGAGATCTCCGTTAACAATCATCTGCCGTAACGATAGAATAACGCGCTGCCCCTGCTTACTCATGAAGACTCCCGATAAACTTTCTGCTTATTCAAAACCTGGCAACCAAGCCAGCTTGGACACAAATACCAAAAACCTATACCCAACATCAAAAACAAATACCAACTTATCCTTATGTTTTTTAAGAAATAAAGAAACAAAATAGATTAGACAAAATATATCACAAACAAAAAATCTTTACATTTTTGAATCCAATAACCTATATTCCTAAGAAGCTTTAGCAACATCCCGAACTCTCAGGACAGACACAGGAAGCACATAAGCCAGCAACGCAGCTACAGTACTTAATCATTATAACAAGTGTACATAAACCTATATTACTAATAACAATAAACAGATGCAGACCTGCAAAACCGATAATATCCCGGCCCCCTCTTCCTCACTGAGGATACAGAAAAGAAGAAAGCCCGGGTTATGCGGTAAAAGTCTGCGCATCATGAAGATGATGTATAGGAGAAAAAAATGTCTAAATTTTTGACCCGTTTAACAGCCGTTAGCCTGGTATCAGCAGCACTTCTTTCTACCGCCCAGGCCGCAGAATTCACTATTCGACTGGGTCATCTCTGGCCTGCAGTTGCCGGCCCTCACAAAAACCTTATTCAACCCTGGGCAGATAAAATTGAAGCGGAATCAGGCGGTCGAATCTCTGTTGAGGTTTACCCCTCAGGCACCCTGGCTAAGCCTCCCGCTCAGTATGATGCGGTTAAAAACGGCATTATGGATGCGACAGCAACGGTGCAGGGTTATAGTGCAAATCGTTTCCCGCTGACACAAATCGTAGAGCTGCCGGGTGTCGCCAAAAACGCGGTTAATGGTTCCTGTATTTTGCAAAGCCTGCTTGATGAAAATCTCATTGCCCAAGAGTATAAAGATACCAAGCCTATTTTCCTCTATACACACGGCGCGGGGCTTTTACACACCAAAGATACGCTTATCAAGGTGCCATCAGACTTGTCAGGCCTGCGCATTCGCCGTCCAACCACCGTTGTCGCAGAACTCCTGACCGAGCTAAACGCACAGCCGGTCGGTATGCCGGCACCCGGCTCGTATACCTCAATGCAACGGGGCGTAATTGATGGTGTGGCCTTTCCATGGGAAGCGATGGCCTCTTTCCGCCTGAATGAGTTAACCAACGCCCACACTGAAGTAGGTGGCCTGTATACAATATCCTTCATCGTCACGATGAACAAAGGCACCTATAACAGCCTGCCAGCTGATCTGCAGGCCGTAATCGATAAAAACTCTGGCATCACATGGGCTGAAAAAGCAGGCGAAGTGTTTGACGCTCTGGATGTCATAGGCAAAAAACAGGCTGAAGATGCGGGTCATCAGATCTACACCATCGAAGGAGGCGTAAACAACCCGGCATGGAAACCGCTTCTGGATAAAGCATCGAAGAGCTATATTGAAGCCCTGGAAGCAAAAGGACTACCGGCTGAAAAAACTTACAACCGGGCAAAAGAGCTGGCTGCCAGCTGCCCATCCTGATCGCTGGATAGAATCCGGGAATAACTTTCAGCCCGAGACCTCTGAACCGACGCATCATCTATGAACGGTTCAGAGGTATTAAGACTCCTTCCCAGCAGATCTCTTTTCCCACCATTCAGCCTAAGCGCCCTCCTCTATCAAAGGCTACGTAACAGAACAACGCAGACTTCAGGCGGAGTCTATAAACAGCAACTCAACACACCTGGAGCAGTCTGCGGAGCGTAGCATGAGAATTGCCAACGAGCAGAGCCAGGGTGTCGAGTCGGGATGTCGCAGAAAATGCTCAACACACCGCGACAGAAACGGCTAAAACAGTTGATATCTCTCACAAAGGGAAAGAGATAATCAATAACTCAGTTATCAAATTTCAGAATCTGGCCCGCTCCGTTACTCACTCTGAAGAGGTGATTACAGACCTGGCCAGAGAATCTTAAAACATTGCCTCAGTGCTTGACGTAATCCGCGGGATTGCTGATCAAACCAACCTGTTTGCCCTGAATGCCGCTATAGAAGCTGCCAGAGCCGGCGATCATGGGCGGGGCTTTGCGGTTGTTTCCGACGAGGTTCGTTCGCTGGCAAGTAAAACCCAGACCTCAACCGAAGAAATACAAACAATGATAGAGAAACTGCAATCAGGAGCAAGACTGGCAGTAAGCTCTGTTCGCGAGGGCTAACACAGGTAAATTCCTCTGTCGAGCTGGTTGAAAGCACGTAAGAGCTACTGAATGACATTGAGACATCCGCATCGCGGGTGAACGATATGGCTACCCAGATTGCCTCTGCAACCGAAGAGCAAAGCCTGGTCACCGAGGAGATTAACCAGAACCTGACCCAACTGAATGATCAGAACCGGGTTTCCAGCGGTCTCATCCATGATACACAGACTATATCGATCTCATTGAAGCAGGTCGCCAGTGAGCTGTATGGCAAAATGAAGCGCTTCAAAGTCGGTCACTAATAAGTCACCCTATAAAAAAACGCCCCAACCGGGGCGTTTTTTCTGGACCAATATTATTCCGCTTAATCGATAAGCGTGTCGATAAGGTCAATCATAAACTCAGTCTGCTCTGAGTCCATCGGCTCCCAGTTATCGATGTCCATACTTTCCAGCACACCCTTACCTTTCTCATCCTCCTGCATGGTCAGCAAAGCGGCCTGAATTGCAGGAATATGTTCAGCCATTCTCGGGCCTACCAGCAGGCTGTGATGGACAACACTGATCTGGCTACTCACCAGAACCCGCATTTTCGAACGAATCAGTTCAGACAGTTCATCATATGCGTCTTTAAGAAAAAATCCTGCATCAGCATCGCCGTTTAACAGGTTTTTAGCGACGACAACATAGCTGCTATATTCCTTTATCTCAGTGTTGTTTTTATCCAGGTCTGCAGACTCCAGCATAATCATACCCATGGTATGCACATCCGGATCGTCTGTGGTCGCCACGCGACATCCTGAACTCAGATCTTCAACTGTCTGAAAAGGAGACTCAGCATTGACCGCAATAACCGTTTCATCAGATTTACTGGCAGGTCTTACAACCGCCTGAAATCCCATCTCGCGCACCAGCATAGAGGCGTCATACGGATTGGCATAAATCAGATCAAACTTATCGGCACGAATATCGGTTCGCTGCGTATCAAAGTTATCATACAGTTCAAGATGGATACCAACATCCAGCTTACGCTGTAACCAGGTGTTAAAGAAATACCATCCTGAAATATGGTCTGGCGCAAAGTCAGGGCTGACCGTGAGATTATATGTCATCTTTATCACTCCTCAGCCATCAGTGTCTTATACAGCGCTTCGCTCTCTTCAATTTTACTACGCGAAGGCTTACGGCGAACCGAGGTGTAACCCACCAGCTTACCATTGCGGATATTTGGTATAACCGTGGCCTTTACCCAATAATAAGCACCATCTTTACGCAGGTTCTTTACATAACCATGCCACTTTGTACCCTGTTCGATAGTATCCCAGAGTCCTTTAAAGGCCACTGCAGGCATATCGGGGTGGCGCAAAATGTAATGATTAGTTCCGATCAGTTCATCTTCACTGTAACCGGACATATCTATAAATGCCTGATTCGCATGGGTAATAAAGCCTTGCGGATCAGTTCTGGACACGATCAGTTTGCCATCCGGATAAGGAACTTCCCGATCAACGATATCTGTCGTGCGCTTGGTACCATCAAAATATGTTATTTCAACGGTACGCACTTCTCCTGTGTCTTGCTCAGACATACTTACGCCTTCTTCGCTCAGGCACTGCGAATCACCCCTGCTAGCAGTTCGATCCTGAATCAGTGCCAGTTGTTAACGATTAAAGGATCTTACCGATCGCTTCTGCCGCACGCTTAACGTCCAGGAATATCAGACCCAGACGCGCATTCGGCTTAGCAACAACAGTCAGAACTGAGTCCTGATTCGCATGGGTCATCAGGATATACCCCTCATCCCCTTTCACCAGTACCTGCTCAAGCTCACCCCGGGCCAGCTCTTTCGCTGTACGCTCACCCAGAGACAACATGGCAGCACTCATTGCACCAACACGGTCTTCATCCATACTTGATGGCAGCAGCGCCGCAATCATCAGGCCATCTGTAGAAATAACCGCAGAGGCTTCGATATCAGCAGATGTGCCGTTGAGATCACTCAAAATTGAGGTCAGCATCTCAGAACGCATAGAACACTCCTTCCATTTCTTTTCCCTGTATGGGAGTTCATTAAATCTATCAATTAGTAATCGAGATACCGACGGGCAAGGCTCGCCAGTATTTCAGCAAAGGCTTGCTGATTCAGCTTAGGCATATCAGATACAACCAGCGTAAAACGCTGATGACCGATATATATCCCCCAAAAACCAAGCTGACTTTGGCCTGCAGCATTAATAATGCCCCAGGAGTCTCCCGCCACACTCAGATCACTGGTTAAAATATGCTTATGACGCTCCTGCAGGGACAGCAGGTCCGCCGCAAGCGCAGCCAGGTTTTCAGATTGCTCGGCAGAATAACCTGCCGAAGAAAGACAAAAACCCTGATCATCTGCTAACAACGCCTTACCACTATCAGATATCTGCTTCAGCAGAGCAGGCAGTATATCTTCAAGCGGTCCCCTCTTTATCTCGGGAGGCGATTCAGACAGCGCCACAAAGCCCCGGTCAAGCAGCTGCTGAAACAACCCCATGGCCTGAGTCTCGTCAAGATCAGCCAGCTCAGAAACCAGCTCCAGTGAGTAGAGCAGTTGAAAATCAGTTGACAGTAACTGCATCAACATTGCCCTCGCATCATCCGGGGCTGAATTCAATGTGGCAAAATAGGCTCCGCTAGGGGTTATAGCGATATACCGAATGGAGTCCTGATTGTAATCTCCCACCAAAATATCTCCGGCTACGTTTTTATAAGTTACAAAATCCCTTATCGCCACGGTACTGCAGAAGAAATAAAGGGTCGTCAACTGCGGTTTTCTTTTACCTGAATACCCCCAGGGCAAAGGCTGCAGTCATAAATGAAAATACATAACGCTGATGAATCTTCAGAACTTTTACCACTTCCAGAGCTGACAGGCTATGCCTGCCCCACAAACTGCTGATAGTGGTCGCATGAGGTATGACAAGTAGCCGGTCAAAATCCAGCGGACTGGTCAGACGATAAGGCTGCTCTGGATCAATATCACGATTGAGACGTCCCTTCGATGTCCACAGCGCCAGCTTCCATATCATTTCATCACTCTCAATCAGTGACACCTTTGATCCGGTCAGGCTTGGACGGTTAAGATCCAGGTCTGGTCGCTCCTTAAGGGTCAGCTCCTGATAGCCAAACCGGGTCAGCGCCAGGGGAATCAAAAGATCTTCGCTAAAGTCGAACATAAACTTCTTATGCTCATTAAGATACGCAAGTGTTCCCGGTAAACCGGTTATCTCAACGGCTACATTCTGAGCCTCACCTTCAGCGATTGCCTGCTGCAAAAGTCCCAGCAGTGTGGAATCCTCTTTAAAGAAAACTTTGCGGCGCTGATCCGGCTCATGCATATCAACATCAGGGGCATTGCCACAGCACTCGTAGACCATCTGGTATGAAAGCTTGGCTTTTACATCCTGCGGTCTCTTTTCTGCAGTTTTCAGCTCAACAGGGGCCTCTACCGGGGCGCTGACTGGCTGCTGTGACTCAACAGCATTACTGTCTGCAGTTTCAACACTGGCAACTCCGTCATCGCTGACAGTCTTATACGGAGTGACTGAAGCATTTTCCTGATCAAGCTGAAAACGCTTACGCACCTGAGAAGAGCTCAGATCGCGATCTGACGTAAGGGTTTTGTAGTCGGCCATTGCCTGGCGACCGGTGGCGAGGCGCTTTTGATATTCCTGGAAAGCTTTTTCGCCTTCACTGCTGACGCTGTTAACCGTGCTCTGGTCACTGGCCACACCAGCCGTAGCATAATTATCAACCGCCTGATCAATCGCTTTTATCAGGCGTTTACCGTCAAGGGGCTTACGCAGGGTTTCGAACCCCGAGAACTGATTCTCGGTCGCGGTCACCGCTATAATTGGCCGGCTATCCCGGTATTGCTCAATAATCGGTTTCACGGCGGGATGTTCCATATCAATGATAAGAACATCTGCATGCTCAGCCGACACCAGGCCGTACGAGCCCTGATGCTGCATAAAGAAAAGGTCCATCGCCGTTTTAGACTGCAACTCAAAGCCGACTATTGCCAGCTTGATGACATTATTTGCAGCACGCTTGTTCAGTTTGATATGAGATACTCCCACGACTACGTACACCCCGTTATAGTGAGAAATTTAAAATACGCATTAATGTAGTGAAAAGTTACCGTTGCACAGCACTGATTTCTGCTTACTTAACTGCAACAGTCGGTGGTTATCTCCATCTACCAGCGTTGCATTAAACAATTGAAGGTCCTCTTCTCTTATCAGTTCAGCGCCCTGCTCCAAAAGCCTTTTACGCAGCGCCAGACCTTTTCCATCAAGGGTCAGATAAAGATCAAGCAGGGCTCCGGTCAGCTCAGCTTCGTCATGGCATAAAATAGAGAGATATACCCGCTGCACCTGACTACGCAGATTATTTGGGCGGGATGCAACTAAACGACCTAGATGATGCAACAAAACAGACTTGTGCGGTCCGTCATAGATGAGCTCCTTGCCCTCTAAGGCAGTGAAAAGAGTCTCAATGTTCAGCGCATTTAGCCCTTCAAGCTCAGCATTCAGCTCCCAGCCGGAAACTGCAGCCCAAATTGGTGAATTCACAAGTCCGCCCTCTGCTACTTAGATATAACACATCCGCTATGTGGATTTTTACTCAACCGGATCAATTAGTAACTAACGTTAATATAAATACAAGCGTTTGGGTAATCATTGACTACACATTTTAGTGATTAAAGCGGCATCATACATAAATGACATAGACTTTTGTCAGGCACAAGAGATAACGTTGATCTGCATCACGTCATTTTAATCATCTAAATTGACTATAATTACATTAACTTAGCCAATTAACCACTATCCCTAAACCGAGAGTACTAACGGTAAAACATCCTACAAATCTTAACTTTAGAGTGCATATAGGCTAAAATTCACACGCTAATTCAAGATCGGTATTTGATTATACCGTCCGACTGTCAGACAGTCGCATACCGGCGTTGTCTGACAGAGATAACAGATGAGGGGTATATCGTGCTTGAAGCTTACCGTAAACATCTAGAAGAACGCGCCCAAGAAGGCGTACCAGCAAAACCACTGGATGCAGATCAGACTGCAGCACTGGTTGAATTACTGAAAAACCCACCTGTTGGCGAAGAAGCATTTATCCTGGACCTGTTGGAAAACCGAGTACCAGCCGGCGTTGACCAGGCGGCTTATGTTAAGGCCGGATTCCTCGCTGCAATCGCCAAAGGTGAAGCTGAATCGCCACTGATTGACAAAGTTAAAGCCGTTCAACTGCTCGGGACTATGCTGGGTGGCTACAACATCCAGCCACTGATCGCCGCGCTGGATAAAGACGAACTGGCTCCGACTGCAGTGAAAGCTCTGTCTCACACCCTGCTGGTGTTTGACGCATTCCATGACGTTAAAGAAAAAGCCGACGCAGGCAACGTTTTCGCTCAACAGGTACTGGAATCATGGGCTGCCGGTGAGTGGTTCACCTCAAAACCTGAGTTGCCTGAAAAGATCACCGTTACTGTCTTTAAAGTACCCGGCGAAACCAACACTGACGACCTGTCTCCGGCTCCCGATGCATTCACCCGCCCTGATATCCCACTACACGCAAACGCCATGCTTAAAATGGAGCGTGAAGGGATTGAGCCTGTTAAACCAGGTTCAGTTGGCCCACTGAAACAGATTGAAGAAGTTAAAGCCAAAGGCCACCCCGTGGCTTATGTTGGTGACGTTGTCGGTACCGGCTCTTCCCGTAAATCTGCAACCAACTCAGTACTGTGGTTCTTCGGTGATGATATCCCGAACGTACCCAACAAGCGTGCTGGTGGTTACTGCTTCGGTAGCAAGATCGCGCCTATCTTCTTCAACACCATGGAAGATGCTGGCGCCCTGCCGATCGAAATGGATGTAGACAAGATGAACATGGGCGATGTAGTCGACATCTACCCGTATGAAGGAAAGGCAGTTAACGCAGAAACGGGTGAAACGCTTTGCGAATTCGGTCTGAAAACTCAGGTACTGCTGGACGAGGTGCGTGCTGGCGGCCGTATCCCTCTGATCATCGGTCGTGGCCTGACTGATCGTGCCCGTGAAGCACTGAACCTGGCCCCTGCTGACCTGTTCCGCAAGCCAGAACAGCCAGTCGATACCGGCAAAGGCTACTCCCTGGCTCAGAAAATGGTTGGTAAAGCCTGTGGCGTCGAAGGCGTTCGCCCGGGGACATACTGTGAACCGAAAATGACCACTGTAGGCTCTCAGGATACGACTGGTCCGATGACCCGTGACGAACTGAAAGACCTTGCATGCCTGGGTTTCTCTGCAGATCTGACCATGCAGTCTTTCTGTCACACCGCCGCCTATCCTAAGCCTGTTGACGTTCAGACTCACCACACCCTGCCAGACTTCATCATGAACCGCGGCGGTGTTTCCCTGCGTCCTGGTGACGGTGTAATCCACTCCTGGCTGAACCGCATGCTTCTGCCCGATACCGTAGGTACCGGTGGTGATTCTCACACCCGTTTCCCGATCGGCATCTCATTCCCTGCAGGTTCGGGGCTGGTGGCGTTCGCGGCTGCAACCGGGGTTATGCCTCTGGATATGCCTGAATCTGTTCTGGTTCGCTTCAAGGGCACTAAACTGCAACCTGGTATTACCCTGCGAGACCTGGTTAACGCAATTCCTTACTACGCTATCAAGCAGGGTCTCCTGACTGTTGCTAAAGCGGGTAAGAAGAACATCTTCTCCGGCCGTATTCTTGAAATTGAAGGTCTGCCAGACCTTAAAGTGGAGCAGGCATTTGAACTGTCTGACTCTGCTGCTGAACGTTCTGCTGCTGCTTGTTCCATCAAGCTGGACGAAGCACCGATCAAAGAATACCTGAGCTCAAATATCACCATGCTTAAGTGGATGATCTCAGAAGGCTACGGCGACCCTCGCACTATTGAGCGTCGCATCAAGGGCATGGAAGAGTGGCTGGCCAATCCCGAACTAATGGAAGGCGATGCTGATGCAGATTATGCAGCTGTTATCGAAATCGATCTGAACGATGTTAAAGAGCCAATCCTGGCCTGCCCTAACGATCCTGATGACGTTAAGCTGCTGTCTGAAGTTGCCGGCACTCACATTGACGAGGTGTTCATTGGTTCCTGCATGACCAACATCGGTCACTTCCGTGCTGCAGGTAAGCTGCTGGAAGCGTCTGGCGCATCTATCCCAACCCGTATGTGGATTGCACCACCAACCAAGATGGATGCAGCTCAGCTGACCGAAGAAGGTTACTACAACATCTTTGGTAAAGCGGGTGCACGTATTGAGATGCCAGGCTGTTCTCTGTGTATGGGTAACCAGGCACGCGTAGCTGACAAGTCTACCGTTGTTTCTACTTCTACCCGTAACTTCCCTAACCGTTTGGGTACAGGTGCTAACGTATACCTGTCTTCTGCAGAACTGGCGGCAGTTGCTGCACTGCTGGGTAAGATCCCGACTGTCCAGGAGTACATGGATTACGCGACTAAGATCGACAGCATGTCTGCCGATGTTTATCGTTACCTGAACTTCGATCAGATCGATTCTTACATCGACAAAGCATCAAACGTTATCGCTTCTGGCTAACCGTTAAATAGCCTGATAAAACCGGCCTGTTGGTGCAATGCTGCTCACTTAAGCATTTAAGCTATAGAAGGGCTTGATAGAAAATCCGATGTTGATAGCAACGTCGGATTTTTTTTAGGTTCATCGCGCTTTATCGGCAAAGGATGTCAGCATATTTGATATTCTGTGGAGCGATACAACAGCCTAAAAGAAACTCACCACAGAGGACACGGAGAGCACAGAGAGAACCTTATAAATAGCGTTTCTTCGCGTCCTCTGTGCACTTAGCATGCCCTTTGGGTACTGTGGTAAATCATTTCCTTCTGCTGTTCAGCGTCAAGTATCCAGGTCTCCGCCCGCCGGTTGTGGGGCTGTATCCTGCAACGCCAAGAGTTCAGGCTTTTACCGCCCACAAAAGATCGCTTTGCAGAGATTTCCATATCTGGAGAGCTGCAGAACAATGGCATTACCCTACGCAATAACAAGGTTGAGCTGATCTGTCAGGAGGTGTGGGGCATACTACTGACATACAACGTTAT
Organism: Amphritea atlantica; assembly: GCA_024397875.1. NCBI lineage: Bacteria > Pseudomonadati > Pseudomonadota > Gammaproteobacteria > Oceanospirillales > Oceanospirillaceae > Amphritea > Amphritea atlantica. The sequence continues at coordinate 2,098,303 of CP073344.1, forward strand.
CCGAAGAGAGACCCGTGAAGCGGCTTTGGTATTTGCCAGAGATTGATCCGACATTAGCTGTAAAGCAGTCTGCCAGACTATTGCTGTGCAGGTAATAGTAATAACTGGTACATAACCCGCATCAGGCACAGGGCGACGACTGGAATAGTGTTCATGCAGGGGTACGCTTGGCGAAAAGCTCGGCTAACGAAACTCTGATCACCCTGGATCAGCATGAAAAACCAAACCGCAAACATAAAAAAGCCCTGAATGATCAGGGCTTTTTGTTAGTCACATTATCAGTGATTAAATACGTGCAGCCGGGATAGCTGTATGTGCTACGCTCAAGTCTGCGCTAGGTGGAGCAAAAGACGTCAGGTTGATACCTTCAACCGATTCTTTGTACTCTTCCAGAGTCGGGAAGCGACCCAGAATGCAAGACAGCACAACCATTGGCGTAGAGCCCAGCAGAGACTCACCTTTCTTCTCTGCAGTATCTTCTACAACACGGCCCTGGAACAAACGGGTAGAAGTGGCCAGTACGGTGTCACCCGCTTCTGCTTTTTCCTGGTTACCCATACACAGGTTACATCCAGGGCGCTCCAGGTACATAATGTTTTCGTACTTGGTACGCGCTTCTTCTTTTGGATTCTCATCAGAGAATTCGAAGCCGGCGAATTTCTCCAGCAGTTCCCAGTCGCCTTCAGCTTTCAGCTCGTCAACGATGTTATAGGTAGGTGGCGCAACCACCAGTGGCGCTTTAAAGGTGATAGGACCTTTCTTCTCCAGGTTTCGTAGCATCGCAGCGATGATCTGCATATCACCTTTGTGAACCATACAAGAACCAACGAAGCCCAGGTCTACCTTACGGCCATCGTAGTATGAAGCAGGACGGATCACATCGTGGGTGTAACGCTTAGAGATGTCGTCGTTGTTGACGTCTGGGTCAGCAATCATTGGCTCATCGATTACGTCCAGGTCAACGACAAGCTCAGCGTAGTACTTAGCGTTGTCGTCAGGAGCCAGAGCAGGCGCTTCGCCGGATTTCACTTCAGCGATACGCTTGTCAGCCAGGTCGATCAGACCTTGCAACATACCCGCTTCGTTTTCCATACCTTTGTTGATCATGATCTGGATACGGGACTTAGCCAGTTCCAGAGACTGGATCAGGGTATCGTCAGTAGAAATACAGATAGAAGCTTTCGCTTTCATTTCTGCAGTCCAGTCAGTGAAGGTGAAGGCCTGATCAGCCAGCAGTGTACCGATTTGTACTTCGATTACACGACCCTGGAATACGTTTTCGCCACCGAACTTCTTCAGCATTTGTGCTTGAGTCGCGTGTACGATGTCACGGAAGTCCATGTGAGGCTTCATAGAACCTTTAAAGGTTACTTTCACAGACTCTGGGATTGGCATGGCGGACTCACCCGTCGCCAGTGCGATCGCAACAGTACCGGAGTCAGCACCGAACGCGACACCTTTAGACATACGGGTGTGAGAGTCACCACCGATGATGATTGCGCGGTCGTCAACGGTAATGTCGTTCAGTACCTTGTGAATTACGTCAGTCATTGAATGATAAACGTGTTTCGGGTCACGGGCTGTGATGACGCCGAACGCGTTCATGAACGCCATCAGCTTAGGCGTGTTTGCCTTAGCTTTGTTATCCCATACAGAGGCTGTGTGACAACCAGATTGGAAAGCACCATCAACGCTTGTAGAGATAGTAGAAGCAGCCATGGCTTCCAGTTCCTGACAGGTCATAGGACCGGTAGTGTCCTGAGAACCTACGATGTTCACTTTAACACGAACGTCAGAACCTGTGTGCAGAGGAGTCTTAGAAGTAACACCCACTGCGTTGCGGTTGAAAATCTTCTCAACAGCTGTCAGGCCCTGACCTTCGATAGAGATCTCTTTGGACTGTGCGTACACTGCAGGCGCTTCAACGCCCAGAGTTTCAGCCGCGAACGTTTGCAGCTTCTTACCGAAGGTTACCGCGTAAGAACCGCCAGCTTTCATGAATTCCACTTTTTGTGGCGTGAAAGCATCAGATATATCAGCCAGTTCCTGGTCGCCGTTGTAGAGTTTCTTAGCTTTAGTATCAATGGTCAGAACGGTACCGGTAGCAACTGAGTATACTTCTTCCAGTACTGGATCGCCGTTTGCGTTACGAACAACTTCACCATTTGCGTCGGTTTTCTTAACCCAGTTTTTCAGGTCCAGACCGATACCGCCGGTTACACCAACAGTCGTCAGGAAGATAGGAGCGATACCATTAGTACCTGCAACGACCGGACGGTTGTTGATGAAAGGGATGTATGGAGACGTTTTTTCACCCGCCCAAAGCGCCACGTTGTTAACACCAGACATACGGGAAGAGCCTACACCCATGGTGCCTTTTTCAGCGATCAGCATCACTTTAGCATCTGGGTTTTGCTTGCCCATCTCAGCGATTTCCTGCTGAGCTTCTGGCGAGATCATGCACAGGCCGTGCAGTTCACGGTCAGCACGCGAGTGAGATTGATTGCCCGGAGACAGTAAGTCAGTGGAAATATCACCCTCAGCAGCAATGTAGGTAATAACTTTGATCTTCTCTGGAATATCATCCAGCTTGGTGAAGAACTCAGCCTTTGAGTAGCTTTCAAGGATATCTTTAGCGATGGCGTTGCCCGCTTTAAAAGCATCAGCCAGACGTGCGTAGTCTGCGTCGTACAGGAATACCTGAGACTTCAGAACTTCACCCGCTGCAGCAGCCTGTGCATCATCAGACAGAGCTATATCCAGCAGAGCTTCAACAGAAGGGCCGCCTTTCATATGAGATAGCTGCTCGAGCGCAAACTCAGCAGAAATCTCTGCAACCGTTTCTTTACCCAGAGCGATCTCTTTCAGGAATGCCGCTTTAACGACAGCCGCAGGAGTAGTACCCGGAAGAGTGTTGTAAATGAAGAAGTTCAAAGATGCTTCGCGATGCTCATTACCTGCGTCTTTGATCTGGGCAATAATTTCAGACAGTAGCTCAGCGCTATCAATCGGTTTTGGATTCAGGCCAAGGTCCTTTTTGCGAACCTCTATTTCTTCTAGGTAGTCAGAATAGTAACTCATAGCGTAAAGCGTCTCGTCTCAGTTAATTCTAATTATGAATCGGTAACAGATTATAAGGAAAAAGCGACAAACAGCTCAATGAAAACAATTTACATTAAGCTTATAGTCGATATACATAAAATAAATACTAGCAAAATCAAAGTGTTTCAGATGCTATACATTGGTTGTAGGTATACATGTTTTTACAAATATGGTAGGACAGTTCCTTTGCTGAAAAATAATAATCATTCAGGATGGATGCTTAATTTTCAGGGTTGGCCAAGGTGGGTCAATCGTTTTTATTACACAGTTGGCTGACTCTCGTGTCTATAGTGATTTAATCGATCTGTCAAACACCATGAATCGTACCTGGATTCTTGGTGACTTCAAGAGGGTATGGAACCTGCGAGCAGTAACGAGAAGAGCATAGTCGTATCATAAATGCATAGAATTTACTGGCGATCGCCATCCATGCGACCTCTCCTCTCATTGACTTTAACTTAGCAGCCACTTTGGTTTCACTATGCTTATTCAGCCCCTGATCCTTCATTCATTCAATATTCACTCAATTAACTAGCACCACAGTCATTCTGTATTGCATTAACTAGCCGCCCCCCCCTTCAAAAACTTTCAAAAATGTCTATATGCACTAGCAAATAGTCGTAGATTGTATGTAATTTAGACAAAAACAACGCCAACAGCCTTGATTTAAGACACTACTTGGCTAACATTGTCGACAATTATAACAAAGTAACAATTCATGTTGCAGGTAATAGCGGTTCGTTTGACGGCTGAATATATAACTAACAAGGAGATCGAGCAGTTCCAACAATGACCGGAGGCTCGTGCGTAAAAGGTTATAGGTTCAGAAACGTCCCATCTGCTTGAGGTATAAAATATGACAAGTCCTATCGATTTTGATCCATCTCGTTCCATTAAAGCACTGCCCGGAACAGCATACCGCTACCATAGCCTTCCAGATACCGCCGAACTATTTGGTATAAAGCTTGATGAACTGCCCTTTTCTCTTCGCCCTATCCTGGAAGGTATCGCCCGAAATGTTGGCCAGAACGGCGTAACCGCTGAACAGGTTCAGGCGCTTGGAGGCTGGACAGAACATCAGGGCACACAGCCGATCGAAATTCCTTTCACTGCAGGTCGCGTCATTATGCACGACCTGAGTGGCACGCCAGCCATCGTGGATTTTGCTGCTATGCGCTCAGCGGTTCAGCGGATGGGCATGGACCCCGCGATAATTGAGCCTTTGGTACGCGCTGATCTGGTTATCGATCACACGGTGACAATGGACAATACCGGTAGTCCTGCGTCTCTCAGAATCAATGGAGAGCTGGAGGCGGCCAGAAATAAAGAGCGTTATGCATTTTTGAAATGGGGCGCGCAGGCATTTGAAACCATCCGAATTATTCCACCGCAAACCGGCATTGTTCATCAGGTTAACCTGGAGTATCTGGCACAGGGCTATCTCAACATTAATGGACTCATGGTCCCGGACACCCTCATTGGTATGGATAGCCATACGCCAATGGCGAACGCTTTAGGTATTGTGGGCTGGGGTGTTGGCGGCATTGAAGCCGGCGCCTCCATGCTGGGCCAGCCGATGCAGATGCTGGCTCCTGAAGTCGTTGGTGTTGAACTAACCGGAGCACTAAGAGAGGGTGTTACCGCAACAGATCTGGTACTGACAATCACGGAGATGTTGAGAAACTATCCAGGCGGTGTTGTGGGTAAATTTGTTGAATACATTGGTGAGGGTTGTGCCAACCTGTCCCTGCCTGACCGGGCTACCATCGCCAATATGTCACCTGAATATGGCGCAACCATGGGTTTCTTCCCATTTGATGAGATCTCAGCAGGGTACCTGAGAGCAACCGGCAGGGATGGAGATCTGCCACTCGCATTTTATAAAGCACAAAATATGGCCTGGACGCCAGGCCAGCCTCTTCCACGCTATACCGATCTTCTTCAACTTGATCTGGCCACGGTTGAACCTTCTGTGGCAGGCCCTAAAAGGCCTCAGGACAGGTTACCACTGGCTGAGCTTGGCAACGTTTTCCGAAAAGCGGCAGCTGAAGGAGAACGCAAGCCTGAAGTCGTTAATGTGACGCCAATGAAAGCAGATGAGGCAGGTATTTTCGCTCCGCTGCCTGAGAGAGAGTTAAAAGACGGTGATATTGTCATTGCGGCGATTACGGCCTGCACCAATACATCTAACCCTGGGCTATTGATTGCCGCTGGCCTGCTTGCCAGGAAAGCGAATGAGCTTGGGATGAAAGTACCTGATGGCGTTAAAACATCTTTGGCACCGGGGTCACCGGTTGCAACCGACTTTTTAACCAAGGCGGGACTGCAACAGCATCTGGATGCACTGGGTTTTAATACCGCCGGTTACGGGTGTACAACCTGCGTGGGTAATTCTGGCCCCCTGGCCCCGAGCATTGAAGAAGCATTGCAAAACCACGATATTATCGCAGCGTCTGTTTTATCCGGTAACCGGAACTTTGAAGGTCGTGTGCATCCGGATGTTGATACCAACTTCCTTATGTCACCCCCTCTGGTTGTTGCCATGGCCATTGCGGGCAACGTGAATATTGATGTGACCACTCAGCCCATTGGTCAGGATGCAAAAGGAAATGATATTTTCCTTAAGGATATCTGGCCGAGCAACGCTGAAATCACTCAGACCATGCATGAATGTATGGATCCGAAAGCCTTCAGGGAAACCTATGAGAATTCACTCGACGGTCCCGATACGTGGCAGAACCTGGCATCGCCTACCGGCCCCGTTTATGACTGGGATCCAGATTCAACCTACATTCAGGAAATCTCTTTCTTCGACGGCTTCTCACTGGAAACACCGCAAGACGCGTTAAACAATATCTCAGGGGCACGTATGCTGGTGATGTGTGATGACAATACCACCACAGACCATATTTCACCGGTAAGCCGTATACGTCCAGACTCCCCTCCTGGCGAATACCTGATCTCACAAGGCGTTGCAGAGGACGACCTGACATCGCTTGGGGCACGCCGGGGCAACCACCACGTGATGCTACGCAGTATTTTTGGCAATGGTAAAGCCAGAAACCTGATGTTGCCAGGCACCACTGGCGCGGTAACGAGTTACCACCCGTCGGAAGGAGAACCTGCTCAGATGTCTATTTACGACGCCGCTGCGCGTTACCGTGAAGAAGGCACGTCCACCGTCGTGTTTGGCGGCAAACTTTATGGCACCGGATCATCACGGGATTGGGCCGCAAAAGGGCCTGCTTTACTGGGTGTCAGAGCGATTATTGCTGAAAGCTTTGAGCGTATTCACAAATCCAATCTGGTGGGAATGGGTGTTTTACCGCTGCAATTACCGCAAGGGGTCACACGAGCTTCTCTCAATCTGGATGGCTCAGAAACCTTTGACTTGAATGGTATCAATACACTTGAGCCCAGGGGATCTGTGGAGCTGACCATTCACAGAGCGGATGGCTCATCTCAGCAAATAGAGCTGCTTTCGCGTATCGATACCTCATCAGAGCTGGATCAAATACGTCATAAAGGCATCTTACCGATGGTGTTACGAGATATTATCGCCTTGAATACATAACAGAACACCTTAAGCGAAAGATACTGACAAAAAAACCGCCTGATGGCGGTTTTTTTTGTTTCAGCAACAGCCTCTAGAGAGCCAGCCTGCCTGAGACTGCTTAACGCAAATTAAATTTCCTCAGCCTCTTTAAGGCGCTCCTGCCGCTCGCGCTCTTCCTGCATGACGGCTTTGATCTCCTCCAGCACTGAATCCACATTTGCATCATCAGCATCACCATCATAGAGACCTGCAAGCTCTGTTTCAGGCTTTAGCTCGCCCTCCTCATACAACGCCCACATCTCTTCACCATAGCGGGAAAGACTTAGCAGCGGAGCAAACTGGGAATAGTAACGGGTCATATTATTTACATCACGTAACAGCATCGACCTTGCACTATTATTGGCAGAAGCATCAACCGCTTGCGGCAGATCAATAATAACCGGGCCATACTCATCCACCAACACATTAAATTCTGACAGATCACCGTGCACAATGCCCTCACACAGCATCAGCTTGACGTAGTGCATCATCAGCGCATAATCTTCCACCGCCTGCTCTTCTGTGAGCAGCACATCACCCAGGCGGGGGGCCACATCACCCGCATCATCAACCACCAGCTCCATCAACAATACCCCGTCGATACAGCCAAAGGTCTCAGGCACCCGCACACCAGCCCGGTGCAGCCTGGCCAGCGCATCTACTTCAGCGTTTTGCCAGATCTCTTCCTGCTGCTTGCGGCCATACGCGGAGTTCTTTTCCATCGCCCGGGCACGGCGCCCACTGCGTACTTTCCGCCCCTCCTGATATTGCGCGGCATTTTTAAAGCTTCGCTTCACAGCATCTTTATAAACCTTGGCGCAACGAATCTGACCGGAGCAGCTGACGATATAGATATCAGCTTCTTTACCGCTCATGAGCCGGCTAATAACTTCGTCGATCAAACCTTCATCAATCAGTGGCAGAAGAGATTTTGGTGCTTTCATGCATACCTGTATTGTAAAAAACCTGTTGTAGCCGATAGTGGCAAAACTAAGTTAGCAATACTAACACTTTTAAGATTTTTTTTAGCCCGTATCCGATCCTCATATTAATCATTATCAGACAAAAAAAAGCCCGCAAAATTCGCGGGCTTTTTAAAAAGTGTGAAATCACACCATGGTTGGATCCGGCTCCATCCCCATCAGAGAACGACCCAGAACCTGCTTACACACATCGTAATCGGTGTAGGCATGTGCAGCTGTCATATTACAATCACGCCACAGACGCTGAATCTCATTATCATGAATCCAGGTAGAGCCACCGGCAACCTCAAACAAGCGATTGACAGCCTCGCAGCACATCTTAATTGCATAGGCCTGATTGGTACGCCAGAAAGCCAGCTCTGCATCCGTTGGATAGCGTTTCTGCTCACCAAATTCTTTATGCTCATCCCAGGTTTTTTCCATAAATGCACGGGCCGCAGCAACCTGATGAGTTGACTCAGCCAGTCGCATCAGCGGTGGAATTTCCTTACCACTGCTCGCCAGAGTATACGCACGGGTACGGTTTTTCGTCATTTCGGTATAAACCGTCAGCATCCGCTCTGCGATACCCAACGCCATAGCCGCAAAGCCACAGGCAAAATAGGGACGGTACGGGGTGTAATAGATCTTACTATCGGGATACAGACCAAAACCTGAAGACTCACCGGACATCATCGCTTTAGCACGCTCAATACGGTGCTCAGGGATAAAGGTATTCGGCTTGATCTTCAGGGTCTTGGTGCCTGAAGGCTTCATGCCTGCAGAATACCAGTCATCTTCAATCTCATAATCACTGGCAGGAACAACGCCGAAACAGTAGTCTTTTTCACCGGTCTCTTTGTTATCACGCAGGAACCCCAGAATGGCCCACTGAGCATGGTCACAGCCAGAACTCCAGCGCATATCTCCGTTAAAGATAACACCGCCTTCACACGCTTCGGTTTTACCGAAAGGTGCAATTGAGCTGCTGGCAACCGCATCCGGATCTTCACCCCAAAACTCATCTTGCGCCTGCTTAGAGAACATCGCCATCTGATGGCTGTGGGTAATCAGCAAACTGAAAGCCCAGGCAGTACCACCACAGGCACCCGCAAGCGCCGCGACGCAATCGGTTACCTCAGGTAGTGACAACTCTAAACCACCATAAGCCTTAGGCTGCAATGCGCGATGAAGCTTGATTGATTTCAACAGACGGATATTTTCATCCGGCACTTTACGCTCTTTCTCTGCCTGAACAGCATTTGCAGCGATAGCAGGTAGAATCTTTTTGAGCTCATCCAGCATTGGATTTGGTCTTTCCATTACTCATTACCTTTCTCATTATTGTTGTAGCGACAGATGCTGTTCTGAGCCGTATTCACTGACACCCTAAGCTCATAACCATCTACCAAATTGATGAATACATTATTGATGACATACCGGCAGAATAAAATGGATCTTTCACAGGCTAACTTGCACTTTTCATTGTTAACATGTGAATCATATACCTACTACACACGGGCATTAAACATGGAACAAAGCCTATGAAATGGCGATTTTACAAAAATACAATACGATAGCTATCAATAGAGGCAGATAGAACTTGTACAAATACACCCACATCAACGACAATATTACCGGTTCACTTTCAGCAACTATAATTAGGTAAAGTTCTGGCATCGTGACCGTAACTGACACGAGAGATGAGATGAGCAGCAACTCAACCCCGATCGCCCAAAGCAACACCCCGTCAGCTGATATCCCCAATATAGATATTGGTAAAGCTTACGATCAGCACTACATCGATGCTGAGATACATTATGAGCAACTCGAGAAACTGGCGGATTTTTTCGGCCGTAATATGCCGGTTCATCACCACGACCGCTTTTATCAGATCCATGTCATTCTTAATGGTACGGTGCGGGTGCACCTTGATGAAACCAGCTACACCGTCAACGGCCCGATGTTTTTCCTCACACCGCCGACAATCCCGCACGCTTTTGTGACCGATAATGATGCTACCGGTCACGTGATTACAGCGAGACAACAACTGGTCTGGGAACTGATGGGCGGAATGGGTCCAACCCGCTGGGGCAACAACGGCGTTATGAACAGTCCGCTCTGTGTCGCTCTGTCACCGGAGCAAGATTCTACGGCTAAACGAATGCTCTACCTGTTAAGCCTGATGGCTGATGAAAACGATCACAACAGCATGGAGCATTCGCTGGCACTCAAAGCACTGTTACAGTTAGTGCTGATCGATATTGCCAGACTCTCAGATCAGACACAGCAGAAACAAAAAATACGTAAAGAAGATGTGCGCATATTCCACCGTTTCAACGAGTTGATTGAAGCTCATTTTCATGAGCATCTGTCCCTGGCACGATATTCTGAGATGATCAGCGTCACTGAAGCACGTCTGAATGAGATATGCAGACGCCTGGCTGGCCTGCCCTCCAAGCGCCTGATTATGGAGCGACTGATGCAGGAAGCCCGCCGTCTGCTGACATACTCCTCCTCACCCATCACAGAAATAAGTTATCAACTGGGCTTCAAAGACCCGGCGTATTTCGCACGTTTCTTCCGTAGAAATGCAGGCATAACCGCAAGCCAATACAGAGACAAAAAAAATTAGCAATTTATTTCAAATACTTAAGGACCACTGATAATATTTACCATTTATTGACACATTATAAATATCTTATGAAAAGTACAATTAAAGCAGTGGAAATTGTATGTCAACCGATAGCGCTTCCACTATAATTAATTAACATATTAATATTTAACCTGCCGACATTAACGGCAGATACAATAATAATGACATCGCTACTCTATTGATAAAAGGTGACCCTCCATGTCTCAGACAGAATTCGACCCAAAAGATTTTCGTCGCGCCCTCTCGCAGTTTCCAACCGGCGTAACGGTGATCACCACTCTGGATGCTGAAGGCAACCCGGTTGGCGTTACGGCAAGCAGTTTCAACTCAGTATCTCTCGATCCGACGCTGGTTTTATGGAGTATCGATAAGGGTGCCCATAGCCTGGCAGCATTTGAAAAGGCTGAACATTTTGCCGTCAATATTCTCGGACGTGATCAGGTTGCGACCTCCAATAACTTTGCCAGCCGCGGCCAGGATAAATTTGCCAACATCGATTACAGTAGCGGCTTAGGCAATGCCCCACTACTTACCGAGTTTGCCGCTCAGTTTGAATGCAAGACCTGGGCTGTTTATGAGGGTGGCGACCACCTTATTCTGGTGGGTGAAGTGCTTAAATACCGCTATAACGACAGCATTGAGCCTCTGGTATTTGCCCGTGGAAGTTACGCCGTTTCTGCACAGCACCCGGAGATGATTAAGTCATCGGCACCGTGCGACAACGACACCCAGAATGGCGATTTTATAGGCGACTACCTGCTTTACCTGTTACGCACTGTTTACCAGGGCCTCAGCTCACAGCTATACCCTAAATTACAGAGCAAATGCGATGTTACCCCTGAAGAGTGGCGCATTCTGGCCCGCATGGTCAGCTGTCCAGCCATCAGCATCAAGGACCTGTCAGGCATGGTAATGCAACCTGAAATCGCCCTGCGTCAGACGGCAGACTGGATGATGGAGAAAGGATTAGTTGAGTATGCTGACAGCGAGACCCTGAAAGTCACAGCCAAAGGCGCTGATATTGCAGCAAAACTGAGGGCACTGGCTATCGAAGAAGAGTCAGCACTGCTTTCACAACTCCCGGCCGGTCATCCGGAACAACTTAAAAGCAGCCTGAAAGCACTTATCGAAAAACTCGGCTAAATACTCAGCCTGGCCTTTCACTGGTTTATATCTCTGTAGTTGTCAGCGACCATCCCGCTGGCAACTAGCTCTCTCCTGATAAAGATATTCGAACCTCATCGACCTGCTATCGATCACACCTAAGCTCTAAACTTCCCCGATAAAAAAGCGTAAAATAACCGCCTTTAAAACCACCAGGGCGGAGCAGCTATGAGTCTCGAAGATATCGATAATCCTTTAAGTAAAGAAGATGAAACCGCTCAAACCAAAAATGGCTTTCTGGTGCTGGTATCGAAGCTGGTTTTTGAGGACAAGCTACCGGTACGCTTTATGTATAAAACGGTACCCGCTCACCTGAATGATACCGGTTGGCGGCTATTTACAGGCTATGAAACGCCGGAATTTCTTGAAGACGAATTGAGCAACCTTCTGCCAGTCGCCGTAGAAAAGATGATCAGACTGGACCCATCCCTTACCGAGCTGCTGGAATTCAATGCCGGCACCGTATGGGAACGCACTCCCGGATCCGAAGGATGGGAACGGGTTTATGACTTTAAAATTCCCGCCGACCGGGTGGAAGTCGAGATCACCAACGATGTGGATGAGTTTAAACACTAAATCGCCTTCAAGTAATGACTGAAACAACTGTAAAAAATTGAAGCCTTTCCCTTGAAAGGCTTTTTTTTGTCCTTATAAAGTTGTTAACGGAGGCTCTTAAGAGGTCCGCTACCCGCCTGATCATTGTGATAGGCACCTTAAAACATATTGCTCTATGAGGATATTATTATGCGTCAATTTGACCTGGCTCCACTCTATCGTACCGCTATTGGCTTTGATCGTCTGGCCTCCATGATCGACAACGCCAACCGTAATGAACAGACCCAGAACGGCTATCCACCCTACAACATTGAACTGATCAGTGAGCACGCCTACCGCATCACAATGGCAATTGCAGGCTTTGATAAGTCTGAAGTATCAATCAATACTGAGCAGGGCATGCTCACCGTTACCGGCAACAAAAAAGCCGAAGAAACTGAACGCCAATACCTGCATCAGGGGATCGCAGCCAGGGGGTTTGAACGTAAATTCCAGCTTGCAGACCATGTGCGCGTGACCGATGCCTCAATGGAGAATGGCTTACTGCATGTTGACCTGGTACAGGAAATTCCTGAAGCGATGAAACCACGTACTATCACGATTAATTAAAAAAATTAACCACTGGCGCAACGGTCGCTGATAACAGAGAAACAGGGAGCCGATCACTCCCTGTTTTTATTTCAATCTGACCTATGCAATCAGGCACTACTTCTTAATACTGATCGCTGCCCGATAGAGAGCAGCCATCGCTTCATCAAAGCAGCAAAAGATCACCTCTTCCAGCCCATAAGTCTGATACAAAGCGGAAACGGTGTTGACCGCTATCGCTACAGCCTCGGGCTTTGGATATCCATAAATACCACAGCTGATGGCAGGAAAAGCGATACGCTGAATCCCTTTAGCCGGACAAAGCTTCATACATTCGCGATAGCACGACTCCAGCAACCGGGACTCTCCTCTTCCCCCGCCCTGCCAGACAGGTCCCACCGTATGAATCACATAGCTTGCCGGGAGCCTATACCCCCGTGTCAATCGAGCCTCTCCGGTAGGACACCCCTTAATTGTTCGACACTCCGCCAGCAAATCCGGACCGGCAGCCCGATGAATTGCACCATCAACCCCACCACCACCGAGCAGAGCGCTATTGGCGGCATTCACAATCGCATCGACTTTAAGCCTGGTAATATCACCCGTTTCAACCCGGATCACTGGCGGCTTCCCCAATCTTAATTGCCTGATAGGTCCAGCATTTCACAGCGTCGCTCCAGTAGTCCGGTGCCAACCCTGCTTTCAGACGTAACTGGCGCAAAAACTGCTTTGGCTGCCTGAGTTGATCCCAAACTGAAGGCAGAAACGTTGCCCGCCGCCCCTCTGCTTCAAACACCAGACCATCAACAAAGGGACGAATCTTTGTCAGCAGATCTGACTCACTACTAACAGGCAGTGGCACCAGCGGCGTCAGCACCGAGATCTCATATTCAAGCTGATCCAGCTCCGCAGCACTCACCGGATCAAAACGCTGATCACGAAATGCCGCCAGATAACTGTTATTCAGAACCGCATCTGCCAGAGAGCAGTTCGCCTCCAGGTTACCGATACACCCGCGCAGATGGCCATTGATTTTAAGCGTCACAAAGCAGGCTCGTTGCTTCTCAAGCGCAGCGGGAACAGAAACTCCGACCGGGCGCTCTGGCTTGAGCCCCTGTACCCCACAGGCAACGGCATCCCGAGCCAGATCCAGCAGCAGGCGCTGCTCAGACTTACTATAACGCTCAATAGAATGCATAGGATGAATACCCCACAACACTACTCTTATCACCAGCGGTGTCACCTGAGTTACAGTACCCGAGGTTTTCTGCCTTAAGACCATGGTCCGACGCATACGCCAATAAACCATTGAGGGCATAACAGCCGCACGCCTGCTGCGGTGTAATTTCCACGTTCAGACTGTTTATCTGCTGCAGCGTTGCCCGATCTATCAGATTCGCTTCACTGTAACTGTGAAAATGACTCAGATCACTGCTGATAACCACCAGAACACCCGGTTCTTTGAGCACCCTACCAATCAGAGCAGACACACTGGATAGCGGAGTCTGACCGACTAACACCGGTAAAACACGGCATTCGCCGTCCAGCACCTGTAAGAATGGCAACTGAACCTCCAGACAGTGCTCCTGAGCATGGGCCATATCATTGACACTGACCCGCCCCTCGCTGATCAGCGCATCAGTCAACACGTTGTCTAACTGAACCTGCCCCAGCGGCGTTTGCCAAAGCCCCGCATCCATCACCGCCATCCCCTGAAGAGGAACTCTGTGAGCGGGCCCCAAAATCACGATTCGACTGATTGAGTTAAGATAGCGGCGGATTCTGTTATACGCCCTGGCAGCAATACCACCGGAATAGATCAGGCCCGCATGGGGAACCTGAATAGCGACAGGCATACAACCTTGTTGCGGATTTTTCGCCAACAGCTGACTGACAATCAAAGCAAGCTCATCAGCATTATCCGGATAAAATATACCCGCCACAGCAGATTGCTTAATTCTCATACAAACAGCCCCTTAGATATCAAACACAACAACATTCTAAGTATAGGCCATCAATCCAATGAGATCTGCCAGCACATCAGGCCTGCCGGTTTGAGTTCTGGCCGGAGAGCTCAGAGGTAGAAGACAGCCTGTCAGATTCAGCTAAAATGCTCACAGCGAAGACACTGCAGCGATGACAAAGCGTTCAGTATCAGAACTGTGATGAATACTCATGCAGAAACTGTCGTACCTCGGCTACCTGCTTCAGGGTGCGCATCTGTTGCAGCATCGGCATCGCCTCGGAATACTCCCGGGACATCATCTTCAGCCACTGCTTCACCCGCCCATGAACATATTTGGGTGCCAGTTGCTGCTCCACCATCTCCAGAAACTGCTGCAGAAGAAGCAGCATCTCAGGCCAGCTCAGATGATCAGGATCATCACCCCGCTGCAGGGCTTTAATCCGCAACCCAAGATCCGGCGCGGCCACCAATCCCCGACCGATCATCACATCTTCACAGCCACTCACCTGACGGCAGCGCTGATAATCCTGCCAGTTCCACACCTCACCATTAGCGGTAACCGGCACAGCAACATGCTCTCTGATACGGGCAATCCACTCCCAGTGCGCCGGAGGCCGGTAACCCTCCTCTTTGGTCCGGGCATGAACCGTCAGCCCACAGGCTCCTGCATCGGCAATCGCGGCGGCATTATCCAAAGCAAGTGATTTGTCGTGGAAACCTAAACGCATCTTCGCGGTTACCGGGATATGATCAGGCACCGCCTGACGAACCCACCAGACTATTTTATGTACCAGCTCAGGCTCATTCAGCAGAATCGCCCCGCCCCTGCTCTTATTGACCGTTCTCGCCGGACAGCCAAAGTTCAGATCGATCCCCCTGGCGCCTATACTGACCGCCTTGCGGGCATTCCCAGCAACAACCTGAGGATCACTGCCCAGCAGCTGCAATATCACCGGAGTACCGGAACTTGTATAGCTGTTATTAAATAGTTCGGGGCTGATTTTACGAAACACTTTCGCCGGCAATACCCGCTCAGATACACGGACAAACTCCGTAACACACTGATCGATTCCGCCGATACGGGTGAGTATCTCCCGCATCGGTGCATCAACAACACCCTCCATTGGAGCAAGTACTATCTTCAATCCGGTTTCCCGCCTAGTATTCAGTTATGCGTACGTTCATTTCAATTGATCCACCGGCAGCGCTGCGCCAATCCATCCGCAACTGCTGCCCACAATTCAAAAGCCTGCGCCTGATGCCCGCCGAACAGCTCCATCTGACCCTGTTGTTTCTCGGCGAACAGCCGCACACTATCCGGGATTCTGTTAGCAGAGCATTCGCGCAGCTTTCCCAGGAACCTTTCAGGGTACAACTGCGGGGAATTGGGCAGTTTAGTTCTGGCGTGATATGGCTCGGTGTCGATTCACCGCAGCCGCTACTACAGCTTCAACAGCGTCTCAGCTATGCCCTGCAACAACAGGGAGTGTTGTTTGAGCAGCGAAATTTTCACCCCCATCTGACACTGGGGCGCACTCGCAGACCCCTTACGCAAACTCAGATCGGTCACTTCAGCGAGGCATTTTGCGATAAAGAATTTAGCTTTACTTTATCATCCGTCCTATTGAAACAAAGCAAACTTTATTCTACCGGAGCGGTACATACTACTCTGGATGAGTGGTCTCTTGCGTGACATAAAAATGCCCGCTCCGGTCATAACCGGGCGGGCATCCCTGCAACCACAACCAATCAGGTTGCTGCCAGCCCCAGCAGCAGATCACGCTTAATATCGTCAACCGATTCAAGTCCGACCGAAAGCCGGATCAGGTTATCTTTGATACCTGCTTCCGCTTTCGCTTCAGCACTCATGCGTCCATGGGTAGTGGTGCCCGGATGAGTAATAGTGCTTTTCACATCACCCAGATTACCGGTAATGGATATCATCTGAGTGGCATCAATAAAGCGCCATGCCGCTGCTTTATCACCGCTCACCTCAAACGACAGAACCCCACCAAAGGCGCTTTGCTGCTGTTTCGCCAATGCGTGCTGAGGATGCTCTTCCAATCCGGAATAATAAACCTTATCGATACCCGGTTGCTGCTTCAGCCAGCGAGCCATCTCCAGCGCATTCGCACTGTGGGCTTTCATACGCAACTCCAGGGTTTCAAGGCCCTTCATAAAGACCCACGCATTAAACGGGCTTAGGCATGCGCCACCAGTGCGAATAAAACCATAAACCTCTTCCATCTCTTTATCGCGACCGACAACCACGCCGCCCACACAACGCCCCTGACCATCCAGGTATTTAGTTGCAGAATGAATCACGATATCAGCCCCCTGCTTCAGAGGCTGCTGCAGTGCCGGGGTACAGAAACAGTTATCGACCATCAACAGAGCATCATTCTGATGAGCCAGCTCAGCTACTGCTGCTATATCACCCAACTCAGCCAGAGGATTGGACGGCGTTTCTAAAAAAAACATCCGGGTTGCGGGTGTGACCGCCGCTGACCAGGCGTTTATATCGGTAGGATCCACATAGGTAACACTGATACCTGTACGGCTCAGATACTTATCAAACAGTGAAACAATGGAGCCAAACACACTGCGCGAGCAGACAACATGATCGCCCTGTTTCAGTAACGACAGGCAGGTGCTGAGAATTGCCGCCATACCAGACGATGTAGCAACAGCGCGTTCTGCGCCTTCAAGAGCTGCCATACGCCTCTCGAAAGCATTAACGGTCGGGTTGGTAAAACGGGAATAGATATTCCCCTCTTCCTCGCCACCAAAACGGGCAGCCGCTTCTCTGGCACTGGAGTAGACAAAACTGGAGGTCGGGTAGATCGCATCGTTATGCTCCCCCTCATCACTCCGGTGTTGTCCCGCACGAATCGCCAGAGTGCTGAACTCGTAGTCAGCATCCACAAACTGTATCCGTTCGGGACGCTCAAAACTGGACTTGGACATCAGCCTTTGTTCCTACGTCATAGTACCTGTTCAGTACTTATTTAAATTGCACAGTTACCAACATACAATCAGACCCGATCAGCTTATGGTCGCATGCAGATCTGCATTCTGATTAGTAGCTGATTTCTTATCGCCGCCTTTCGCCATATCGTTACGCTCGGCATCAATACGATCGAGATAAGCTTCGTCAATATCACCGGTAATATATTTACCATCAAATACCGAAGCATCAAAACCAGTCACCGAGCTATTGCCCGCCAGCAGACAATCCTTCAGATCATCGAGGTCCTGATACAGCATCCAGTCGGCGCCGATCTCAACACCCACCTCATCATCAGTACGACCATGAGCAATCAACTCGGAAGCTGAAGGCATATCGATTCCATACACGTTCGGGTAACGAACCGCTGGCGCAGCTGATGCAAAGTAGACCTTCTTCGCACCCATTTCACGGGCCATCTGAACAATCTGCTGTGACGTAGTACCGCGTACAATCGAGTCATCTACCAGCATCACTACCCGGTCTTTAAACTCGAGCTCAATCGGGTTGAGTTTACGGCGAACCGATTTAGTCCGCTGAGTCTGACCCGGCATAATAAATGTCCGGCCGATATAACGGTTTTTAATAAAACCTTCGCGGAACTTAACATCCAGATGGTGAGCCATTTCAAGGGCGGCCGTCCGGCTGGTATCAGGTATCGGAATAATCACGTCGATATCATGATCCGGCCGCTCGCGCATCACTTTTTCAGCCAGTTTCACACCCATACGCATACGGGACTTATACACGTTCACTTCATCAATAATTGAGTCCGGACGCGACAGGTAAACGTATTCAAACAGGCAGGGATGCAACTGTGGATTCTCGGCACACTGCATCGTGTGAACTTCGCCGTCCTGAGTAATAAATATGGCTTCGCCTGGGGCGACATCACGAATCAGGGTAAAGCCGGAGATATCCAGCGCAACCGATTCTGAAGCCACCATATATTCGGTACCCTCTGCGGTTTCACGCTGACCGTATACCAGCGGGCGGATACCGTGGGGATCACGAAAGGCAACAATGCCATAACCGGTAATCACAGAAACGACCGCATAGCCACCCCGGACCCGTTTATGCACCGCTTTTATCGCTGCAAAAATATCATCGGCGGTCGGGATCAGCTTACCAATCTGCTGCAGCTCATGGGCCATGATATTCAGCAACACCTCTGAATCAGAGGTGGTATTGATATGGCGCAGATTCTCTTTGCGCATCTGCTCGCGCAGCTCTGCTGTATTGGTCAGGTTACCATTGTGTGCCAGCGCAATACCGTAAGGCGCGTTGACATAAAAGGGCTGCGCTTCAGCTGAGCTGGAGCTGCCTGCAGTTGGGTAGCGTACGTGACCAATCCCCACATTACCCATTAAGCGTTTCATATGACGGGTACGGAACACTTCGTTCACCAGACCATTATCTTTACGCATAAAGAATCTGTCTGCCTCACAGGTCACCATACCGGCGGCATCCTGGCCACGGTGCTGTAGCACTGTCAATGCATCAAAAATCGTCTGATTCACATTACTTTTGGCTACGATGCCAACTATACCGCACATTAAGGCTACCTCAGGTATTAAGTTAGTTACAGCAAGTATAAATGAAAAATTGGTTTAGCTATTCTGACCGCTGATATTCCAGATCATCTGGCCAATATCAGCGGCTGTCTCCCGTGTCCAGGATTCCATCAGCAAAAAATGGGGAATCAGTTGCGATTCTGCCCACCAGCTATCTTCTGTTACTGGTGAGCGCACCAGTAATGCAGTAATAACAATTACAATAAGGCCGCCTCTGACAACCCCAAAACCGATGCCAAGAATCCGGTCAGTACTGCTCAGACCCGTTGCCTGAACCAGCATATTAATCAGATTATTGATGACAGCGCCCACCATCAGGGTGGCGACGAAAAGCAGAATAAAGGCGGCACCTATACGTAGCGAAGGCGTCTCTAACAGGCCTTCCAGCAGGGTGCTCAGTGAAGGGGCAAACAGTCGGGCGACAATGAATGCAGCCACCCAGGTCAGCAGCGACAGTGCTTCTTTCATAAAGCCACCACGCAGGCTGTATAACCCGGAAATTGTTATGATGCCGATGATTGCCCAATCGGCCCAGTTGAGTGTCATACTAAATGTCTACTTCAGGATCTGAATAAGGGGCGAATTCTACCAGAGCTATCTGCCGAACCCAATGTTTATCGTGTCGTGAAACGGACTATAATACCGTCCAGACCGAACTCTTTCTGAATATCGTCCTGCAATGCAGTCAACCGGGTTTTCTGAATATCCGGCCCGACAAACACTCTCACCAGATCACCCGTCTTGCGAATATAGACCTTATAACCGGCTTTAATCAACCTGGTGCGCAGCCCTTTAGCATTATCTTCATCCTTAAAGCTCGCCAGCTGCAGACTCCAGGCAACAGGAACACCTTCCTGATCCAGTGCCGGAGGATCTTCACGCTCCTGAATCACAGGCTTCTGCTGTGCCACCGCCTCTGCAACCTGCTTCGGCATCACCGCAACGGTTACCGGTTTAGCTGGTGCTGCGGGTGCGGAAGTGTCTGGTAACGGTTTATTCTCAGGCTCAATACTCACCAGTTGCGGCTCAACTGGCGGCGCAGGAATTGCACTTTCAAGCTGGCGCTCACGATAGCCAGCACCATCAAAAAAGATTGGCAGAAGAATTGCCGCCGCCACAATCAGAATTGCACCACCGGCCAAACGCTGTTTAAAGCCATCATTCACTATTCTTTACCACCCATATTCAGTGCGATTAACGCATCGCTCACAGTCAGGAAGGAGCCAGCAACAACCACCCGATCCCCTGGCGCCGCCTCATTCGCTACGCCTTGCAGTGCAGCGGCAACAGTATCATAAGTCGCCAGCCGGGTAACAGCCACCCCAAGGGCAGTCAGCTTTTCTGACAGTACTTCTGCTGACTGCCCCCTGGCACCGCTGAGACTGACCAGATACCACTGATCGACGACGGATTGAAGCTCAGCCAGTACCTGATCAATATCTTTATCTGCCAGCATTCCCAATACCATCCGGGTACGACCATCCACCGGGTCGTCACGAAGCTGACCAGCGAGGTACTCCGCCGCCTCTGGATTGTGGGCAACATCGAGAATGTAATCGACATCGGAAACGGTAAACTGCTGCATTCTTCCAGTAAGCGAAGCCTTAGCCAGACTCTGCTTGAGCTGCTGAGGTTCGGGCATCATCTCCAGCAAACTCAGCACCTGCATAACCGTAGCCGCATTGGATTTTGGCAGATAGATCTGCGGCAAACCCGAGATTGTCATCTTACTGCCATCGGCCTGCTCCCCCTGCCACACCCATCCATTTTTATCAGCCGGCAGCCAGTTGAAGTCACGACCACGACAGAAAAGCCGGGCACCTATCTGGTCAGCATAACTGAGTAACTTTTGAGGTGGGTTAGGGTCGCCACAGACAGCAGGACACCCGGCACGATAGATACCCGCTTTCTCAAAGCCGATCTGCTCCCGGTCATCTCCCAGCCAGTCGACATGATCGACTGAAACCGTTGTGACAACAGAGATATCTGCATCAACAATATTGATTGCATCGAGACGCCCCCCCAGACCAACCTCAAGCAACATCACATCCGGTTTTTCGATCGCAAACAGATGCAATGCTGCCAGTGTGTTATATTCGAAATAGGTCAGACTGACATCACCCCGCGCGCACTCTATCGCTTCAAATGCCCGCACAATAAGGTCATCACTGACCGGCATCCCGGCAAGCTTGATCCGCTCGTTGTAGCGCAGAAAATGCGGAGAGGTAAAACATCCGACGGTCTTTCCCTGATCACGAAGCACCTGATCAAGCATGGCAATAGTCGAGCCTTTACCGTTAGTGCCACCAACGATAACCTTTCGACTGGCGCTCAGATCCAGGCCCATTCGCAGATAGACTTTACGCAGACGATCAAGACCCAGCTCTATCAGATCGACCGGATGATTTTTTTCAATCCACTCGAGCCATTGAGGCAGGGTTTCAAAGTGTACATCAGTCATAATGGTCAGTTTATCCCAGACAATAAAAAGGCCGCTAAAGTAACAACAGCGGCCTTATCATAGGTTTGTGATCAGACGGAGGCGGAAACTGATTCAGAATCCGTACCGGGAACCGCAGGAAGCCCCTGCATCATCCGCAGCACTGAGGAAAGACGATCCCGCAGCTCTCCCCGGGAGATGATCATATCAATCTGACCATGCTCCAGCAAAAACTCGCTGCGCTGAAACCCTTCTGGCAGTTTTTCACGTACGGTCTGCTCGATAACGCGCGGACCGGCAAAACCGACCAGTGCGCCCGGCTCACCCACATTGAGATCTCCCAGCATCGCCAGTGAAGCGGAAACTCCACCATAAACCGGATCCGTCAATACAGAAATATAGGGAACCCCCGCCTGTTTTAGTCGCTCCAGCGCAGCGCTGGTTTTAGCCATTTGCATCAGCGAGAACAACGCTTCCTGCATCCGCGCACCACCGCTGGCAGAGAAACAGATCATCGGAATCCCCTCTTCCAGAGCGATATTCGCCGCGCGAACAAAACGCTCACCTACCACAGCCCCCATAGAACCGCCCATAAACTTAAACTCATAGGCAACGGCAACAACGGGAAGGCCATTCACCTCACCGCGCATGGCGATCAACGCATCTTTCTCGCCAGTCTCTTTCTGAGCTGCAACCAGACGGTCTTTATACTTCTTGGTGTCACGGAACTTCAGGTGATCTACCGGTTCAACTTCAGCGCCAATTTCACGGGTTGCACCGTCATCAAGAAAGGCATTCAGACGGACCCGCGCAGTAAGGCGCATGTGATGGTCACACTTAGGGCAGACATTCAGGTTTTTTTCCAGCTCCGGACGATACAACACAGATTCGCACTTGGGACACTTTTTCCAAAGTCCTTCAGGAATATTGGTTCGCTTCTTCTCGGAACGAACCAGAGAAGGAACAATTTTATCCAGCCAGTTACTCATTATTACTCCAGCTGCTGCCAGTGGCAGCCCTTATTTATCCATTGCCTGACGCATACTTGCAGTAATCGCTGCAACCGCCTCAGGAATCTGTTCCTGATTACCGGCAAGCTCGGCAATCTTATTAACCAGCACACTGCCGACGATTACACCATCAGCCACTTCCGAAATTGCCCGGGCTGAAGCATCATCACGGATACCAAAGCCCACACCGACAGGCATATCGGTATGCGCGCGAATAATTTCCAGCTTTTCGGCCACCTCAGCAACATTCAGAGACGCAGAACCGGTTACACCTTTAACCGATACGTAGTAGACATAACCGCTGCCTGCCGCACAGATCTGTTTAACCCGCTCCACCTCAGTGGTTGGTGCAAGCAGATAGATAACATCGATATCAGATGCCTTCATCAGCCGGTTAAACTCCCCGGCCTCTTCAGGTGGCAGATCTACAGTCAGAATACCATCCAGCCCTGCCGCTTTCGCTTTATCTGCAAACACAGAATAACCCATCACTTCGATAGGGTTCAGATAACCCATTAAAACCACGGGGGTAGTCTGGTTAGTCTTGCGGAACTCAGCCACTATATCCAGCACATCGATCAGACGTGTACCATGCAGCAAGGCACGCTCACAGGCCAACTGAATAACCGGACCATCGGCCATCGGGTCAGAGAACGGAATACCCAGCTCAATAATGTCGGCACCGGATTCAACCAGTGCATGCATTAAAGGCAGGGTTACTTTAGGTTCAGGGTCTCCTGCTGTCACATAGGGAATCAGCGCTTTACGACCCTGGCTTTTCAGATTATTAAAACACTCAGTAATACGACTCATCTTAATCTTCACTCAGTCAGGGCTTAAAAGTTAATGCCATCAATCTCGGCAACGGTATGGATATCCTTGTCACCCCGGCCGGACAGGTTAACCAGAATAATCTGATCTTTGTCCATTGTTGGCGCCATTTTCATCGCCTCAGCCACAGCATGACTGGACTCCAGTGCCGGCATAATACCCTCTGTCAGTGTCAGATGACGGAATGCATGTAATGCTTCATCATCGTTAACGGCCGTATATTCCGCCCTGCCAATCTCTTGCAGGTAAGAATGCTCAGGCCCCACGCCTGGATAGTCCAGACCTGCTGAAACAGAGTGAGTACCAATAACCTGACCGCCTTCATCCGACATCAGACATGTACGGTTACCATGCAGCACTCCCGGCCTGCAATGCGAACTCAGCGGTGCAGCATGTTGACCGGTTTCGATCCCATAACCACCCGCTTCCACGCCTATCATGCGCACATCCGTATCTTCGATAAATGGATGAAACAGACCGATGGCATTAGAGCCTCCACCCACACAGGCAACCAATGCATCCGGAAGCTTGCCCGTCTGCGCCAGACACTGTTGACGAGCCTCACGACCAATAATGGACTGAAAGTCACGTACCAGCTTAGGATACGGATGCGGACCGGCGGCGGTACCAATAATGTAAAAGGTATTATCAACATTGGTAACCCAGTCACGCATCGCTTCGTTCATCGCATCCTTCAGCGTACGAGTGCCGGACGTAACAGAGACGACATCGGCACCCAGCAATTTCATCCGGTAAACGTTCAAAGCCTGCCGACGAATATCCTCTTCGCCCATATAGACAGTACATTCAAGCCCCAACCGGGCAGCAACAGTTGCTGTAGCAACACCGTGCTGACCTGCACCCGTTTCTGCGCTAACCCGGGGCTTACCAGTAAATTTAGCCAACAAAGCCTGACCAATTGTGTTATTTACTTTGTGAGCACCGGTATGGTTCAGGTCTTCACGTTTCAGGTAGATCTGCGCACCACCCAGTTCACGGGAGAGACGCTCCGCATGATACAGGGGTGAAGGACGACCAACGTAGTGAGCAAGGTCATAGTCAAACTCAGCCTGAAACTGTGGATCCCGCCAAAGCTTTTCGTAGGTCTGTTCAAGCTGCTGGAGAGCAGCCATCAACGTTTCAGACACATAACGGCCCCCAAACTGGCCAAAATGACCACCTGCATCGGGCATCTGCTTTGCGATCGCGAGATCTTCTTTAGTTAGCACGAGCTACCTCATTCATAAATGATATTAGTTTTGAACTATCTTTAATGCCTTTAGCCGCTTCCACCCCGCCACTGACATCAACAGCATAGGGTTTCACCCGACTTATAGCCTTTGCCACATTGTTCTGATCGAGTCCGCCGGCAAGAATCAGCGGTTTATCTAAATCAGATGGGATGCGCTCCCAGTCAAACGCCTCGCCTGTACCCCCGGGAACTCCGGGACGGTATGCATCCAGAAGGATCGCACGGGATAAAGCAAAACGTTCAGTTTCAGCCGCCACATCAATATCCGGAGACATACGCAGCGCCTTAAAATAGGGTCGGCTGAACTGAGCACAGTATTCGGGCGACTCATCACCATGAAACTGCAACAGATCGATGCCAGTCTGATCCAGTATCGCGCAAACCTGCTCTGCAGACTCATTCACGAACAGCGCTACGCTGGTCACGAATGGCGGCAACTGCCGGATAATCACCTCTGCAACAGCAGGATCAACATACCGGGGGCTGGGCGGATAAAACACAAAACCAAGGGCATCAGCGCCAGCCTCAACTGCCGCCAGAGCATCTTCGAGCCGGGTAATTCCACAGATTTTTACGCGGGTTCGCATCACTTAGATCAGACTATTCAGAAAGAGACCAATAGTAACAGATAGCGGGGCCTGAGGTTAACCGTTTTGCATCAGGAAATAGGGCCCCAGCTCTGATTTTGGCAACTCATACTGGTCTGGATACTTAACATCCACAAAATAAAGCCCGTATGGCGGTGCAGTTACCCCTCCCTGAGTGCGATCCCGGGCTTCAAGTACCTCTTTTGCCCAGACCGGCTCAGCTTCGCCAGCACCAATTTTCATCAGCACCCCGGCAAAATTACGGATCATATGATGCAGAAAGGCGTTAGCCCTCACATCAATCACAATCAACTCTCCTGCCCGGTAAATATCCATCGCCCTGACCTCTCTCACCGGGCTTTTGGCCTGGCAGCCGATGGCACGATAGGAAGTATAGTCATGCTCACCAACCAGATAGTCTGCGGCGGCCTGCATCCGCGACATCTCCAGCGACTTATGAGTCCAGGTCACTCCACGGCTCAACAATCCCGGCTTAACCGGTGCTGAGTAGATAAGATAGCGATATCGCCGTTCAAGGGCAGAAAACCGGGCATGGAAACTATCATCGACACACTTTGCCCAACGGATTGCAATATCATCCGGCAATTTCGTGTTGGTTCCCATTACCCAGGCCCGGTCGGGACGCTGAACAGAGGTGTCAAAGTGAATAATCTGGTAGGTACCGCTGACACAGGCATCCGTACGACCGGCACAGATAACCTTAACCGGCTCATTGGCTATCTTCGACAACGCCTTCTCGACCGTTTCCTGAATCGATGGAACATCTTTCTCTTTCTGAGTTTGCCAGCCACGATAGGCAGCCCCCGCATACTCAACACAGAGCGCATAGCGGTTAGTTTTTGGAGCATCAGATTCAGACTGTTCTGAACCGGTCGACTCCGACCTTACAGCCCCAGAAACCGTATCGGCCACATCATAAGAAAGGGCGACCGAAGTCGCCCCTTGCTGGTGTTCAAACTGGGATATATCCCGCGGCATATTACATCTTATCTCAAAGTTAATGGAAACGACCCTGGCAGCTCTGCGAACACTTCTGCAGAGCTGCCAGGGCGATCAGTTATCAGCTAATAGAGCTTAACAGGTTGTTAGCTTCTGAACGCTGAGCCTCACTCCCCTCACGCACGATCTCTTCCAGGATATCTTTAGCGCCATCCAGATCTTCCATATCCATATAAGCCCGCGCAAGATCAAGCTTTGTCTCAACCTCGTCCGCATCCTCGAGCAAGTTCAACCCATCCAGCGAGCCATCCTCATCCTCATCTGCCATATCAAGACTGAGCTCATCGCTGCCCGCATCATTCAGGAGCATCTCCAGCTCTGAATCGAGCTCTGCATCAAGGTCATGACTAAGCGCCGAGCCATCATCCGACTGTGGAGCGACAAACTCCTCTTCATCCAGCACAATTTCATCATCTACAGCACCATCAAGCATCGCCTGAAGATCATCATCCAGGTCTGCATCGCTATCAGTGACATCCAGCTCTTCAATATCGGTTTCCCCGACACCGGCAAGCAACGCATCAAGCTCTGCATCCGAAGCATCCTCTTCAGCTATTGCACTGCCTTCGTCTTCAACCTCAGCTTCAGCCAACAGAGCATCAAGATCCTCAAACTCATCCTCAACAGCAGTCTCTTCCGAGTCTTCTACCAGGCCGCTCGCATCGTCCTCTACCAGATCAAGTGCATCTGACTCGCCCATCAGGTCGAGCGCATCACCCTCTTCTTCGCCTGCGGCCTCGACCTCATCAGCAACATCAACATCAACATCATCAAGACTAAAATCCAGATCCATATCGTCGTCCAGACGATCTGCAGACTCCTCCTCTTCGACAACATCGACGCTTGGCTGTATATCAAACTCCAGATCAGTATCCTGATCATCGGCTTCTGCCGCTACATCCTCAGCAGCGAAAAGCGCTTCAAGACTTTCAGCTTCAGGCTCTTCCGGCTCGTCTGTAAACGCCGCCAGATCATCAGTAGCAGACTCCTCAGTCAGATCATCCAGATCAAAGGACTCACTGTCCTCTCCCAGGATGGAATCGAGGGCATCATCAACCTGCTCATCTTCTGCTTGTCCCACAGGCTCTGGATCCGGACCCGGAGGCTCGCCGAAGTCCTCGTCAAATCCAAGATCGAACTCCTGCTCATCAGCATCAGCAGAAGCCGCATCTTCAACTTTATCCAGATCCATATCCAGGTCGAGATCCAGCTCATCCAGATCAGTTTCTTCCACCACAGCCTCCTGAGAGACCGCTGCAGCTGCAGTTGCTGCAATGACGGTTGCATCATCAGCAGAAACATCTGCAACCGCTTCTGGCTGCTCAGCTGCTTTCGCCTGCCCTGGACCATCTGACGCTGACGCATCCTCTTTATTACTCCGGCGCATAAACAGCAACGCCAGTAGAAAGGCGATGAGAGCGCCACCAGCAGCACCTATATAAAGGCCAAACTCTTCCAGTAAACTTTTGGGCTTCGCCTGAGACTCAGCTGCAGGAACAACCTGATTGGCAACCGGCTGCTTCTTCGCAGATTCCAGCTCTGCCTGAAGCTCCGCTAACTGCTGATCTTTCAGCTCCAGCAATCGCTGCAGACTTTCCATCTGTTGCGCAAGCGCATCAACCCGACTGGAAAGCTCCGTATTCTCGCGCTGAATCTGATCAACACTCTCCAGCGCTGAAGCCAAATCAGCCTCCAGCTGCCTGTTTTTTTCCAGCAGCGCGGAATCCGCCTGACTTATATTCGTTTCGGCCGCCTGGTCTGATACTGTGCTCGTTTCAGCCTTACTATCAGGAGAGACTATCTTCAGTTGCCCCTGGGCCGAACTGGCTGCAACCTCCTCACCCTTTTTTTCTGAAGTCGCCTGCTTTTCCGCGTTATCGGCGCTATCAGCACTACCCATTACTTCTGACTGAGCCGCAGACGTTATACCCTGCTTCCACATTTGAGTTTGTCGCCAGAACTCCTCATTAGCCTGCTTATGACTCAGAGCCTGAACCTCTTCCAGCGAAGGAAGATCCATAACAACACCAGCTTTCATCTGGTTTACGTTGTTATTGGGAAATGCTTCAGGGTTTTTACGCTGTAACGCCAGCATCATCTGCGCTTCAGAAACAGTAGCGGCGGGCTTATGCTGCCTGGCTATATCCCACAATGTGTCGTTAACATCCACATATACCTGACCATCAGTCATGCGGGTACGGATATTACTGACCGGCGTTTGCGGTGCTATCGGTTTTACTGCTACGGGCGCCGGAGCACTGGCAGCAGACGAACGCGCAGGCTGAACCGCGGCTGGAGCCGGTGCAGGATCATAGATGGGCGGATCCAGCAACACGGTATATTCACGAACCAGACGACCGCTGGGCCAGTTCACTTCTACCAGAAAGTTCAGAAACGGCTCTTTCACAGGCGCCGATGATCGCAGAATAATAGTGCCGCGACCCGAGGGCCCTGGTTTCACTTCAAACTTGACGTCGGAGAGAAAGCGTAATTTGTCTATTCCGGCCAGAGCGAACTCATCGACATTGGCCATTCTTGGCTGAATCTGTTGCGGATCAACGGACCGCATCTCCAAGAGTTGTATCTCTGCCTGCAGCGGCTCATTCAAGGCTGATGTGATTTTGATTTCACCGAGACCAAGCGCATTTGCATTTGAGGTTCCTAGTGCACCTGCAATTGCCAAACTTAGGGCTAATTTGCGCAGCATATTTTCGCTTCCTTAATTTCCCCGGGTCCTGAATTCAACAAAAATCGTCAATATTCAGAAAGTTACGTATCCAGTTTTTAATGGCCAAAGTATTCATTAAAACCTGCGTTTAATCAACAACCCAGATCGGCCATAAATGGCTAAACTTCAGTATTTAAAACAGCCTTTTACCGAAAGACTGCTACCCCATACAAAACAAACCAAACAATAAAAAGAAACAAAACCATATTATTCAATATGTTAATGAACAATATTCGAAACAACATCAATGTAAACACAAACAAACTACAGAGTCGAATTTGCACTACCTAAGTTGGTGACTGTCCGATATCACGTTACCTGAAACTCTTTATATCGAATTTGTTGACCTGAATCACACCCACAAATATAAAAAAACCGGCCTTATCAGCCGGTTATACCTTTCAAAAGCAGAGATTAGCCCTGCAGCAAAATCCGCAGCATACGGCGTAGTGGCTCGGCCGCACCCCACAACAACTGATCACCAACACTGAATGCATTGAGGAACTCATCACCCAAATTCATCTTACGCAGACGACCGACAGGCACACCCAGAGTACCGGTAACCTTCGCCGGAGTCAGATCCCGGGCAGTAATATCACGCTCATTCGGCACGACACTGACCCAGTCGTTAGCTTCAGCGATCATCGACTCGATCTCGTCCATCGGTACATTTTGCTTCAGCTTAATGGTGAATGCCTGACTATGACAACGCATCGCACCGATACGTACGCAGGTACCATCTATCGGTACCGGATTGTCGCTCAAGCCAAGAATCTTGTTGGTTTCAGCATAAGCTTTCCACTCCTCCCGGCTCTGACCATTGTCCAGACGGGTATCGATCCACGGGATCAGGGAACCTGCCAGCGGCACACCAAAATTGTCGGTGGGCATGACATCGGAACGGATTGTCTCAGCAACCTGACGATCAATATCCAGAATCGCACTGGCAGGGTTTGCCAGATCAGCAGCAACAGAGTCTTTGATAATACCCATCTGCGAGATCAGCTCACGCATATGACGCGCACCACCGCCGGATGCAGCCTGGTAAGTCATGGAGGTCATCCATTCGATCAGCCCCGCATTAAACAGACCTCCCAGCCCCATCAACATGAGAGACACAGTACAGTTGCCACCAACGTAGGTTTTGACACCATTTGCCAGGCCGTCTTTGATCACGTTCATATTAACCGGATCAAGAACGATAATGGCTTCATCGGCCATACGCAAAGAGGATGCTGCATCGATCCAGTAGCCATCCCAGCCCGCGTTACGCAGAGCGCCGTAAACCTGTTTCGTGTAGTCACCGCCCTGACAGGAAATAATGGCATCCATCTGCTTGAGTTCATCAATGGATGTTGCATCTTTCAGTGCCGGTATATCTTTACCAATATCCGGACCTGGCTGACCTGCCTGGGACGTTGTAAAAAAGACAGGCTCTTCGATATGGTCGAAATCACCCTCTTCTATCATGCGCTGCATCAGCACGGAACCAACCATTCCGCGCCAACCAACAAAACCTACACGCTTCATCTGTTCCACCAAAACTATTTGAACCTGCTAACAGATTCCTGAGAATAAATACAACAAAGCTGCCACACGAATCTGTAGCAGCCTGTGATGACTCCGGACACTCCGAAGCCCTTCAATTATGCAACAATTTAGTCACATAGACTATCTGAATCAGACTATTTTATGATCAACCAGCATCATAAAATGCGACTTTTACGCCTGCAATGCAGCGATAACCGCATCACCCATCTCGGTGGTAGACACCTTCTGCATTCCCTCAGACCAGATATCGCCGGTACGCAGATTCTGATCCAGCACCTGACTGACAGCCGCCTCAATACGATCCGCCGGAGCACCCGCGCCGAGTGAGTATCTCAGCATCATCGCAACCGACAGAATGGTCGCCAGCGGGTTAGCCAGATTCTGTCCGGCAATGTCCGGCGCCGAACCGTGACAAGGTTCATACATACCCTTGCCATCAACATCCAGCGAAGCGGATGGCAGCATACCGATCGATCCGGTCAGCATTGCCGCAGCATCAGACAGAATATCACCGAACATATTACCGGTGACCATGACATCAAACTGCTTCGGCGCACGCACCAGCTGCATCGCTGCGTTATCGACATACATATGGCTGAGCTCAACATCAGGATACTCTTTAGACAGCTCCTCCATAACCTCACGCCACAATACCGTCACTTCCAGCACGTTAGCCTTATCGACAGAACAGAGTCGCTTATCACGCGCACGGGCCGCTTCAAAAGCCACACGACCGATACGACGAATCTCATTTTCGTCGTAAACATAGGTGTTATACCCCTCGCGAACGTTACCCTCTTTCAGGCGCACGCCGCGGGGCTGACCGAAATAGATACCGCCGGTCAGTTCACGAACAATCAGTATATCCAGGCCGGACACAACTTCTGGCTTCAGCGTTGAGGCATGGGCCAGTTGCGGATACAGAATCGCCGGACGCAGGTTACCGAACAACCCCAGACTGGAGCGGATACCCAGCAGGCCTTTTTCCGGGCGGATCTGGAAATCAGGGTTAGTGTCC
The DNA here is from genome assembly GCA_024397875.1 of Amphritea atlantica. Lineage (NCBI taxonomy): Bacteria > Pseudomonadati > Pseudomonadota > Gammaproteobacteria > Oceanospirillales > Oceanospirillaceae > Amphritea > Amphritea atlantica. The sequence continues at coordinate 2,129,909 of CP073344.1, forward strand.
CACTTAGGGCCTCCGACAGCCCCCAGCAGAATCGCATCAGCTGCACGAGCGGCGTCGAGCGTTTCTTCCGGCAGCGGCACGCCATGGGCATCGATTGCCGCACCACCAACCAGAGCCTCACTCAGCTGCAGATCCAGATTATCCTGCTGATTAACCAGTTCCAGCACACGACGCGCCTGCGCGACGATCTCAGGACCAATACCATCACCAGGTAAAACCAGTACATTTTTAGACATTATTCTCGTTCCTTAATCCCAGCTGCAAAGCCTGCTCTGCAGCCTTAAATTCGTTCATTTGATACTGATAAAGCCTTACTTAATGGCGCCGAACAACCAGGGGGCCTGCTGACGGCGGCGCTCTTCATAGGCGCGAATATCGGCTTCATTCTGCAACGTGATACCGATATCATCCAGACCATTTATCAGGCAGTGCTTACGAAAACCATCAATGCTGAAGGTCATCTCCTCACCGGATGGGGTGATCACCAGTTGCCGCTCCAGATCGATACTCAACTGATATCCCTCAGTTTCAGCCACCTCTGCGAACAACTGATCGATCTGCTCATCACGCAATACAATCGGCAACAAGCCATTCTTAAAGCAGTTATTGTAGAAAATCTCAGCAAAACTTGGCGCGATCACACAACGAAAACCGTAATCATCCAGCGCCCAGGGCGCATGTTCACGGCTGGATCCGCAACCGAAGTTTTCCCGTGCCAGCAGAATGCTTGCGCCCTGATAGCGGGGCTGATTCAATACAAACTCCGTATTCAACGGACGCCCTTCACAAGACTGATCCGGCTGACCTTCATCCAGATAACGCAGCTCATCAAACAGGTTTTTACCAAACCCGGAACGCTTGATCGACTTCAGAAACTGCTTAGGAATGATCATATCGGTATCGACATTAGCCCGATCCAGCGGTGCAGCGATACCTGTGTGCAATGTAAACTTATTCATCTCGCTCTCCCGATACCTTATTAAATCAACTCACGTACATCGATGAAGTGGCCGGTCACGGCTGCCGCAGCAGCCATTGCCGGACTCACCAGATGGGTACGGCCACCGAAGCCCTGACGACCCTCGAAGTTACGGTTAGAGGTGGATGCACAGTGCTCACCATTACCCAGCTTATCCGGGTTCATCGCCAGACACATCGAACAACCCGGCTCGCGCCATTCAAGTCCGGCCTCAATAAAGATCTTGTCCAGCCCTTCCTGCTCCGCCTGAGCTTTTACCAGACCAGAACCCGGCACAACCAAAGCCTGAATAATGTTATCCGCCACTTTGCGCCCTTTAACGACTTTGGCTGCGTCACGCAGGTCTTCGATACGGGAGTTAGTGCAGGAGCCGATAAAAATGCGGTCCAGTTTAATATCGGTAATCTTCTGATCCGCAGCCAGCCCCATATACTTGAGCGCACGGTTAATGCCATCGACCTTAACCGGATCTTTCTCTTTGTCCGGATTCGGCACCTGTCCCGACACCCCAACAACCATTTCAGGAGAAGTTCCCCAGGTCACCTGTGGTTCGATATCTTCGGCATGAATCTCTACCACGGCATCAAACTCAGCATCGGTATCAGAGGTCAGATCGCGCCATTCAGCAACAGCAGCGTTCCAGTGCTCGCCTTTAGGCGCGAAAGGACGACCGTCAAAGTAATCGATAGTGGTCTGATCAACCGCCACCAGGCCGACCCGCGCACCGGCTTCAATCGCCATATTACAAACGGTCATACGACCTTCCATCGACATATTACGGAACACATCACCACCGAATTCGATAGCGTAGCCCGTGCCACCTGCGGTACCTATTACACCGATCACATGCAGCACTACATCTTTTGGTGTCACACCGATACCCAGCTCACCATCCACCCGCACCAGCATATTCTGCATCTTCTTGGTAATCAGACACTGAGTCGCCAGTACATGCTCAACTTCTGAAGTACCGATGCCGTGGGCCAGCGCTCCCAACGCTCCCAGAGTCGCGGTATGGGAGTCGCCACAGACAGCCGTGCTGCCCGGCAGTATAGCGCCCTGCTCAGGGGCCATAACATGAACGATACCCTGACGGTGATCATTCATCTTGAATTCCAGAATGCCAAACTCATCGCAGTTGGCATCCAGAGTTTTAACCTGAATTTTAGACACCGGATCGACGATCAGATCCACACCGCCGGAACGCTCCGTTGTAGGTACATTGTGGTCCGGTGTAGCAATATTGGCATCAATGCGCCATGGCTTGCGTCCCGCCAGTCTCAGCCCTTCAAATGCCTGAGGCGAGGTAACCTCATGCAGCACCTGACGATCGATATAGATCAGCGAACTTCCATCTTCGTTGGTTCGCACCAGATGCGAATCAAACAGTTTGTCATATAACGTTTTTCCAGCCATGGGTTATTACCTCACTGTATCTTCTTAACCGGCGTTGTGGTCTGCCAGCCTTTATATATGCAGCAATCCTAGTGCACGCATTACCAGAAAACAAATTCATAATTTTTATGCTTTGCATTCCTATCTGGAATAGATAGACTATTCGCAACAGAAACTGGACAGACCCTATGGATACTAATGCACTACAGGCCTTTGTAGCGGTTGCAGAAACCGGCTCCTTTTCCCGGGCGGCAGAGAAACTCTTCCTGACCCAGTCAGCGATGAGCAAACGTATTCTGATACTGGAACAACAACTGAACAGCCGCTTGTTTGATCGCATCGGCCGTACAGTCGGGCTGACAGAAGCCGGCCATGAACTGCTGCCCCGGGCCAACCGTATATTACTGGAACTTGAAGATGCCCGCCGCTCGCTGAGCAATCTCAGCGGCGAGGTCAGCGGCACACTCTCGGTAGCGGCCAGTCACCATATAAGCCTGCACCGTCTGCCGCCGATACTGCGACAATACATCCGCGAATTTCCGCAGGTAAAGCTGGACCTGCGCTTTGATGAGTCAGAGATTGCTTACGACAATGTCCTTAAAGGCAATCTAGAGATCGCGCTGATCACCCTCGCTCCCCATCCGGCCCCCAGTATCCATTCAAAGGCGATCTGGAGCGATAAGCTCAACTATGTCGTGGCAACCGATCATCCACTGGCCTCGCTTAAACGGGTAACGCTGGAACAACTGTGCGATTATCCGGCGATACTGTCAGGCAGCGCCACATTCACCCGTCAGTTGGCCAATCTGCAATTTTCACAACTGGGATTGCAACCCGATACCACAATGTCCACAAACTATCTGGACACTATCAGGATGATGGTGGAGATCGGTCTGGGCTGGTCCCTGTTACCGGAAACCATGACCGAAAACAGCCTAAGCATTCTCAACGTGGATGTCCCCCCTGTGACCCGGGAGCTGGGATATATCATCCATAAAGACCGCACACTGAGTAATGCTGCCCGCCACTTTATACACCTTTTGGAGCAGGCGGCAGAAAAGGGTTCATAATCTTCATCCGCTTCATTAATATGTTAAGACAGATAACCTTTTAGGGACTGATGATGACTCAAAGCTCTGCTAGCGGCACTGACAACTGGCTTCAGGAACAGCTACAACGCTGGCAGGAGATGGCGGAACAACTCACGCAGAGTAAACCTGAGCAGTGGCAGCAGTTTCTCGACAGTTTTCAGCACGGGGCGGTGACTGATTTCAGCGATCAGCAGGCCAACCTGATGCGACTGGTCAAATCTCAGACAGAACAGTTCAGCCATTTCGCCGAATCACTCCGTGATAAACACAGCGACACCCTCAGTACCGATCAGTTAGTTGATCAGATGCAAAGCTATATGCAGCAGCAATGCAACGAACTGCTCAGCCAGCAATGGAATCTGCCGGAGCCTTTTGCCGCACTGATGAAAGACGCACTGCTGAAGCCCGACGCAATTTCCCGGGCCCCCTTACGGGAATTACTGGAGCAACTGGCAAAATCCCCGGAAATCGGCACTGGTTCTTACAGTCCGGCACAGGTACGCTCACTGTCTCAGGCGATGATCGATTATCAGGACGCACTGGCAGATTACCTGCAACAATACGAGCAGATTTTCAACCGGACCGGAGCAGACCTGAAGCAACTGCTGGAGCAGCAGACTGCTGATATCGACAGTGTTAAAGTGCTGCAAAACCTATGGATCGAGTGTTATGAAAAAGCCTATCGGGATACGGTCTTTACCGACCAGTATCAGGCCTGTCATGGGCGAATCAGCAACAGCCTTAACCGGGTTCGTAAACTGGCATTCGACAGCCGCGACAAAAAGCTCAAAGAGTTTGGTCTGGTCACCCGAGAAGAGCTGGACAGCACCATCCGTCAACAGCATAAGCTGCGTAAACAACTGCGTCGACAGCAACAGGAGATCGAAGAGTTAAAAACGATCATCACATCGATCCAGATGCAACAGAACAGTCCAAAACGCAATAGCCGGGAGTAACACTGAATGAGTGGATTTAAATTCAGTCCGGACAAGATCGCTTCCGAACTGGGTCAGTTCAGTGAACAACTGATGCAGAGCTTCAGTACCCTGCAGCAGCTCGATGAAGTCAGCGTTGGCCTGACCCCCAAAGAGGTCATCTATCGTGAAGATAAACTTCAACTATTCCGCTATCAAAGTGAGAAAACACCCGGCCGGAAGCGTTGCAAAACCCCGCTACTGATCTGCTACGCCCTGGTTAACCGTCCCTATATGGTTGATCTTGATCAGGAACGCTCATTTGTAAAACGGCTACTGGAGCTGGGGCTGGATATCTATCTGATCGACTGGGGCTACCCCGATGCTGCTGACCGGTATCTCGATATGGATGATTATATCAACGGCTATATCGGCAACTGCGTTAATCAGGTGTTAGAAGATTCCGGCCACGATCAGCTCAACCTGTTGGGGATCTGTCAGGGCGGCACTCTGAGCCTCTGCTATACCACCCTCAACCCGGATAACGTTAAAAACCTGGTCACCATGGTTACCCCGGTGGATTTTAAAACCCCGGATAATATGCTCAGCCATCTGGCCCAGCAGATCGATATCGATCTGGCGGTTGAAACCTACGGCAACATCCCCGGCGCGATGCTCAATGATGCCTACAATGCCCTGATGCCGATGCGCCTGGGGCTGCAGAAAAACCTCAACCTGCCGCGACAGCTTAAAGACCAGGCCTCAGCGCTGAGTTTTCTGCGCATGGAAAAATGGATCTATGACAGCCCGGACCAGGCCGGTGAGATGTTCCGCCAGTTTCTGACTACTTTCTTTAAAGACAACGGCTTTATCAACAATTCAGTTGCCGTTGACGACCGCCCGGTCGACCTTAAACGAATAACACAACCACTGCTCAACGTTTATGGTCGCTCTGACCACCTGGTTCCCCCATCGGCTTCCCAGGCCCTATCAGGCATGACCAACAGCCGTGAATACTCAGAGTATGAAGTTGCGTCCGGACATATCGGCGTCTTCGTTTCGGCAAAATCACAAACCGAGGTCGCCCCGGCCATTGCTGACTGGCTAAAACAGCATGAATAGCGCCGCACAATAACCGGATAATTTAAAAATTTACTTTTTTCCGCTGGGTTTCTCATCTAAAATCCGCCCTTTCTTTTGTCGTTAACCAAAAACCGTTTGGTTTTTAGCCGGAGTTTACGAAGTTGCCATCCAACGGGAAAATCAAACTGCAGGGTTTCAACAACCTGACAAAAAGCCTCAGCTTCTGCATCTATGATGTCTGCTATGCCAAGACCAAACAGCAGAAGGCCGAATACATCGAATATATTGATGAGCAGTATAACGCCGATCGCCTGACAGAGATTCTGACAGAAGCCTGCGACATTATCGGTGCCACGGTACTCAATGTTGCCCGACAAGACTACGACCCACAAGGCGCCAGCGTCACAATACTGGTGGCAGAAGAGCCACTGAAAGACTCTGCTAACGTCGATACCACTGAAAAACCCGGCCCTTTGCCCGAGTCAGTGGTTGCCCATCTGGATAAGAGCCATATCTGCGTGCACACCTACCCGGAAGCACACCCGGATGATGGTATCTGTACCTTCCGTGCCGATATTGAAGTGTCCACCTGTGGCATTATCTCACCGCTGAAGGCGCTGAACTATCTGATCCATAAACTGGATTCCGATATTGTGACCGTCGACTACCGGGTGCGCGGCTTTACCCGTGATATCAACGGCGTTAAACATTACATCGACCACGATATCAACTCGATCCAGAACTTTATCAGCCAGGATATCCGCGATCAGTATCAACTGGTCGATGTTAACGTCTATCAGGAGAACATCTTCCACACCAAGATGATGCTCAATGATGTCGACCTCAACACCTACCTGTTCGGCACCACCACCGCCGACCTGACCGGCCGTGAAATCGAAGAGATTACCGAACGCCTGTATCAGGAAATGAACGAGATCTTCTACGGCCGTAACATACCTGATATGAAAAACAAGTAACTGCCGGCCTGAGAATCTGCCTGCCAAAATAAAAAAGCCCGCATCGCGGGCTTTTTGCTGCTTACAACGGTACCACTCGCCTGTCGGCGGCCAACATCGCTTCCTCGTTGTCTGAATAATCTCTTTTCCTGTTGATCAACAGTAAGATACCGATAACGTTTTTTGCCAGATCCGGGCGATACATATACTTTTAATGGCGAATTCCTGCGTTTGATGAGCTACGTCATGCGTTAATGTTGCACAACTTTCGGGGAAAGCTGCTCCCCCCCTCCTCTCCCTTAATTAGCATTAACCTTTCTGTTTAAGGTAATTCCCAGCGCCCAGGGGCTACTTTTCGCTACCCCCTCCATAGCCTATCCACACATATTATGTATGGTCTTTATGATTCTTACCTATACTGAATACGCTCAGCCTAGGGAGATGAGCTGGCATGTTAAGAAAATAAAAAACTGATAACCATATGAGGAGAGGATAATTATGAATCAACTCAGTCGACGCAGTTTTATTAAACTGGGGGGAGCGGGTGTTGCTGCCGGAGTGACGTCGCTGACGCCTGCCAGCGCGCTTGCTAAGTCAGAATCATTCAACCCGGGCGCTACCACGCTTCCTTACCCGCAAATAGCCATTGCCAAGGCCAAGGCCCTGCCACAGAACAAGGTAATACACTTCAATTATCCCGATGAAAGCTCCCCCTGTGCAGTAATTCGCCTGGGACAACCGGTGCCTGGAGGTGTAGGGCCTGACATGGATATCGTTGCCTACAGCACCCTGTGCACCCACATGGGCTGTCCGGTGAGTTACGACCCGGCTTCACGTAACTTCAAGTGCCCCTGTCACTTTAGCGTATTTGACAGCGAGAAAATGGGCCAGATGGTCACGGGGCAGGCAACAGAGAACCTGCCCAAGATTCGCCTGGAGTACGATGCCAACAGCGATTCGGTTACGGCTGTGGGTATTGATGGCCTGCTCTTCGGCCGCCAGGCCAACACCCTATAACCCGGAGGGCAAATATCATGTCTCATAATAAAGATCGTGTACCACTGCCCCCTGTGGGTGCTCAGAAAACCAATATGACCTGCCACTTCTGTATTGTCGGCTGTGGCTACCATGTGTACAAATGGCCCCATGGCGCCGAGGGCGGCCGTGCGCCGAGCGAGAACGCTTTGGGAAAAGACTTCCGCAGTCAGCAGCCACCGCTGTCCGGCACGATGACACCCGCTATGGTCAACGTGGTAGAAGAAGGCGGCAAGAAATACAACATCATGATCCAGCCTGACAGGGAATGCGTGGTTAATCAGGGCCTGAGTTCCACCCGTGGTGGTCAGATGGCCACAATTATGTACAACGCTGAAGGAGTCACCCGTGACCGCCTCAAATACCCGCGCCTGTTCACCGGCGATGACTGGGTGGACGTGAGCTGGGACGAGGCCATGGCGGTCTACGCCGGGGTGACCAAGCGCCTGCTCGACGCCTTCGGTCCCGATTCGATCATGTTCAACGCCTTCGACCATGGCGGTGCCGGGGGCGGCTTCGAAAACACCTGGGGCAGCGGCAAGTTAATGTTTTCTGCGCTCAAAACCCGGATGGTACGTATCCATAACCGCCCGGCCTACAATTCGGAGTGCCACGCCACCCGTGATATGGGCATCGGCGAGCTGAATAATAGCTATGAGGACAGCGAACTGGCAGACACCATCATGTTCATCGGCGCCAACGCCTACGAGACCCAGACCAATTACTTTCTCGCTCACGCCCTGCCGAACCTGACCGGTGCGACAGTGGCGAAGAAGCAAGCATGGTTCAAGGGTGAAACAGCCGACAGTGGACGCTTCATTCTGGTTGATCCACGCCGCTCCCTGACCACTGCGATCTGTGAGGAAACCGCCAGGGACCAGGTGCTGCACCTTCAGATCAATCCAGGTACCGATACCGCACTGTTCAACGGTCTGCTGACTTACGTGGTGGACAAGGGATGGCACGACCAGGATTTTATCGCTGAACACACTTCCGGCTTCGAGAAGGCTTTGAAAGCCAACCGCATGAGCCTGGAGCAGTGCTCGCAGATCACCGGCGTATCTGTGGCAGACCTGGAAAAAGCCGCCGACTGGGCTTATAAGCCGAAACAGTCCGGCCATCGCCCGCGCACCGCCCATCTGTATGAAAAGGGTATCATCTGGGGCAACGACAATTACCGTATCCAGTCTGCACTGGTGGACCTGGTGCTGGCCACCCACAACGTGGGTCGTCGCGGCACCGGTGTCTGTCGTCTCGGGGGGCATCAGGAAGGCTATGTGCGTCCGCCCTATCCTGGCAAGCGGCCGGTCTACATTGATCAGGAAATTATCAAGGGCAATGGCAAGATGCTGACCGTGTGGGCCTGCAACGCCTTCCAGTCCACACTAAACGCTCAGGAGTATCGTCAGACACTATATCGTCGTGCGAACATCGTCCGGGATGCCCTGGCGCAGGTCCGCGGGGGCAGCGTGGAGAGCATGGTTGATGCCATTATCGATGCGGTTACTAACCACGGTGGGTTATTCATTACCACCATCGACTTATACCCAACCAAGTTCGCTCAGGCATCCCATCTGATACTGCCGGCAGCCCATCCTGGGGAGATGAACCTCACGTCGATGAACGGTGAGCGCCGCATGCGTCTGTCTGAGAAGTTCATGGATCCTCCCGGGGAAGCTATACCGGACTGCCTGATAGCGGCGAAAATTGCCACCACCATCAAAGCGCTGTACGAAAAAGAAGGTAACAAGACGATGGCCGAACGCTTCTCGGGCTTCGACTGGAAGACCGAGGAAGACTCTTTCAACGATGGTTTCCGTAAACCCGAGGGTATCGATAGTCAGGGAGGTGCAACCGGGCATCTGGTCACCTATGACCGGCTGCGTCAGCAAGGTAACAACGGAGTGCAACTGCCCGTCAGGGAGTACAAAGACGATCTGCTGGTCGGCACCGAGATGGTTTACTCCGATTACAAGTTCAGCACCTCCGACGGGAAGGCCCACTTCCTGCCTGCCGAGTGGACCGGCTTACCGGATATGGTTGAATCCCAGCGCAAGAAATACCGGTTCTGGATTAACAACGGCCGCACCAACCATATCTGGCAGACGGCCTATCACGACCAGCGCGTTGACTTTCGCACCCGGCGCTACCCTATGGCGCCGATCGAAATCAACCCGGAAGATGCCAAAGAACTGGGTATCGAATCAGGCGACGTAGTCGAAGTCTTCAACGACTTCGGCTCCACTTTTGCCATGGCCTATCTGGAAGCAGACATGAAACCAGGCCACACCTTCATGATGTTCGGGTACTTCAACGGTAACGTGGGTGATGTCGTCACCAGCTGGACTGATCGAAACTACATCCCCTATTACAAAGGAACCTGGGCCGATATCCGCAAGGTCAGCTCTATGAGGAACTACCAGGAGACCGTGTCCTTTAAGCGTCGCCGTTTTACCTGACCTCTGAGTGATCGCGGTAGCCCGGCCCTGCTGCTTAAGCCGGCCCCGCAAGGGCCGGCTTGTTACATGATGAAAACAGAGTGACTGAATCAGATAGGTAATCTGCAACCATTTCAGAAAGATCTATTATGCTGCCCCCTCCCGCAAAGTTGCGCTGTAGTATTCATTTAATACCTCCTCCTTCACCGAGGCTGCTACCTTGTAACCAGTACCTTCTGAGAAATAAAAACAATCAGCTACAGCTAGGAGTACGTTATGAGTAATAAAAAAATTCTGATGATCACCGGGGATTTCACCGAAGACTATGAAACCATGGTGCCCTTTCAAACCCTGCTGACGGTAGGCCACCGTGTCGATGCCGTTTGCCCTGATAAAGTCAGTGGCGATTCAGTTGCCACCGCGATTCATGATTTTGAGGGCGACCAGACCTATACCGAAAAACGCGGCCATAACTTCACCCTTAACGCCACCTTTGCAGAGATCGACCCCGCCGATTACGACGCACTGATCATCCCCGGCGGCCGCGCACCTGAATACCTGCGCCTTAATCCCGCGGTGTTAACCATGGTGCGCCATTTCTTTGAAACGAACAAACCGGTGGCTGCGGTCTGCCACGGGGCACAGATACTCTCTGCGGCGGGTGTATTGAAAGACAGGAAATGTTCCGCCTACCCGGCCTGTATGCCTGAGATCAATCAGTCGGGGGGGATCTTTACTGAGATAGCCATCGATGCGGCCATCACCGATGGCAACCTGGTCACGGCTCCTGCCTGGCCCGCTCACCCTGCCTGGCTATCGCAATTTTTAGCGCTGCTAAAATAAGCTGTAAAATTGCGCTGCTGAAATAGTGTGTAGGAAATAGCAAAAAAGTTTAACCTGCAACTAATCTTTGATAACGCTCCGCAACGGCTATCTGAAAAGGTAGCCGTTTTATTGCAGGCAGGAATAGCTCTATTTTCAAAACGGACAGACAGGATTGAACTATGTGCAAACTGTTTATCAATGGCGATACAGCCCACTGGAAGAGCAGCACCCGCTCACTGCGTATTGATGGCATGGTGACCAGCGTGCGGCTGGAAAACTATTTCTGGAGCACACTGGAAGAGATCGCCGCACGGGATCATATGAATATCCCCCAGATGCTCACCCGCCTGTATCATGAATCGATCGATGCCGGACATGACCTGGGCAACTTCACCTCATTTCTCAGAGTCTGCTGTATGCGCTACCTGGCATTGCAACTGACTGGTGAGATTCCTGCGAACAGAGAGATCGCGATCAATACCCTGGATGCGGAGTCTATTTTGGCGAATGAGATTCAGAAGAGGCATTAAAAAACCCGCTAATATCTGCAAGGATCGTTAGCGGGCTGATTGAATCGAAGCAGACTACTTATCTTCTTTCGTGGGTCCTTCATCATTACTGGCGGGATTGTCGGAAGATTTTTCACCCCCCGGCGGAGTAAAGATATTCCACATCGCCATATTCTGATCGGCGATCTTGTTCATCATATTCAGCGGGTTGGCGGCACCGATCATATTCTGCATCTGTTCGCGGATGCGCTCCTGCTGATCGATAAAGGTGGCAATACTCTGTTCCAGATACTGGCTCATCATCCCCTGCATACTGTCACCGTAAAAACGGATCAGTTGTTGCAGCACCTGATTGGTCAGCAGTGTTCCATGCCCCAACGCCTCTTGTTCACTGATAATCTGCAACAGTATATTGCGGGTCAGATCCGCCCCGGTTTTGGAATCCTGAACCTGAAAGTTTTCCTGACTCAGTACCAACTGCTTTACATCTTCCAGGGTGATGTAACAGCTACGGGATGTATCGTACAGACGGCGATTTGTGTATTTTCTGAGAATTCTCAAAATAGTCTCTCTCTACCTGATCTGCTCCTGCATTCAACACTCTGCTGCAGTGTGGCGGGGAACAGTATTATTTGTTTTTATCAGAGCTTTTACTGCTGCTGGTATATGAGGTCATCATATTCATCAGCATCTTCTGAATAGCATCCATCGACCCCAGACCGCTGGCCATATAGGGTTGAAATAGCGTCAGCGGATCATAACCATCAACACCGGCATCCATTCGCTCCTGAATTTTACCCATCATCTCTTTCTGAAACGATTCAACATCCGGCAACCCCAGCACCTTGCGGAGCTCTTCGGGTGTCATTTCAACATCTACTTTGAAATTCATCAGCGCCTCTCTTCAGCCGGACCGGTTAATCCGCCAGAAATTACCACCTGTCAGAATGACCGCTGCGTAAAACTGCACAATGGTGATTCAATTACTTAACTGCTGTTAATCTAATACTATACCAACTGCGGTGCAAAACAAATTTACCGATTCGTTTCTGCACAATTTTCCGGTTTTATCCAAATAGTTGCGCACACTGCCGCAATTAAAACCGCCGCGGCAGCGACGCTGAATGTTGCAGATGCACCCAATGATTCCCACATCATTCCACTGCACAAAGCACCGAGTGCGCCACCAACACCGAAGCCAAGACTGCTGAACATCGCCTGCCCCTGGCCATGATTTGAGGGGGAAAAATAATGATGCACCAGCGCGATACCCACCGCATGTAATACACCGAAGCTCACTGCATGCAGTGTCTGAGCAAACAGCATTAGCGGGAGAATTTCGGGAATCAGTCCGATCAGCAGCCAGCGCAATACGCACAACAGCAGACTGATAATCATCAGCCGGCGCAATCCCAGTCCGCCGATCAGCTTTGGCATCAGAATAAAGATCAGCACTTCTGCAACCACCCCGACTGACCACAGCAGACCAATCTCGGTACGACTGTATCCGAGACTGTCCATCAGCACTGAGTAGAAGGTGTAGTACGGGCCGTGACTAAACTGTATCAGCAGACAGATCAGAAAAAACACCAGCACCTGCGGCCGCAGCAATTGCTGCACAAAGCCACTCTCATCACTTCGGCGCGGAGCAGTTTTAGCCTCAACAAACAGGGATGCTATCCAGATCATCACCATCAGCCCGAGCATCATCCAGGGCAGCCAGCGTATACTGACAAGATCCAGTAACCAGCCAATCCCTATTACCGCAATAATAAAACCAACGGAGCCCCACAGGCGAATTCGGCTGTAGAGCTGTTCGCGCCCCTTCAGATGTGTCAGGGTCAGCACCTCGAACTGAGGCAGAACCGCATTCCAGAAAAAACTGAAGCCTGCCATCACCAGTGCAATCCCCAGAGCACTCTCCTGCCAGAAGATCAGTACAAAGATAAGGCAGGTGAAAAATGCTCCATAGCGCACAATTCGCAAGCGCTGACCGGTGCGATCCGCCAGCCAGCCCCAGATATTCGGAGCAATAATGCGAGACGCCATCAGAATGGCCATCAGGCTACCTATCGTTTGTGCATTAAAATCAAACGACTTCAGATAGAGGCTCCAGTACGGAACCAAAGCCCCTAAGAGGGAGAAGTAAAAGAAGTAAAAGCCCGACAGGCGGCTATACGTATTGAGTTGCATCAGCTGTTCAGTTTCATCGGTGATGTCGTTTCATCGGGATCCGGTTTGACTCCTGTCCGCAGCGATCATGCATTTCCGATCTTCAGACCGGGGCTCTGGAAAGTAAAAATCCACCGGCTTATGCAACCGGTGGATTTTCAGATAAGCCGCTGCGGCGAATGACAGCAAAGCTGGCGGAGCCTGAAAATCACGCGTCGCCCAGCTTCTCCAGAATATACTGCGGCAACGCAAAGCTACCGACATGGATCTGCGGATTATAGTAACGGGTTTTAATACCGCTGGCTGCAAACCGCGCGGCAACCTCTTCCACACTCAACTGCCGGTTGGCTGCATCATCACAACCCCAGGCAAAAGTCATAGCACCACCGATATAGGTAGGTACTGCTGCGGTGTAAAAGGTCTGGTCGGCGAAGTATGGGCTGAGACGCTGCCGGGTGGTGACTACCTCTTCAGGCTGCATATAGACTACACCGTTCTGGGCAACGAAGATTCCTCCTTCATTGAGACAACGCTTACAACCTTCATAGAAACGACTGCTGAACAACACTTCACCGGGACCAACCGGATCGGTACAGTCGGAGATAATCACATCGTACTTCTCTTCGGTCTGGCAGACATAATCGATACCATCACCGATAACAATATTGGCACGCGGGTTGTCATAAGCGCCCTGAGAATGGTTCGGCAGGTATTCAACACACATATCGATAACCGCCTGATCGATCTCAACCTGAGTGACACTTTCAACAGACTGATGCTTCAGGACTTCGCGCAGCATGCCCCCATCACCACCGCCGATAATCAGTACTTTTTTAGCACTGCCGTGAGCCATTAGCGGAACATGGGTCAGCATCTCATGATAGATAAACTCATCTTTTTCTGTGGTCTGGATAATACCATCCAGTGCCATAACAGTTCCGAATTTAGGGTTACGGAAAATAATCAGATGCCAGGAGTCGGTCTGTTGTTCAAACAGCACTTCTTCCACATCAAATGCCTGACCGTATCCATCGTAAAGAGTCTCTTTATAGACTGTCATAGTTAATCCACCAAAACTAAAGGCACGCTTTGCGCCGTCGTTAAATAAATAGTAACCAAAAATAAAAACCCCTTAGTTACAATTCTGCAACAAGGGGTTACTCAAAGAAAAGCGTAATTTTAACCTTTTAACACCGGAGTTTCACACACCACATCGGCATTTTGTGCCCGGTGACGCAGCAGGTGATCCATCAGCACAATCGCCATCATCGCTTCGGCAATCGGCGTCGCGCGAATCCCCACACAGGGATCATGACGCCCCTGTGTCACCACCTCGATCGCTTCCCCCCGGCTATTGATGCTCTGTCCCGGCAGACGCAGACTGGAAGTAGGCTTTAAGGCGATATGCGCGGTGATCTCCTGACCCGTGGAGATACCACCGAGAATGCCACCCGCATGGTTGGAGAGAAACCCCTCCGGGGTCATCTCATCGCGATGCTCGGTTCCCTTCTGTTCAACACAGGCGAAACCATCACCGATCTCAACGCCCTTAACTGCGTTAATACTCATCAGTGCATGGGCCAGATCAGCGTCCAGACGATCAAATATCGGCTCCCCCAGTCCTACTTGCACCCCGGTCGCGGAAACAGAGATTTTTGCGCCGATAGAATTCCCCTCTTTACGCAGGGCATCCATATAAGTTTCCATCTCTGCCACTTTACCGGCATCCGGACAAAAAAACGGATTCTGATCGACCTGATCCCAGTCAAACCCCTCAATCTTAATTGGCCCCAGCTGTGAAAGATAACCCCGTACTTCAACGCCTTTCTGCGCCAGATACTTTTTAGCCACCGCGCCAGCTGCCACCCGCATCGCGGTTTCCCGGGCCGATGAGCGACCGCCGCCACGATAATCACGGAAACCATATTTATGGGTGTAGACGTAATCCGCGTGTGCCGGACGGAATGTCTCGGCGATATTGGAGTAGTCCTTGGAACGCTGATCGGTATTTTCAATCAGCAGACCAATGGGGGTTCCGGTCGTTTTGCCCTCAAACACGCCGGAGAGGATCTTTACCTCATCGGCTTCACGCCGCTGGGTGGTGTGTCGTGAGGTCCCTGGTTTACGGCGATCCAGATCGCGCTGCAAATCAGCTTCAGTCAGTTCAATGCCCGGAGGACAACCATCGATGATACAGCCCAGCGCCGGACCATGGCTCTCGCCGAAAGTAGTGACAGTGAAAAGCTTACCGTAGGTGTTTCCTGACATCGTCTGTTCCCGATCTTAAAGCAAAAAATTTAGTGAATTATATCCTAGTCGCTCACACAGCGCTGCAATACTGTCGAACCTCGTCAGCCGTCAGCAGGAATACCCCGTTGCCGCCCTGCGCCAGCTCCAACCAGGTAAACGGTATCTGAGGATACTGTTGTTGCAGGTGGACTTCGCTATTACCAACCTCAATCACCAGCAGACCATCCTCTGTCAGGAACTGTTCAGCCTGTCGCAGTATCTGTCTGGTAATATCAAGACCATCAGGCCCAGATCCCAGCGCCAGATCGGGCTCATGCTGGTACTCCTGCGGCATAGCCGCAAGATCCGCACTATCTACATACGGTGGATTGCTGACAATCAGATCATAGCGGCGCCCCTTCAGGTTGCTGAACAGATCACTCTCAATAGCCGTCACCCGGTCATCAAGCTCATGGCGGATAATATTACGGCGGGCCACTTCCAGTGCATCCCCTGAGATGTCCGCCAGATCGACTTCGGCCTCCTCAAACGCATAGGCGCAGACAATACCAATACAACCGCTACCGGTACAGAGATCCAGAATCCGTTCCACCGGCCCGTCCCTCAGCCACGGACTGAAATGCAGCTCTATCAGTTCCTGAATCGGTGAACGGGGAATCAGCACCCGCTCATCGACATAAAAAGGCATACCCGCATACCAGGCTTCCCCTATAATGTAGGGCAGTGGCCGGCGCTGCATCACCCGTTGCTCGAGAAAGTCCAGCACCCGCAGCTTCTCGTCGCCGGTGAGCCGGGCATCCAGTAGTTCAGGATGACTATTCCAGGGCAGATGCAGCGCACCCAGCACCAGCTGAACCGCCTCATCCCATGGATTATCGGTTCCGTGGCCAAAATAGAGGTCGTGTTGGTAGAAGCTGCTCATGCTGAAACGGATAAAATCACGTATCGTATGCAGCTCTTTCAGTGTCTGTGCTTGATTGATGGTCATGTATGGATGGATAATTCGTCGAGTTGGTGCCTGCTTTATTGCAGGCCGTGTATGTTAATGAATAATGTTTGCGAACGCTATGTCTGATAACGATCTGCCTGATAACGAACACCCTGATAATACTGAAATTGATTTTTCCTCAGCCATGACGGGGGTTACCCGGATTAAAAATGACCGGGCAGACCTGCGCGGACACCCGAAAAAACTTAAACTGGCCAATGATGAGACCACCCGCTATAAACGGCAAATGGCCGTTCAGGACGAAGAGAGTATCGTTGACGGCCTCAGCTCAGAGGTCATTAATCTGGTTGAAACGGAGGATGAGCTGATCTATGCCACTCCCGGGGTTCAGCTGAAACTAATGAAACGTCTGAAGCAGGGGCATATCCCCTGGGACGCGGGTCTCGACCTGCACGGTTATATCATTGACGATGCCCGTACCGAGCTCAGCAGCTTTATTCGCGAATGCAGTCTTCGCCAACTACGTTGTGTGATGGTGATCCACGGCAAATCGAACAGCGTAGAAAGCCAGCACGCATTGATGAAGTCTTATGTAAATGACTGGCTGAGGCAGATGGAGCAGGTAATCGCTTTCTCCTCAGCTCAACCGAAAGATGGCGGAACTGGCGCGCTCTATGTGTTGCTGAAACGGGCGAAATAATAATCGCAGATTAAACGCTTAAATCTTTGCCTGCACACTTTACCTCTGTGTGCTAATCACGTAAGTTAGCACAATTTTTTAACGGCTCTGTCACAAAACTGCGATTCTGACACGATTCCCGGTTATATCTGACAGAGAATCTGACAGGCCAAAACAGGATTACACACTGTAATGGAAAAAGAATTTGCCAGCATAATCGAACAGCTGGGTGAAGATCTCACCCGTGAAGGCCTGATCGACACCCCCAAACGCGCAGCGAAAGCGATGCAGTTTCTCACCCGTGGCTATGAGCAAAACCTGGAAGAGGTAATCAATGGTGCCCTCTTCCCCACTGAGAACAGCGAAATGGTCATCGTAAAGGATATCGAGCTGTACTCGATGTGTGAGCACCATATGCTGCCCTTTATTGGTAAATGCCATGTGGGTTACATCCCCAATGGGCAGGTCATCGGGTTGTCCAAGATTGCCCGGATAGTGGATATGTTCGCCCGCCGCCTGCAGATTCAGGAAAATATGACCAAACAGATCGCCGATGCCATCATGCAAGCAACCGGTGCTGACGGTGTTGGCGTGGTTATCGAAGCACAGCATATGTGTATGATGATGCGCGGTGTTGAAAAGCAGAACAGCAGCATGAAGACCTCAATGATGCTGGGTTCATTCCGCAAGAGCCAGTCAACCCGCGGCGAGTTCCTTTCGCTGATCAACTGATCACTACCGCAGATCAGACTGCGGAAGCGGCTCATGCCTACCGCAGCTATAAATAAAAATATAAAGGGATCCGTTCAGGGATCCCTTTTTTATTACTTCAGCGTTGAGACCTGAGCGTTCGGTAGCGCACGGCAAACATCAGTGGTTTTAACCATCGCCAGCGACTCACCAGCATCGCTGTAAAGATCAGGCTGCAGCCTCCCAGCTGCAGGGAACTCATCTCCTCACCATAAATTATCCCCGCCAGCAACGCGGCCCAAACGGGCTCCAGAGTCATAATAAGCGCAACATGACTGGCCGGGGCCAGACTCTGAGCATAGGTTTGCAGTGCAAAACGCAAACTGGTAGCGATAAACGCGCTGGAGAATAACCAGCCCAGCGCTGCGTTGCTGACCGAATCAGGCCAGACCTCAACAAACGCAGAAACAACAATACCACCGATACCAACAATCAACAGCTGTACTGCGGTAAGAACCAGTGCAGGCACCGCCAGCGCCATACGGGAAACTAAAACAAAGTGGACCGAAAACAGCAGTGCAGCAGAAAGAAACCAGAGCTGACCCGCGGCCAGAGAGATGCCGCCTTCCAGCGACAGCAGCATCAATCCGACAATGGCGACCGGCAGAGAGAACCAGGTACTCAATTGCGCCTGTTCCCGATATATCAGCCATGCCATCAGTGGCACCAAAACCACCCCCAGACTGGTAATAAAAGCGCCTTCACCCAGGTGACTGCCATGTTTTAAACCCAAAATCCAGCACAGTAGCGCACAGGTCATCAGCAAACCCAGTCGCATGACAGGAAACAGTACCTGCTGCTTCAATAATGAGCGCAGATCGTTGAATGCCAGAATCATCAGCAGCAAACCTGCCAGCAGAAAGCGTATCCCGATAAACAGCAGGGGCGGAAAATCCTGCAGGGCCTGCTTAGAAAATATCCATCCTGCCGCAGCAATCAGAGTGACCAGTAACAGTAGCAGATCGGCCCGGGCTGCAGGGGACAACGGCATATAAACCTCAGTAGTAAGCTATAGATAAATGTTTACAGTGTTTCAGGTACTTTCAGGTGCTGCGGGGGTTCAGGTAGCAATTGAGCTTTATGATCGACTGACAAGACGCTGGATAGGTGGTTATTGAAAGGGACTCAATATACGTATTCCGAATATACACTCTGCGTCTGACCTTTTATAAACGCATCGACTGTTCCATCTGTCGCAAGCTATCCTCAGCGATAAGACGCCCTAACTCTATCATCTCCCTGGCCCGATGGAACTCATAAAAACGGCAGGTATCCTTGGGGATCCCAATCAACAGGTCGGGGGGATAACCGGCCACTTTGTACTTACCCAGCGACTCCTGCATCACCTCAACAGAGCTAAACAGAACATCTATCCGGCCATTAGCTTTATGTGCAGATACATCTTTCAGACCGTTTTTCATAGCTTTCAGCCTGGACTCATGTTTGCTGTCAACTTGCCATTCGTCGCTAAATCCGGAGCGATCAAGGTAACGGGTTTCAGGGAGCACAATGCGGTGCCGCTGCGCTTCAGCGTTCAGATCAACAGCAATAATCAGATCCGCATGGGCAGCCACCGTGGGTATGATAGGGATCGGATTTAACACCCCTCCATCAACCAGCACCCTATCCTCTTCAATAACCGGGGTAAAAAAACCCGGCACGGCGATGGATGCCCGAATTGCCTCCAGCATAAGGCCTTTCTGAAACCAGACCTCTTTCTGATGTGTCAGGTCGGTGGCAACTGCCGTATAGGTTATTGGCAGTTCCTGTATTAATGGATTACCGGCGATATCAAGTAACCTGGCTAATAGCCGCTCTCCCCGTATCGTGCCCTCCCCCCTCAGGGTCAGATCCATAAGTTTAAAGACATCAATACGCCGCAGAGACGTTACCCAGTCGGTGTACTCTTCAAGACGCCCGGCGGCATATATTCCGCCCACCAACGCTCCCATAGAGCTGCCCGCGATGCAGATAATTTCATAGCCACGCCGGTTAAGCTCTTCAATAACACCGATATGGCTATACCCTCTGGCTCCCCCGCTCCCCAGTACCAGCGACACTGTGGTTTTCATAGTTTAGTCCCTTTGCTGAACCCCAATAACAGCGATAACACCAACTCCAAGGATCAACGTAACTGAATCCACACCCCTGAAGCTTCCTCCCGATCAGCAACCGGTAGTGCCGGCCCAACGCCAACGCTATCGATTCGGCCGGCGTCAATACCGGCTTCGATCAACAGATCCTTAACCTCCAGAGCGGCATTGTTACTGCGCTCCAGAAG
Organism: Amphritea atlantica; assembly: GCA_024397875.1. Taxonomy (NCBI): domain Bacteria; kingdom Pseudomonadati; phylum Pseudomonadota; class Gammaproteobacteria; order Oceanospirillales; family Oceanospirillaceae; genus Amphritea; species Amphritea atlantica. The sequence continues at coordinate 2,150,215 of CP073344.1, forward strand.
CTCATCGATAGCACTCCCCTCCGACCTGTTGTAACTCCCAACTAAAATCTGCTGTTGTGGATTATTAATCATAAAATCGATCAGAGGCTCCAGCTGTTCAGCATCACTCAGCCAGCTAAACCCCTGTTGTTGCAGATCCGCAGCCACACTTTCTGCGGTCTGTTTAAGCGGTTCAATCAGATCAAAATGCACATAGACCCGCCGGTTGCCCCGCTTGACCGTATACAGGGCCAGCTGCAGATTTCCGGCACTGGCCGACAGAAAAAACTGGCTCCGGTCCAGACCATAGAGTTCAGCCACTTCAAAATAGTTGTTTGCCCACTGATTACTACTGCCACACTGGCGACTGCTGCATTGGAAAAGAATTTTCGCCTGCATGCTTTTCAGTTGTTCCAGATAGTAACTGAACACCTGATCCGGTGTATGGATATCCGGAACTCTGTAGGTAATACGGGTAAGCTCGCCCTTAATGCGTTTATCCAGTTCAGGCGAAATAACCCCTTCAATCTTCCTCATCGGCCCGGTCGCGAGGGCGTATTCGGGAACCACCCGGGTGTTATAACCGACGATCCAGCTTAACGGAAATCTGGGAAGCTGACGGGGATCACTACTGCCACTGACATCACTCTCAGCCTGAACAGTACCGCTCAGCAGCAGCATCAACAATACCTGTAAAAATGCTTGAATCCTCATTAACAATCCTTTTGTTCTTCAACTTAGGTTAATCCAGATTAAACTCATTAATCAGTGTAGCAATTAGCCCGGCCGCCTGCTCCTCGAGATGCAGATGATGGCCGCCTGCCAGTCGTTCTGTTCTGATGTTACGCACAAGAGAGATTCGCCGATCACTTTGAGGTATACCATTTTCACCCAGAATAAGCAGTGTTGCAGCGACTACTCGCCTGAGAAAGCTTTCCACCTGAAGTTCTGACATACGCATTACCGAGGGCAGCATCAGATTGGCATCACTGCGCCAATAGTATCCGCCAGTGCGTTGCTCCAGTCCCCTCTCAACCAACCATTTGGCAGCCTCTGAATCCACCGGCCACCGGCCATTCATGCGGGCTTTAACCGCTGATTCATAGTCACTATAAGCTTTCTGTACCCGCCCCTGCAGGCGAATACGTTTTTTAATTGCTACCGCCATCTGCTCTGCAGTGTCTTGCGGATCGGTTACCAGCGGTGCAATACCCTCGATCAACACCAGTTTATTGATCCTCTCGGGGAAAGCACCGGCAATCAGCGATGCGATGCTGGCCCCCATGGAGTGACCAATCAGAGAGACCTGCTCCAGCCCCAGTTGATCAGCCACGCCGAGCACATCCATAACATTATCCCAGATATAATAGGGCATTGACGCTGGCCGGTGGTCAGAATAGCCGTGCCCCATCAGATCCAGGGCAATCAACCGTATTCCCCTTAGCTGTGGCGCCAGACGATTAAAGGTCGCAGCGTTATCCAGCCAGCCGTGAAGTGCCAGCACCGGAGTGGCACAACGATCGCCCCAGCACTTTGCCGCAATCTGGTGGCCATTGACTTCAAACCTGAGCTCTTCCGTAACCGGAGTCTTGTTCATCTGTTTATAAACCTTGCTTGCCGTCGAGATTGTCCTCGCACGGCATATATCAGGATACAAAAATAAGGTAGTATCTGCACTGTTTTCTCTTTTAAAAACAGACTGTTTCGAATTTTTTAAGTAAACAGTGACTGATATGAATCACCGACCCCGAGGCTTTTGATGACTAACAAAATATCACAGATCAAACCGCAACAAGCGGGGTTGTGGCTCCTGGGTATTCTGTTTATTCCTGCGACACTCTTCTTTCAGCCAAACCTTGGTGGCGAAGGGATGTCGATTTCACACAATATTTCTGTCTGGATCGCTGCGGTTTTAGTGATATCCGCTGCCACCCTGCTGATGCTGAGAGACAAACAGTTTAACTATCCGACGTTATGGCTGGCTATGGCAGCGCTGCCGCTTGGCATGACTCTTCTCGGTTTTATCGTGGAAAATTTCCTGCCGACCGAGTGGCTGTTCCGCCAGCTCTATATACTGGGCGGCTTTATGTTTGTGATCGCCCTGTTCCAGTTTCGTTTCTCGCCCAGAGATATTCAGCGGAGCCTGATCATCATACTGATCGCAGGTATTGCGCACGGACTGTATGGTATTTCGCAAATCCTCTGGCCCGGCATCCTGCCATTGGTTATAACGCCCAGCAACAAAATCCCCTACAGTATTTTTCAACAGATCAATATTCATGCATCGTTTCAGGCAACGATGTTGATGGTAGCATTGTTCCTGCTCAGCCGGCCGCTTACCTTAAAATCGCGGCCAATGGTGATTCTGTTACTGCTGACAAGCATCTTTCTGAGCTGCTTTATTGTGGCATTTTCCGGCTCTCGTACCGGTCTGCTGTCTGCCATCGCCGGAACTCTGATACTGCTGATCTGCAACTGGCGCAGCTTTCTGCGACGTAAACCATTAATGCTCGCCGTAATAATCGCCATCGCTGCCGCATTGTTTATGGGCAATCAGGGGCTTGATCGCAGCACAACCAAGCTCGGTGATCTCTCCAAAAGAAGCAGTGAAGGTGTCGCCAACGCTGGCTCTAACAGCCGCATCAATATCTATACAATAGCCTATGAGGTGTTTAAACAGCAGCCCCTCAGCGGGCACGGCATCGGTAGTTTTCAAAAAGTCTGGCATGACCAGAAAGTGGATTACCTGAAACGTTTTCCGGACGCCAACCTCCCTCCCGACCGTCTCAGTCATCCGCATAATGAACTGATGTTCTGGCTGGTGGAAGGCGGCCTGATCGCCATAGCGGGTATTCTGATCTCCGTTATTGCGGTCATCTATGCCGCGTTCAAGTGCGGCTGGCGCCGCGGACTGAGTTATATTGCGCTACTGATTCCAATTGGTTTGCATACCCAGGTAGAGCTACCCCTCTATATCAGTAACGTACCCTGGTTCCTGATGCTATTCCTCATCTTTTTAGTGTTGCGACATGGCACTAAAACAACACCCCTGACACTCAGCCGTTCCGCCGAGATAACCACCGGAATAACTGCTGTCGTCCTGTTTCTGAGCGTGACGCTGGTTATGCTTCAGACAGTGAAGGCCAACAGCGGCATTATCCGTTTTTTACAGGGCCGCATGACAGAGCCAGCACTGCTGAAGCCTGCTTTGAGCAACCCGTTTTTCAAGGACACCGCCGAGTTGTATCTCATGCGCACGCTGCTTTTACGCGAACTGAACGCCGGGCATGGACGTTTCGCCCCTCAGTTTATCCAGTGGGCGGTGCCCTATATTGAATACGCCCCGATTCCCCAGCTCTATATAGATCTCTCCCGGGCGTATATTGCGATCGGGGAAAAAGAGAAAGCGGTGCAAACCATTGAGGACGGCCAGGCCCGTTACCCCAAAAATAAAGGATTGAATGAAAGTGTGCGGTTGATAAAAAAAGCGGCAGGAATGACACCGCAAGCGGCAGAAAGCAGTGCTACGGCCACTACCAGTATATCAACTAGCGTAGCAACCTCTGCAGCTGCCCCAGCCCGGCAGCCGGAAACTCCAGCTCAATAATCGCCAGAGCGCCCGGTAACATCGGTTCCGGGCGGGTCAGATTTCCTTCACACAACAGGGAGACCAGCAAACCGATCAGCGGCTGGTGAGTTACCAGAAGCAGACTGTCATCGGACTGCACGCTTAACCAGTCCACCACCTCCTTAGGTGATGATTCCGGCGTCAGCAGATTCAGAGATTCAGAGTTAACCGGCCGGACGTCCCGGACCAGCTCAGCCGTCTGACAGGTTCGGAGATAAGGGCTATGCAGAATACGTTGCACCCCCGCCAGTTCCAATGAGTACTGCAGCAACATCTGTCGCAGCTGCAAGCGACCATTGGCAGTCAGGCTGCGCAGCTCATCGGTCGTTGCATCAAAACCTGCTTCACCGTGCCGCAACAGAAGCAAGCGCATCAGATATCGGCTCTTGGCAGAACAAACTCGACATCGCTACTCTGAGTATTCAGCATCATCATCTTCGCTACCTGAGATACTGGCGCATGATTGAATACCACCTCATACAGGCCGCTGACCAGGGGCATGTAGATCTCCAGTTCATCCGCCTTCTCCTTAACATAGCGCAACGTATTAACACCCTCAGCAACCTCCCCCAGCGACTCCACAGCGTCCTCCAGACTCTTCCCCTCACCAAGCGCATAACCAACCCGATAATTGCGGCTCAGAGGGGATGAGCAGGTGACAATCAGATCGCCCACCCCGGCTAAGCCGAGAAACGTCATCGGATTAGCTCCCAGCTGTACGGCAAAGCGGCTCATTTCCGCCAGACTCCGGGTCATCAGCATGCTTTTGGTATTTTCCCCCATCCCCAGCGCAGCACTCAGGCCTGAGGCGATGGCGTAGATATTTTTAAGGGTACCTCCCAGCTCGACACCGTACATATCGGTACTGGCGTAGACGCGAAAGAACGCACAGTGAAGAATCTCCTGCACTGCGGTTCGGACCCGCTCGTCCTCACTGGCGATCACCGTAGCGGTGAGCTGCTGCTGCACGATTTCCTTCGCCAGATTCGGTCCACTGATCACGCCGATGGGATTATCGGGTAACTCTTCAGCAAGAATCTGACTCATCAGACTAAAGCTGTTGGCTTCAATCCCTTTGGTGGTGCTCACGACTATCTGATCAGATCGTAGAAATGGCTTTGCCTGACAGATCACATCCCGAAACGACTGACTGGGGATAGATACAAATATTATTTCAGCATCCGCCAGCGCCTGCTGCAGATCAGCAGTCGCTAACAGATTTTCCGATAGCTGGCGACCCGGAAGGTAGCGACTGTTTTCGTGGGTACGGTTAATCTCTTCGGCCCGCTCGGCATTGCGCATCCACAGGTTAACCTGTTCGCCCTTACTGCCAATCAGATTTGCTATCACAGTACCAAAACTGCCACCACCCAGCACCGCAACTTTTACCCTGCCTGTCATCAGAGAATCCTTACTTATCATATATTTACTTGAAGAGTACTGCTTTACACGCCTGGCTTAAACCGACCATCGCTACTCTGAGCGCTCATTATGCTTATCATCCAGTGAATCCAGCAGTTTATTAACCCCCAGAAACAGCAGCTTAACGATAAAATACCCGAGCACTGCAAGCAATCCGAACAGCATTGCCACGGCAATATCACCGGTTCGCTGATAGCCGTTTACGGCGATAAAAATAAAAAAAAGGCTGACAACAATTGCCAGAATCTGACTGATGCGACCCGTCTTGTGTTTATCCATGAGATCCTCTTTGTTTCTCATAAAGCAATTATCAAAAACCTTTCATTCCAAACGGCCCGGTACCGGCGCAATTGCGTCAACCCAGACACGAACCACACTCAGGATGAACAGCTGAGCGATACATTTTTACCCCAATCAGGAATCGGCTGAGAATACCTGTTCGCCCCCTCTAAAAAGGGAGTCCGTAGTGCCGAGTGCAGCTCAGCCAGCTCACTAAAACGTCCCTGTTCTGCCGGTTCAATAACCTGCTGAGCCAGATAGTTACGCAGCACAACCCTGGGGTTATACTGACGCATCAGATCAGCCGCATTGTTATTGATCCGACCCAGATAACGACTAAGCCAGTCACTGACCCGCTGATTATCTCCCAACAGAGTCGTAATAGCTTCAGCCTCTCCTGCGACCGCTTGCTCCAACGCCAGGAAAGTGAAATTATAATCAGCTTTAGCCTGCTCCAGCAGCTGAATAAACTCCTCAATCAATGCACCATCCTGCACATCCCTGCCCTCGATACCCAGGCGCCGTTTCATCTGCTCGGTATAGGCAACCGCATAAATGGGCTGAAAGCGGTTAAGTGCCGCCTCCAGGTCTGACTTCTTCACCAGACCGGTCAGGCTCTGGGCCAGACAAACACAGTTCCACATCGCAACGGAGGGCTGCTGATGATAGGCGTAACGCCCATGCTCGTCGGTGCGATTACTGATATAGTCTGGCTGATATTCATCCAGAAAACCGAAGGGACCGTAATCCAGCGTCAGCCCCAGAATAGACATATTGTCGGTATTCATAACGCCATGACAGAACCCTAGTGCCTGCCATTGAGCGACCAGCCGGGCAGTCCGCTCAACTACCTCAGAGTACATTGCAAGACAGGGGTTAGCGGCTTCTGAGCAGTGAGGATAATGATGCCGGATAACAAAGTCCGCCAACTGCCTTAGCTGATCGGGACGACGGGTGTAATAGAAAAATTCAAAATGGCCAAAGCGTATATGACTTGGACTGAGGCGCACCATTGAAGCACCAAACTCTATCGACTCACGGTAGATCTGGGTTTCACTGCCAATGATGCACAATGCCCGGGTTGTAGGCACGCCCAGTGCAGCCAGCGCTTCGCTGCCGAGATATTCGCGAATGACCGAGCGTAACGCTGCCCGACCATCACCATGTCGGGAGAAGGGAGTCTTGCCGCTGCCCTTCAGCTGCAGTTCCCAGCGCTGCCCATCACCTCCCGCCAGATCTCCAAGTAAAAGCGCCCGGCCATCGCCCAACTGAGGGGTATATCCGCCAAACTGATGCCCTGAATACACCGTCGCTAATGGCTCACTGCCATTGAGCAACCGCTGCCCCCCAAAGTACTCGCTTAGCTGTTGAGGGGTCGTACTGGGATCAAGACCGATAAGCGAGGCCGCATCCGTGCTGAAGGCAACCAGATGCGGATTTTTCAGAGGTTGAGGCTGAACCCTGCAGTAAAATGATTCCGGCAACTCTGCAAACCGGTCACCGAGTTGCAGCTGATCCAGTCCAGACCACTTCATCATCAGTTACCGTTTCAGCCTTTATACAGGCTCAAGCAGGTTTGGATCCGGATAGACACATTTCATCTTCACCCCGGCAACCTCCTCTATCTCGGGTAACAGGAATGAGTCGTCTTCGGTGGCAAAGCTGATCGATGTGCCGGTAGAACCTGCCCGGCCTGTCCGGCCAATACGATGAACATAGTCATCCGCATCCTCAGGCAATGCGTAATTAATAACATGGCTGACTCCGTCAACATGGATACCACGTCCGGCAACATCGGTGGCTACCAGAATATTAATCTTACCATTACGGAAATCTTCCAGGGTTTTAACCCGCTTCTGCTGAGTAATCTCACCGGACATCAATGAAGCTTTCAGGCCATCTTTCTGTAGTCTTTCCGCCAGACGCCGGGTTTCATCACGACGATTACCAAACACAATCACCCGCTCAAGCTGATTGAGTTGCATGAAGTTGCGCAGAAGTTTGTATTTATCCTTACGCGACACCAGATAGACCAACTGCTCAACAGAGTCAGTACTTTTCTGCTCCGGAGCGATTTCAATCACCTTCGCATCGATGGTCCATTGGCTTGCAAGGTTCATCACATCATCGGTGAAGGTTGCACTATAAAGCAGTGTCTGACGATCACCTTTACGCGGTGTGTGACGAATAATAGTTCGAACATCGGGAATAAAGCCCATACTCAGCATCCGGTCGGCCTCATCCAGCACCAACACCTCAACATCACCAAGATCGACATCAGATGATCGCACAAAATCAATCAGGCGACCCGGCGTGGCCACCAGAATTTCAACCGGACGGGCAGCCAGCTGCTTACGCTGCTTGTCATAATCCATCCCGCCAACCAGTGCCACCACCCCGATATTGGCATACTTGCCCAGCTCTTCAGCATCCGAAGCGATCTGCAGAGCCAGCTCCCGGGTAGGCGCTATAATCAAAGCTCTGGGAACACCTTTAGCAGGTTTATACTCCAGCGGATAATCAAGCAGGTCGGTGATAATGCTGATCAGAAATGCGGCGGTTTTACCGGTGCCGGTCTGCGCTTTGCCGATTATATCCCGTCCTTCGAGGGATTCCACCAGCGTTGCCGCCTGAATGTCAGAACAGTATTTGAAATTCAGATCAGCAATGGCATGCATTACATCATCGGGCAGATCAAAATCATGGAAGCGTTTTTTGCCTTCAACCGGCTCTACTGCAAAATCTTCACGCCGCCAGGGCGTTACTGGCGCAGGTTTTTTCTCTTCAGACTTAGCCACTGCAGGCTGTACCCGGCCTGATTTTGAAGCGTTGGATCGATCAGATTTGTCAGCACTGCGGCCTGAAGGCCCAGGGGCACGGCTGTTCTTTGCAGGTGTTGCCGCAGCGGTTTGCTTTACCGCAGGTGCAGCAAGTGTTGCCTGATCTTCCTGAGATGCGCTTTCGTCTGAACGTTTGAATAGTTTCTTTAACAAAGTTATACCTTATCCGCGTGTGCGAACGGTTAGCTAATATTTCTTCGGAATGGTGGCAGTGAGTCCAGCAGTTGCCGGCCATAACGCCGGGTTACCACACGCCGGTCCAGCAGTACGATTCTTCCCCTGTCCTGCTCGGTTCGCAGCAGCCGTCCAGCGGCCTGAGTTAATCGCACCGATGCCATCGGCACTGACCATTCCATAAAAGGGTTACCCCCATGCTGCTCAATCCACTCAGCCATGGTGGCGTCTACCGGATCATCCGGCACACTAAAGGGGATCTTGGTAATAATCACTTCGGTGAGATAGTCACCGGGAAGGTCGACCCCTTCAGTAAAAGAAGCAAGGCCGAAGATAACACTCCCCCGCCCCTCGTCAATTGCAGTCTTATGGCGCTTCAGAATCTCATTTTTACTGAAATCACCCTGTGACAACACCCTATTGTTGAGCTTTTCGTCGAGACTGGCAAGCACTGATCTCATTTGCCGCCAGGAACTGAACAACACCAGAGTGCCGGAATCGGTATTCAGTTCGGCATTGAGGTAATCGGCAACGGCCTGAGTATGTAGCTCAGCATCATTTGCCTCAACTTTCATCGGCGGTACGTAGAGTTCAGCAGCATTGTAGTGATCGAAGGGGCTGGGCAGACTAAAGCAGGACGTTTCCGCTGGCAAACCAAGATCAGCCAGCAGCCGGTCAAAACGCCCCAGTGCAGTCAGTGTAGCCGAGGTTACCACCGCTGCGTAACAGTGCTGCCAAAGGTTCATCCGCAGCATCTCAGCGGCGGATACCGGCGCAGTACTACATTCGAAGTCATACCCCTGAGCCGTTTCTGCCAGGCTGAGCCAACGGGCAGTCGGAGTGCTGTTCTCGGCATCCGGATGCCCCATCGATCGGCCAAGACCGGTAATATTCTGTAACCTGGCAACCATCATGCCAACTCGGGGATACCAGATTTCAGCCGGTTGGCGATCAATCCCCCCCTCGCCATCAAGAGACTCCTTGAGCAGATCAAGAATCATCTCCATCTTTGCCGCCATCCGGGCACCGAGGTGCTCAACCTGCAAGCCGAACTGCTTAACCTCATCGGGAACCACCCCTCCGGTATAGCGAAACCGCTCTTTCGGTCGTTTAAAAGAATCATCCATCAGGATCGGTCGGATCAGCTCAGCCCAGTTATTCAACACAACCTGAAGGTCTTCTGCCGGTTTTCGCTGTTGCTGGACATAATCACTCAGTAGCTGCGGATTACCGGCTTGCTCAAGCATTTTATCCAGTTGCTTGACTGTCCCCTGTAGCCAGCGCTCAGTTGATTTCAGGCGCAGATTAAAGGAAAAATGACCACTGGCCTTATCGGACAGGTGGTGCCCCTCATCAAATATATAGATAGTCTCGGAAGGGTCCGGCAGAATCGCACCGCCGCCAAGCGCAAGATCAGCCAGAACGATATCATGATTAGCGATCACACATTCAGCCTGATCAAGGTCTTTGCGCGCCTTAAAAAAGCTGCAGGCAGAAAAATTACTGCAACGCCGGTTTGTACACTGGAGGTGGTCACTGGTAAGCGGCATCCAATCCTGATCACTGATATCCTGGGTCAGGTTATCCCTGTCACCATCCCAGCGCCCGGAAGCAAACTCGTTGAGCAGGCTTTTATAGAACTCGACGGTATCACTGTCCAACCGTAGTGACAGTTCGTCTTCATACAGCGCCTGCTGACCGGTCGCACCATGGGCATCAAGATGCTGCTCTGCTTTACTGATACAGAAATAACGGCCCCGCCCTTTGGCCAGCCCGAAACTGAAAGACAATCCGGCATGTTCAGCAACCTCAGGAAGGTCTTTATTCAACAGCTGCTCCTGCAATGCAACCGTCGCGGTTGAAAGCACAACCTTCTTTCCCTTAGCCCTGGCGATTGGCAATACCGCGAGAAGATAACCGATCGTTTTACCGGTACCCGTCCCCGCCTCAATCACGCTGACATGCTGCTCACCCAGGCGATGAGATTTCTCATCCTCAAGAATCGCTCCCAACACCTTGGCCACCTCAGCAATCATCTGCTTCTGACCCATCCGGGGCTTAAGCTGACGACTTTCCAGAAACCGCCTGTACGCTCCCTGTATCTCTTTTTTAATCTCTTCTGAAAGCACCTGACCGCCCTGATACACTGTAACCACGCACATTCTAGCAATAATACTGGATAAATAGACAGAAAAAATGTTTACAAAAACAAAATACTGTATATAGTTACAGCTACTGGATAAAAAAACAGAGTTCATCATGAAACTGACACAACGCCAAACAGATGTACTTGAATGCATAAAAAAATGCATCAGCACTACAGGATATCCGCCTACCCGTGCGGATATTGCCAAAGAACTGGGGTTCAAATCAGCTAACGCTGCAGAAGAACACCTCAAGGCACTTGCACGCAAAGGTGCCATTGAGATGATTCCCGGTACTTCACGAGGCATCCGGATTCCCGGCTTTGATGATGACGCCGGACTGCCAATCGTTGGTCAGGTTGCTGCCGGGGAGCCCATCCTGGCACAGGAGAATGTCGAGGACCGGATTACAATCGCGCCTGATTTTTTCCATCCACAGGCTGACTACCTGCTCAGAGTTCGCGGCACCAGCATGAAAAATGTTGGCATTCTTGATGGCGACCTGCTCGCAGTACATCAGTGTCAGAATGCAAAAAATGGTGAAATCGTCGTAGCACGTATCGACAACGACGTTACCGTTAAACGATTTAAACGCGAAGGTAACCTTGTTTATCTGATCGCAGAAAACGAAGAGTTTGAGCCTATTGTGGTCGACCTGCAAACGCAGGAACTCTCAATTGAAGGCCTCGGCGTCGGGGTTATCAGAAGAGGACAGTAATCATGTTGCATGCAGTTAGCAGTTTCAACAGCTCAGAACCCGTTATGCCTGGACTTATTCGTCCGACAGCAGCACAACCACATCAATCAGGGCTTGCCGGCAAGATCACCGAAATTGTTTTGCAAGGTAGTGATTTTGGGGAAATGACCATGTTACTGCCGCTACTTGCACAATTGAGCAAAGACGACCGGTGGTTCGCCTGGATCGCTCCGCCTGCCGCTCTGCCAAAGAGCTTGCTGGAAGCCGCAGGTATCGACCTGAGGAAGGTAATGCTACTACAGCCCGATCAAAGCCACTCAACCTACCAACTGGCCTGTCAGGCACTTAATGCAGGCACCTGCCATGCGGTCATTAGCTGGCCCGGGGTTCTGAGTAATGATGAACTTGCAGGACTGGAAGACGCTGCGACAAATGGCAAGAGCCACGGCATCGTCATCCGGGATCGTCGCCTCACCTGATCGGGTAGCGTATGACAGCCTTTTAATGCCCACTTACTTTTATAAAAAACAGCGCTTATGCGCTGTTTTTTTTACATCGACAGAACGGTTAATAAACCACCGTTAATGGATCACCCTTGGCTGAGAGTCGACATCATCCAGATCAGCATCGAAGTCGCTGCCTTCAGTCTCTGCCGCTTTGATATTCAGATCCGAGATCATATGAATACCCGCCGTCAGCATCACCTTAGCCACATCAATGCATTCTTCCTCCAACTGCTCTCTGACACTTTCGGAGAAGCTGATCCGCATAATAGGCTCATCGTCAGAATCCGCCCTTTTCAGTGCGATCTGCCCGTCATCAAGCTCAATAATTTCCAAAAACATATCTGACATATTCATCTCAATCCAGACAACACCCGGGTCTGAAAAACTCCGCTAAAGGGCCCGGCAAAATGCCTCAGCATGATTACTATACAGATCCCGACTGCTGGTTTATATCTTCAGACACTGCATCTGTGCAGAAAAATCCAGCACGATCGGTTCTCACCACTCCTGCATCCCGGTACGCAGACGCTCAACCAACATTTTAAACTGGTTAAACCAGCTCTGATACTCCCGAAGAATATCTGCATCTTCAGCATGATCAGGATTGATCTGCATAACATGTATCTCAGAGACACTCTCTGCCTGTGCCGCTGACTGACTGTGGTCTTCTGCTCGCCAGCACCCCTTATACGCAGCCAGGAGGTGATGCAACCAGCTATCAGTATCATCATGCAGCTGCTGCAATTCCTTCACTTCAGGTGCTTCCAGCCCCTGCGCCTCCATCTGCTCGGTCAACTGACTCAGCTTACTGATCCGGTTAGCATCAAAGCGATATTGTTCGGCGATCTCCCGCAGCAGAGAACTATACGCAGAGACCATATGAAACAGTACTGACTCGTTGTAGGAATCAATCAACGCATGCTTACTCCAGCCTGTTGATTCCTGAGCAGCTTTAAGCGCATCCAGATGTATACGGATAAAATTTAACTTCTGATTGGTACGGGTCAGGTACACACCACTCATTGTAGGCCTCCGTTCACTTCTTGGTTGCTGCTTTTTTTGCCTTGGCGGCCTCAGCAACCCACTTTCCACCCGTGTAAAACGCCCGCCATCCGGTTGCTTTACCGTCGACTTCAGTCATTACATACTGTTCCTTTGTTTTTCGGCTGTAACGAACAATAGTGGGATTACCCTCTTCATCCGCCACCGGTGCACTGAAAAGGAAACTGTATTTCGGATCGATCTCACTCTTGTGGGGCAATAGTTCGGCTACCTTAGGCGCGCGGGTTTCCCGCTTACGGGGGAACTGACTGGCAGCCAGAAACAGCCCGGAAGCACCATCTCGCAGAATAAAAGTGTCTTCGACGTTGTCACACTGCAGCTCGGGCATTGGCACCGGATCCATTTTAGGGGGTGCAGCTTCACCACTTTTCAATAATTTACGAGTATTTTTGCAGGTTTCACTGGTACAGCCAAAGAACTTGCCGAAGCGGCCGGTTTTCAGCTGCATCTCCGAGCCACACTTATCGCATTCCAGAACCGGACCATCATATCCCTTAATCTTGAAGGTGCCTTTTTCCACCTCAAAACCAGGACAGTCAGGGTTATTACCACAAATATGCAGCTTACGTTGCTCATCGATCAGGTAACTGTCCATAGCGGTATCACAGATCTTGCAGCGATGCTTATTGCGCAGAATCCGGGATTCTTCCTCATCATCCCCGTCGACACTCACCACCTCATCACCGTGAACCAGGTTCATCGTTGTTTTGCAGCGCTCTTTCGGCGGTAAAGCGTAACCAGAACATCCCAGGAAGACCCCGGTAGTACCGGTTCGGATCATCATCATTCGCCCACAGGAAGGGCATGGAATATCCGTTTCAGTGGGCGCATTCAAGCGCATGCCCGACTCCGGATGCTGAGCCTGCAGCAGGCGATTACTGAAACCTTCATAAAACTGGTTCAGAAGTGCTTTCCAGTCCGCAGTGCCGGTAGCAATATCGTCCAGCGACTCTTCCATACGTGCTGTGAAACCAAAATCCATCAGATCGGTAAAGTTTTCCACCAGCCTTTCAGTCACGATATCGCCCATTTTCTGAGCGTAAAAACGGCGGTTCTGGACCTCTACATAGCCCCGGTCCTGAATGGTGGAGATAATCGACGCGTAAGTTGAAGGGCGACCAATACCACGCTTTTCAAGCTCTTTAACCAGGCTGGCTTCGGTATAACGGGGTGCCGGTTTGGTAAAATGCTGTTTAGGATCGAGCTGCTTTAACTGCAGCAGATCACCCTGCTGCACATCCGGCAAAATAATATCTTCATTTTTACCCTGACTATTCATCACCCGGGTATAACCATCAAAACGGAGTATCCGCCCCTTGGTTCGCAACTCGAAGTCGCCAGCGCTGACAGTGATCCGGGTACTGGTATAGAGTGCAGGGGTCATCTGACACGCCAGAAACTGACGCCGAATCAACTCATACAGCCGCTCAGCGTCCCGCTCCATGCCTTTCAGCGAAGTCGCCTCAATTGTTACATCCGAGGGACGAATCGCCTCGTGAGCTTCCTGAGCGCCCTCTTTGCTGCTATACGAGTTGGCAGTCTCCGGCAGGTACTTGCTGCCAAAGTTTTCACTGATAAAGTCCCGGCAGGTAGCAACAGCTTCAGCACTCAGATTGGTCGAGTCTGTACGCATGTAGGTGATGTAGCCCGCTTCATAGAGCCGCTGAGCCATCATCATGGTTTTCTTTACGCCAAAACCCAAACGGGTGCTGGCGGCCTGCTGCAGGGTCGAGGTAATAAACGGCGCTGATGGACGGCTGCTGGTTGGCCGGTCCTGACGGTTGGTTACGCGGAACGCTTGCTGCTTAAGCTGCTCAAGGTGTGCATCGGTCTCCGATGCACTAACCGGACGGAAGGCCTGATTCCTGAATTTTTCAACCTGGAGGCGTAACGCTTCTTTTTGATCGGACTCAACGTCGGCATGCAACTCCCAGAACTCTTCAGGAATAAAGCTGCGAATCTCTTTCTCACGCTCTACCAGTAAGCGAACGGCAACGGACTGAACCCGACCGGCCGACAGCCCCCGGGCAACCTTTTCCCATAGCAGCGGAGAAACCATATATCCAACCACACGATCAAGGAAACGACGGGCCTGCTGAGCATTAACGCGGTTCAGATCCAGCTCTCCAGGCTGTTTAAATGCTTCCTGAATCGCTTTCTTGGTTATCTCATTAAACACCACCCGCTTATAACGGCTGTCTTCACCACCGATCGCTTCCCGCAGATGCCAGGCTATCGCTTCACCCTCGCGGTCCAAATCGGTTGCGAGATAGATAGTGTCTGCATCTTTTGCCAGTCGCCTCAACTCATCAACGACCTTTTCTTTCCCAGGCAAAATCTCATAACGGGCATCCCAGCCATGTTCAGGGTCGACGCCCATTCGTGCAATCAGTTGTTTTTTACTTTTCTCAGCCTTATGCAGGATCTTCTCTTCCGGCGCCATTTTCCGGGTCAACGCTGCCTGACGGGCACGCTCTTTGGGATCGGAACCGGCCGCGTTACCCGAGCCACTGGTGGGCAGGTCACGAATGTGGCCCACACTCGATTTAACCACAAACTGGTTACCCAGATACTTGTTTATGGTTTTCGCTTTTGCAGGTGACTCAACAATAACTAGGGACTTTCCCATATAAATACAATCCTTAAAGGACAAGGTGACAATACAAAACAGCGTGCATATATAAGGGCTGTATCCAGCAGGGTCAAGCTTCTGCCAAAAAAAAACACGCTGACTGACTAACAACATTGGCTAATAAAGGTATGTTTCTGGTAGCTTAAATACAGTATGCTGCCGCCAAGATTAGCCTGTTACTTAATTACAAGTACCTGAGAATATGTTGCAAGACAACCTGATTTTTCTTTTTTCGTTGATCGGCATAGGCTTCGTTGCACTACTGGTTAACAACTTTTTCTCAACCAGAGAACAGCAACAGGAATATCGCACAAAGCGATTGAGAACGCTGAACAAAGCCTCTGGCGAAGCCATGGAATCCCTTGCTGTACTGCGGGAGGCAAACTGCCGTGCCGAAATTACCGATGCACTCAGCGGCTATGTTGTCAGCATGATTGAAGAGATCGCTTCACTAGCTCCCGATTCTGATCTGCTGCAGGACATCAGCGCCCAGAAAGAAACCACTGACCGGGTCAGCGCAGTGCCCGGCGGTTTTAATAATGACCGGGCGTTAAAGAAAGCCCAGATCCATATTCAACATGCTGAAAAACTATGTATCGAGATGGCCCAGTCCGGCAAACTCAGTGTATCCAGGGCTAAGCAGTTTCAGCAAGACCTCTACTGGCTGCATGTCTCGGTCTTTGTGGAAGCCCATATTCAACAGGGCAACTCTTATCTTGACCGGGATGATAAGCTGCTGGCAATGTCCCATTACAAACACGCCAAAGCGATGATTGCACGGGCCAATGTTCCGCAGAAACAGAAACAGGACTATATCGATACCATCAGAGATCTGCTTAACCGGGCGCGTCCCAGTAGCGCTATGGCTGCCGGAAACCTTGCGGCATCACTTGAAGAACTGACCGCGAAAGAAAGCAAAGAGGAGCAAGGTTAAGTACCCTGATCTCCCCGGACAAACTGAAACCTGGGTACCACCGTACCATCCGCTGCGGTAACGTTTTCTGTAAACATTGACAGAGGCCGAACCCAGATACCCCGGTCACCATAACAGGGCTGATAAACCACCAGCCATTCCTCAGTCTCTGAATGCCTGGCAAGATGCAACACCTGATATTCTGCACCCTTGTAATGCCGATAGAAGCCGGGCTTAAGTGTCATACGGTCGCCTTAGTAATGTCAGAATTGCTGATCGATGAACGGCTGCAGCAGCGCCTTAAACTGCTCCAGGGTATTTTCATCACCCTTTTCGTCCCAGTACAGTGAGATGTGTACCGGGGTCGATTCAACCGACTTAACACCGGCAGGCAGCTCACTGATCAGTGTATTGAGAATTGCCTGCTGGTTTTCATTAAGGCGGCGCTCTCCTGCCCCCCAGCACCACCCCTCTGGCAACCCTTCATTGGCGACAGCCGTCTGCCGAAAGACCTGCCACTCAATAAAACGCTCTCTGAGCTTCTTTTCCAGATTATAACGGGGCAACCGATATGCCGTCGCGGTCAGCATCTCAGGCTCAACCTGTCCAGCAGCCCGCGGCGGAGTGACACGCACGATCTGAACCTGGAATCCAAGCCGGGATGCCTGCTGCCTGAGTTTTGCTAAAAAACGCTGCCGGGGACTTGGCATAACCCACATCATTGATCCCAGTAGCGACATCATAATCAAAACGATAATGGCCCACTTCATTTACAATCCTCGATGAACTCATTTGACTCCGGTCAAAATTAAAACCGGAAACTATATGCTACTCTCTTAAGTAGGAAGCAAAAGGAGATTTCCCCCATGTCCCTGTATAAACATATTTTAGTGGCGACCGATCTGTCAGAAGAGTCTGATCAGCTGATCGACAAAGTTAAACAGCTAGCAGAATGCACCCAAGCGGAACTCTCTCTGATTCATGTAATTGAACCCCTGAGCTTTGCCTATGGCGGTGATGTCCCAATGGACCTGACAACGATTCAGGCACAACTGGATGAACACGCCCAAAGCAAAATGACCCGTTACCGCAAGCAACTGGACTATCAGGTAAAACAGTGTCACGTTGTCTCCGGCCATACCGAAACTGAGATTCATCGGATTGCCGAAGAACAGGGCTGTGACCTGATCATGGTCGGTAGTCATGGTCGCCACGGCCTGGCGCTCCTCTTAGGTTCTACGGCGAATGGCGTACTCCACGGCGCAAAGTGCGACGTTCTCGCTATCAGGGTTAAAGCGAAGGACTAGAAGCTTCGCCTTCCCCCTGATTATCGGCGGCTGAATATTACAGCATTGCCTCTAATTCAACCCAGCGCTCCATGAGCTCTTCAAGCTGGGTCTCTTTCGCCTGCAACTCAGCCAGTTTGGCTGAAACATGCTCGTGATCACCATTGTAAAAATCAGCTGCACTGGTTTCCAGATGCAGCTGCTCAATATCCCCTTCCAACTGTTCCAACTGTCCCGGCAGCATATCCAGCTCCCGTTGCAATTTATAACTCAGCTTTTTCTTAGCCGGCGCGCTGGCAGCTTTTTCTGCGACCACGGGGGCTGGCCTGGATTCGGCCTTCGCAATATTAGTAGTGACGGCCTGAGCACGCTGCCGCAGCCAGTCTTCATATCCGCCGACATACTCCTGAATTCGCCCCCCGCCCTCAAACACCAGCGTGGAGGTCACAACATTATCGAGAAACGCCCGGTCATGACTGACCAACAGCAAGGTGCCCTTGTACTCCAGAAGAATCTCTTCAAGCAACTCCAGAGTTTCGATATCCAGGTCATTGGTCGGCTCATCAAGCACCAGCAGATTAGATGGCTGACTGAACAGTTTAGCCAGCATAACCCGGTTACACTCACCACCGGACAATGCTTTGACCGGTGTACGGGCCCGCTCTGGAGAGAACAGAAAATCGCTCAGATAACTGATAATATGTCGCGACTTTCCATTAATCGTAATACTCTCACGTCCTTCAGAGATGTTATCAATAATGGTTTTTTCCGGATCCAGCTTGCCGCGCAACTGATCGAAGTAGGCAATATTCAGACTGGTACCAAGCTTAACCGTCCCCTGATCAGGTGCCAGTTGCCCCAGCAACACTTTTAAAAGTGTACTCTTACCAATACCGTTAGGCCCGATCAGACCGATCCTGTCACCTCGCTGCACCGATAAAGTTAAATCGCTGATAACGGGTTCACCGTTATACCCGTGACTGACCTTTTCCAATTCAATAACGATCTTTCCGGAACGGTCGGCCTGCTCTACCTGAAACTTCGCCTTGCCCTGCTGCTCACGACGCTGTGAACGCTCAACGCGCAAATCTTTCAACGCGCGGACGCGCCCTTCATTACGGGTTCTGCGCGCCTTGATCCCCTGACGAATCCACTTCTCTTCCTCAGCCAGCCGCTTATCAAACAGCGCGTTATGCCGCTCCTCCTCTTCGAGAAGTTTCTCTTTTTGCGTCAGGTAGGCGGAATAATTACCCGGAAAGGATGTCAGTTTTCCGCGATCCAGTTCAACAATCCGGGTAGCCAGACGCTCAACCAGCGAACGGTCGTGGGAGATAAACAGTACACCGCCGCGAAACTCCATGATCTGCTTTTCAAGCCACTCGATGGTTTCGATGTCCAGATGGTTGGTCGGCTCATCCAGCAACAGTATATCCGGAGACTGAACCAGCGCAGCCCCTAAAGCAGCCCGACGCCTCCAGCCACCTGAAAGCGCAGACATTAGCTGCTCACCATCGAGTTCCAGGCGCTCCAGCACCTGCTGTATTTTCTGCTCCAAGTGCCAGCCATCGACCAGTTCGATCTGATGCTGTAACCGTTCCAGTTCAGCCATATCAGCATCACTGTGGCTCATAGCAAGGGTTTCGTAACGATTCAGCAGATCAACTGTCTCGGCACAGCCGGAAGCAACGACATCACGGACCCGGCGTTCATCTGCGGCAGGCAGCATCTGAGAAAGCTCAGCAACGCGCGCCCCTCCATCCTGCCAGATATCACCGTCATCGGTCGGCTGATGACGTGCCAATACCTTCAGCAGGGTCGATTTACCCGCCCCATTGATGCCTACCAAAGCAACCCGTTCGCCTTTATCCAGCTGAAAGTCGATATGATCGAGCAGTTGTTTATCGCCAAATGCGACAGAGACCTTATCAAGTCTGATCAGAGCCATGCTTAAATCCACCAAAAACGTTGGCCGCATATTCTACAGAAAAACCTTGCGGCCGTGATACGCAAAGAAAATATATTTACAGTTCTCGTTACAGAACAGCAAGATATAGCTGTCGCTGAGTAAATTTCATAAAACAGGGATATTTTTCTCTCGAGTTTGCGCCATAATTGCCGCTATGATTGTAGTAACAGTGACTAACGAAATATGGATATATGCTTTATAAAATGAGCGCAACCAAACGGCCCCGGATTATTCACAGCATTTTTCTCTGTACGCTGATGACTGTCACACTGAGCAAGGCACAGGCGAATGCCGCTCCAGTTAAGCCTACCGGAACAGATCAGTCACCACAGGATCTCTATATCCAGGCCCTCGATATGCTCAACGGGGATAACCTGGAAGCGTTTTACCAGCTTAAATCCCGGTTAACCACATACCCTTTGTATCCATATCTTGAACAAAAAGAGCTGGTACACAACTTCGACAATATCGCTCAGCACCACATAAACCTCTACAGCAAAACCTACGAAGGGATTCCCACGGTTTACCCGTTACAACAGAAATGGCTGAATTACCTGGCAGGCAACCAGCGCTGGAAGCAGTATATCTCAGCCTACCGGAACGCTGACGTTAAGAGTGAGCAGTATGAGTGCAACTATCGCAACGCGCTGCTGCAAACAGGCCAGTCCAGCCTTGCGATCAAAGGAATTGAAACCTTATGGAATACCGGCCACTCAATATCTAACGCATGTGATCCCGTGTTTAGCTACTGGATGAGCAACGCTAACGCCCCCTCCGGTAAACTGGCGTATCAGCGCTTCTGGAAAGCAATTGATAAAGGCAATATCAAACTGGCTAAGTATCTGACACGCTTCATAAAACAGAAACAGCAAAGCCAGGCGACAGAGCGCT
Source organism: Amphritea atlantica (assembly GCA_024397875.1). Lineage (NCBI taxonomy): Bacteria > Pseudomonadati > Pseudomonadota > Gammaproteobacteria > Oceanospirillales > Oceanospirillaceae > Amphritea > Amphritea atlantica. The sequence goes on from CP073344.1 coordinate 2,170,634, forward strand.
TCATTGCGGTTCATAATAGCCCCTCTCTGGTTCAAAGCCCGAAATATCTGCCTGGGGACACTACTGCCAGCCGATCAACCTACCTATATGGTATCGACCGCCTTTCAAGAAAAAGCCCTCAGGCAGCAACACAGGTATGGTTAAAGATTGGCTCAACTCTTTCATTCACCCCGGATGATCGCCAAAAACTGGCACGAAACCTTGCCCGACGCCTGACTTACCGGCCTGACCAGCAAACCGACACACTCCTCAGCCAACTCAATCAACCCCATGATGATGAGATTCAGGAGCGCCGCATTATGCTGGCGCTGACCGGCCTAAACTGGAAAAAAGTCCACCAGCTTATTGACCAGTTACCTGCAAAAAACCAGCAGGAAGAGCGCTGGGTCTATTGGAAAACCCTTGCCGCCAGTCATATTGAGGGACTCAAACCCAGCTACTCAGAGGCGTTTACAAAACTCAGCAGGGAACGCAGCTACTATGGCTTACTGGCCGCCCGCACCCTGCAGACTGGTTTTCACCTCAATCCGCAGCAAAACAGAGTTTCAGAAGAAGCGGTTGCACTGCAACAACAACTCCCCGCGATGCGGCGTATGCATGAGCTGTATCAACTGGATGAACGCTACCTCGCCCGCCGGGAGTGGAACCAACTGACCCGCGACTACGATGCCAATCAGTTTCGCACGGCTGCCACAGTTCTGCACCGATGGGGCTGGCACAATATGGCGATCATCGGTGTCGCCCAGGCAAAATACTGGGATGATATTACCCTGCGCTTCCCAATGCCCTATTCGGAAACGTTTTCCGCCCTGGCAGGACAGTACAAGATAGACACCAACTGGGCTCGGGCAATTGCACGCCAGGAAAGCGCCTATCAGCCTTATGCCCGCTCCAGTGTGGGCGCCAGAGGCCTGATGCAACTGATGCCCAAAACAGCCCAATCAACCGCAAAGCATCATAATATCCCGTACAAAAACAGCAGCGACCTGTATCAACCCGAGACCAACATCAATATCGGGGTAGCCTACCTTGCAGAGATGCAGGAAAAGTTCGACAACAATCAGATATATGCTACAGCCGCCTATAATGCAGGCCCCCATCGCGTGAAGCGGTGGCTTGAGCAACGGGGAGCGCTGCCGGTTGATATCTGGATCGAAACCATTCCGTTTAACGAAACCCGCCGTTATGTAATGAACGTCATGGCCTACCACGCGGTTTACAGAACCCTGGCTGGACAGCCGTCGCACATTATTGAGGGACAAACAGCCTTCCGTGTTGCGCTGCAAAATTCAACCGGTGCAACTCAGGCAGAACAGCTGAGAGACTTCATCCGTTTTAATCGCCACTCCACTACAACCCGTTAACAACAGCCTTCCTGATGAACAAAACCCGCTACTCACTGACCGATATCGGCATCAACCTTACTGACTCAGTCTTTGATGCCGACCGTGAAACGGTTATTCAGAGTGCTGAAAGCGCCGGGGTTAAACGAATGCTGATCACCGGAACCACGGCAGCCGAAAGTGAAAAGGCGATCAGCCTGTGCCAACAGCACCCTAACACGCTGTTTTGCACTGCAGGGGTCCACCCCCACTACAGCAAAGAGTTTTCGCCGGCCATCCGGGATACCCTGGCAGCACTGCTTAAACAGCCAGAAGTTCGTGCAGTTGGCGAAACCGGGCTGGACTTTAACCGCAACGTCTCATCCCCTGAGCAACAGATCCGGGCATTTGAACAGCAACTGGAGCTGGCCGCAGAATCGGGTCTGCCTCTGTTTCTACACGAACGGGATGCCCATAACAAACAGATTGAAATGCTCCGGCACGCCAGAGATCACCTGCATGGCGGCGTAGCCCACTGCTTTACCGGCAGCCGTAAAGAGCTTTATAACTACCTCGACCTTGATCTCTATATCGGTATTACCGGCTGGATCTGTGATGAGCGCCGAGGCGGCGAACTATTAGGTCTGGTAAAAGATATTCCAGCTAACCGGCTAATGCTGGAAACCGACGCACCCTACCTCATTCCCCGCAACCTGAACCCTAAGCCCAAAAGCCGCCGTAACCTGCCCGCCTACCTGATACACATCCTCGAACAGGTAGCTCAGGAAAGAGCATGTGATCCGCAAGAGCTGGCCCTGCAGACGGAGGCCAATTGCCAGAGGCTGTTCCGGTTCAATCAGACGAAGGAGGAAGCCGGGCAATAAACCCCCTCACCTCCTCGTGATCAAAAGGCCATCGCAATTCAGCACCACTGGATTCCTCCACCAACACCGGGATCAGCACAGCGTACTTTTCCATCAAGGCATCGTCATAGGCAATATCCACTTCATCCAGCAGGTGTTGCTGAGGATCGAGCGTGTTAATGAGAACTTCTGCAGCGTCATCACACAAATGACAACCAACACTGCTCATGAGTAAAAACTGTCGCATACAGACTCCTATCGCTCTGTCTGCCCCAATATTTGGAAGCTGTTTTGGCCGATTATATCGTATCTGAAGGAATATTTATGGAGAGATACTATTCCCCTGCCACTGAACACTGCGACCGGGGCAAATCGCTGACAGGCGCTATTTCTGCTTAATTACAAAATACTGCAACATATCGGTGATACATTTTCAGCTAACAGGCACAAAGACCCCTGAAAATCTGACTAAAGTAGTGCAATAGAGGCTTGCTGCGCCGCATCAAGTTGTCTATGCTCAGGTACTCTGTTTGAAAAATAGCCGACTCATTCCAGCTCTGCGCATAACTCATCGGCCAATCAGACAGTTATATAATTTTAGCCAGTTATCCACTAGCGGCAGCTCACCAAAGAAGTTTGCACCGCATACTCAAGGTAGGCTTCATCAAGAAGGCAGTTTTATGGAAAATAACAGTAATATCCTCTCCAACCCGCAAGAATTTATTAATTACCTGAATCAGGAAAGCAAGAAGGTTCTGGATATCTACGCTCAGGGTAACAGTGAAGATTTGTTCAAGCAGTTCACCCAGTCCTGGACTGAGCTGGCCGCCCGCTCATTCGAAGACCCCTCAGTATGGGTCCGGGCTATTACTGACTATCAGCAGGCACAAATCAACCTGTGGCAGAACATTCTGACCGGAAAAGCGGTCGACAAGCCGGTTGCTGAGCCACTCAAAGGTGATCGTCGCTTCGCGGCAGAAGAGTGGAGCCAAAATCCGGTCTTCTCCTACATTAAGCAATCCTACCTACTGACGTCCAACCTGCTTAACGACATGGCAGCTAACGCTAAACTCAGCGATAGTGAGCAGAAAAAGCTCGAGTTCTATACTCAGCAATATACTGATGCGATGTCACCTACCAACTTTGCCCTGACCAACCCTGAAGTCTTGCAACAGGCACTTGAAACAAAGGGTCAGAGCTTAGTCGATGGTCTGCAAAATCTGCTGGGTGATGTTGAGAAAGGTCGCATCACCATGACCGATGAAGCCGCATTCACTCTGGGTGAAAACATTGCCACATCGGAAGGTGCTGTTGTTTTCGAAAACGAGATGCTTCAGCTTATTCAGTACAAGCCCTCCACTGAACAGGTTTACAGCCGCCCGACACTAATCGTGCCGCCCTGCATCAACAAGTTTTACATTCTCGATCTGCAGGAACATAACTCCTATGTTAAGTACTGCGTTGATCAGGGCCTGACTGTTTTCCTGATCTCCTGGGTTAACCCAACTGTAGATCAACGCGACCTGGCGTGGGATGACTATGTCGAAAACGGCACCCTGAAAGCGATTGATGCGGTCAAGAAGATCACCGAACAGGATAAGATTAACTGCGTTTCATGGTGTATTGGCGGTACTATTCTGGCCTCCACTCTGGCGGTCATGGCTAAGCGTAAAGATGAATCCGTTGCCTCAGCAACCTTCCTGACTACGTTGACCGACTTTACCGATCCGGGTGACCTGAGCGTATTTATCGATGAGCAGCAGGTAAAACAGCTGACTCAGAAAGTCGATGACGAAGGACTGCTGAACGGTCGTAACCTGGCAACAGCATTCAATATGCTTCGCTCTAATGATCTGGTCTGGTCTTACGTTGTCAACAACTACCTTAAGGGTCAGAATCCGGCACCATTCGATATCCTTTACTGGAACTCGGACTCCACCAACCTGCCGGCTAAGATGTACAATTTCTATATCAACGAGATGTATATCAATAACAAACTGGCCCAGCCGGGCGGCCTCACTATCTGCGGCGAATCGATTGACCTTCGCGATATCAAGATTCCGGTTTACTTCCTCTCCACGATTGAAGACCACATCGCTCCATGGAAAGGCACCTTCAAAGGTACTGAGATGATGCAGGGTAAAATTGAATTCGTACTGGGCGCCAGCGGACACGTTGCCGGCGTCATCAACCCGGCCTCGAAGAACCGCCGCAACTACTGGACTGGCGGGGAACTCGGACAAGGCCCTGATCACTGGCTGGAAACCGCTGAGCGCCAGGAAGGCAGCTGGTGGCCAAACTGGACTAAGTGGCTGAAGCCAAAAGCGGGTAAGAAAGTCGATGCACCCAAAGAGTTGGGCAATGCAGAACTCAAAGTCATTGAACCGGCTCCGGGACGTTATGTTACCAGCCGCGTTGACTAATTTGCCTGACCACCGATAATAAGCCGGGGCCTGTGCCCCGGTTTTTTTTCATTCCCGCTTCCTTGACCTGTGATCTGACACCCTTTGAAACCACATTCTTCACTCTCTTTTCAGGAGAGTCGTCATATTCTGGCACTGGCTATTCCAATCCTTATAGCTGAACTGTCACAAGCAGCAATGGGGTTTGTTGATACGCTGATGGCTGCTCGCTATGGTGCAGAAGACCTTGCTGCCGTTGCACTTGGATCGGGTATCTGGCTGCCCGTAGTTATCTCTCTGGGCGGTCTGTTGATGGCGGTCACCCCCATGGTAGCCAATCATGCGGGCAGCGATCAGTTACGCAGAACCCGGTTGATATTTCATCAGGGGGTTCTGATCGCCCTTTTAGCGGGCATTGCAGCCTGGCTGATCCTACGAAACATGGCCCCGGTTCTTGACCTTATGCAGGTAACCGGCAGCCTGAAAGAGAAAACCCTGGGTTATCTTGATGCGCTTTCCTGGGGCATACCTGGCATGCTGCTTTATCAGGGGGCCCGCAGTTATTCAGAAGGACTGGGGAAAACCAAGCCACTGATGAAGATAGGCCTGTTCGCTCTGCTCTGCAACATCCCGCTTAACTACCTGCTAATCTACGGCAAACTGGGTTTTCCTGAGCTGGGTGGCGTTGGTTGCGGCTGGGCCACAACGATAGTGATGTGGATTATGGCGTTAACAACCGGTTGCTACCTTCACTACTCCCGCCACTTTCGCAGCCTCTTTCTGATCTCTCTGCCAAGACCCAGAGCAAAATACTTCCTCACCATTCTTAAAATCGGCGTGCCTATCGGCTTTACCCTGCTGATCGAAGTCAGCATGTTTACGGTTATCGCCCTGCTGATTGCCCGACTGGGGGAAAATGTCATTGCCGCCCACCAGATAACGCTGAGCTTTACCGGCATGGTCTTTATGATCCCCCTCAGCATATCTTTGGCACTAACCATCCGAATCGGGCAGTTTATCGGGAGCAAGGATCCCGTCGGCGCAACCATCACGGCCCGCAATGGCTATGCCATTGTCTGCTGCAGTTCCGTTATCTCCTGCTCACTGATCGCATTGCTATCCGTTCAGATAGCCTCTCTGTACAGCAGCGACAGCGATATAGTTCAGCTCGCCAGCAGCCTGCTGCTGATTGCAGCGATTTTTCAGATTCCCGATGCCATCCAGGTCGCCAGTGCAGGCATCTTAAGAGGACACAAAGATACCGCCGTGCCACTAATGATCGTGTTCACGGCCTACTGGCTGATCGGTCTGCCTTTAGGTTACGTCCTCGGCCTCACCGACATCATCATACCCGCAACGGGTGCCCGGGGGTTCTGGCTGGGAATGGTCGCCGGACTGTCAGTGGGCGCTATACTGTTATTACTGCGCTATCTGACTATTAAATCAAAATGCAATATAGCTACCGGCTCCTGATAATCCTGATCGCCACAGCGCTGCTGCAGGGCTGCGATCAGCGCCCTGCTGAATCGATGCTGGAACGGTACAGCAACCGGGTCGCTAACAGCCTGGACAGTGATACCGAACTGGATCTTAATATACCGCTTCAGTTGCCCCCATACCCCCGCCGCCGGGAACGTATACAGCCTGTGACAGACCTGCGCCAGGGACTCATTGAAGTTCTTAACCTGCGCCACTGCCAACTCATCAACCTAATCGCTGAGCGCAACAGCTCACTGGGCAAGGTGATGCCTCCCTCGCGACAAGTGGTGTATGAGATCCGGCTACTTTTCCGCCTGGGCCGCTGCCAGCAAACCCTGAAGCAGCCCCAGGCAGAGGCCGATCCTCAGCTGATCCGACAGATTGAAGATATTTTTCAGATCAAAAAAGCCAGCTTCGAAGCCGCGCTCTGGAATGGAATATTTACCAGCGAAGCAATGGAGCGAAACTTTTCATTGTCAGAGCCTCCGCTTGCTCTGACCGACGATGATGGCTTCAGCCAGAGCCGTCAGGCCCTGCTCATATTTAACCAACTGGCGGCCCTGAATAATGCTACCGCCTCATTTCAGCCAGAATGGCCTGAACCGGACTATCTTGATCAGCTTGAACCCCACTACCAGGCCCTGTCCGTGCTGCGTTTTGGCAGTCGCTGGCTGCGATCCCTCTATCTGATCACCTACACCCTCGACCACACTGCCCGGGTAATTGAACAGAGACTCGAACAACGACCACTCTGCTTCAACAATAGGGCGACGCCACAAGCACTGATCGTGAAAAACGTTTTCAACAAATACTATGCGGGAGAACTACAGCCCTACATGGCCAGGATAGACCGGGAAGGCCGGGAGTGGCTGCAACTGAACCATAGCCTGCTGCAGAACTTTAATGATATCCCCGCTGCCATGCAGCGCTATCAAAGCCTGATACTCGACCCGGACGGCCCTCTGTGGCAGAACTACACGTCAGCAAGAGAGCGTCATACTAAAGCGTGGCAACAACTCCTCAGCCAGTGCAACCTGATGCCCGGTACATGATCACCCGGTTAACACCATTTTGAGTAGCTAACAAAGAAGTTGCCAGGCGGTCTGTGAAACAATAAAGTTACCTTTATTTTTCAGCGGTTAACTGTGTCCAGAGACGTTCATTACAGACCCCGACACTCGCTTGCAGGCCATTTTTTTAATAGCCTGAGCGTGGTTACGGGCCTGATTCTGCTATCGCTGGCTTATACCCTCACCGCAGCCCCCGAATTCAATATTTTGATGCCCGAAGCCCAGATCAAGACGCTGGGGCAGAAGTATGGAGAGATGGCTGAACGACGGCTGCAAAGCTGGCAAAACCTGATTAAAGAGATCGGCAACCTCGAGGACGAGGAAAAACTTACCCGGGTTAACGATTTTTTTAACCAGATGAACTTTGTCGATGACATTGATCACTGGCATAAAAAAGATTACTGGGCCAGCCCGGTAGAGTTTCTGATCACTAACGGCGGCGACTGCGAAGACTTCTCTATTGCTAAATACTACACCCTGCGTCAGGTCGGTATTCCGATAGAAAAACTCAGCATAGCCTATGTTAAAGCACTCAGACTGAATCAGGCACATATGGTACTGACCTACTATGCCACGCCAAAATCAACACCACTGATACTGGATAATCTGATAGCCGAGATAAAACCCGCAAACCGGCGCCCGGACCTGCAACACGTTTACAGTTTTAACGGTGACAATCTGTGGCTGTCAAAAAAAGGCCGCCGCAGTACACTGGTCGGCACCTCCGATCAGCTGAAGCCCTGGGTACAATTACAGTCACGAATGGAAAATCAGGATTACTAACCTGATGAATGAGCAGATGAGGAATCGAAAATGTCTATCGTTAATCAGTTAATGGCCGCCGTGTTAGCCGTACTGATCGGATTGGCTTCCGGCACGGTTTATCTGATGTCAGATAGCTCAAAGGAGATGCTGGTCCATCAGCTCGAGTCCCATGGTCAGGATACAGCGACCCACCTTGGTCTCTATCTGGCGCCTTATATGGCAGCCGGGGATACCGCCGCAATTGAAACCACCGTTAACGCAATATTCGACAGTGGCTTCTATCAACAGATCCGGGTGGTGGATGCAGACAACAAACCGCTGTTCGTTAAAAGTACCACTGCACAGATCAGTGACAGTGTACCCGAGTGGTTCATCCACCTGGTGGAGATCACCCCACCCGAGATGACGCGGGAGATTACTAACCAGTGGCAGAAAGCCGGCACAATTTTTGTCCGCAGCCGGGCGGGCTATGCCTATGAACAGCTGTGGCGGGGTACGGAACAAACCTTTGTCTGGTTTGTAATCCTCTCCCTATTGAGCATCGTATTTATAAGCCTGCTGATGCGTTACATACTCAACCCGCTGAAAGGGGTCGAAGAGCAGGCTCAGGCCCTGTCTCAACAAAAATATATTGAGCAAAGCCTGATACCCGGAACCCGCGAACTAAAGCAGGTGGTTTTGGCGATGAATATGATGGTACGACGGGTACGCACCATGTTTGACGAGCAGGCGAAACACATTGAAGAGATACGCCGTGCCGCATATCAGGACGACCTGACAGGACTGGCCAATCAGCGGGCAAGCTTCTCTCAATTGAATGAACGCATCGATTATCGACGGGATTTCGGCCATGGCCATCTGATTCACCTGCAACTGGCCGATCTTCAGCAACTGAATAATCAACTAGGAATAGAGAAAGCGAATAACTTTATTCGCGCCTGTGCCGATCAACTGAGCGAACTGGCCCGACTAACCGAAAATCCGGTTATCGGCCGCATCAGCATTTCCGAGTTTATTTTACTCACTGACATTACCAATCCTGATCAGTTAGAAAAAGAGTTAGACAAACTGGTCACCAACCTGACAGAGGTCTATCAGCAACTTAACAACAGCGCCGAGCACGTACCATTCTTTATTGGCGTTGCAGCTTATACCGAACAGAGCAGCTCCAAAGAACTGCTTGTTAACGCCCGCCAGGCCAATGAAAAAGCTCGCCAGGATAACACCTCCATTTATTACAACAACACTGGCAACACCGTGGGACAAAGTAGCTGGCACCAACATGTCAGCAACAGGATTGTCAGCGGGGATATATTCCTCCAGTGTCAGCCGGTTAAACACATTTCAGACAGCCAGAACACTATCCATGATGAGGTTTACGCCCGAATACTGAACCAGGATAACCTGCCCTGCATGGCAGGAGAGTTTATCAGTGTGGTAAAACAGTTAAATCTGATGGCTGCACTGGACAGATCGGTACTTAATTTCGCAATCAAGCGTCTGCTGGAAAAGCCTGATCTGATTCTGGGTGTCAATCTGAGCAATGAATCGGTCCGCGATTCTGATTTTTGCGACTGGCTGATCAGCACAGCAACAACCCTGCCCCGGCCAGAACAGCTGTGCATCGAAATCAACGAAACATCAGTTCTGAATAACCTCAACCAGGTAACTCTGTTCCGCGACCAGTTAAAACAAGCGGGTATCCGGTTTGGTGTCGACAATTTCGGCATCAACCCTGCTGGATTTAGCTATCTTTACACCGTTCATCCTGATTATATTAAAATCGACGGCTCCCTGATCAGGGAACTGGATAACTGCGCTGAAGACCGCTTCTTTGTCAGAAGCCTGGTAACCGTAGCCCACAGTCTGGATATAAAAGCCTATGCGGAACATGTCGAGCGGGACACTCAACTTAGCGCTCTGCATCAGCTGGAAGTTGACGGAGCGCAGGGCTGGATTTACGGCAAACCGGAGCAACTCTGAGAACCTCCTGAATAAGCTGACCGACACAAAAAAACCGCCAATTGGCGGTTTTTTTTAAATAATTCAAGCCTCTTAACCCCGTTTGGTTAACAGCATCTCAAGCTTGTTGTTAAGGCGATCTTCTTTCTCCTTAACCTTCTGCTTCGCCTTCTCTTCCTGCTGTTTCTGCTGACGTAGCTTATTAATCTCTTTCAGCTGTTGTTTTGCATGTTCAGCTTCAGATTCGGTGACTGTACCTGCAGGCTGGCCATCCAGACCGATCCGGTCAGCCCCCTCTTTCAGGCTACGGAAGTAATACGGAGAGCGTACATAAGACGCCAGCGCCCGTTTAATCTTATTCTTCGCTAATTTTTCATCAGCAATCAGATCTTCCTGAATCCCAATCTTCAATGGCCGCATACTTTCCCGATTAAACACTTCAGGATAAGCATCACACAGCAGTTGCAGAGCAGCCTGGTTAGCGGCCCGGTTTTTTGAACGGGTTCGGGATTTAGATTTATCCGTAGTTTCTGTTGCTGTCACAGTAAGTTTCTCTCAACCATTTATCTAACGGCCCTCTGGGCCTGTTTAAAAATATAATTCCTGAACCCGGGTAAGCAGAACTACTCCCCTTTACGGATCAGGTAAAAAAAACAATTATCTTCCATTTTCTGGTCAATCAGTTCATGCCCCAGAAAAGTACAAAATTTAGGCACATCGCGCTGAGTTGATGGATCGGTTGCGGTTAACTGCAACACCTCTCCAATAGCCATTTCACGAACTTTGTTGTGCAACAGCATTACCGGTTCCGGACAGAACAGGCCGGTTGCATCCATTACCTGATCCGCTTTAACTTCAACCATCTACTCCACCTCGACTACATCGGGAGACATATTGTCGCAAATTCAGAGGTATAGAAAAACCCATCTTTTTATCTGATAACATTTTACCCGCTTCAAGAGTGCTATTATATTGAAATAAATGAAAATAATTTTATTCCGTTAAGGGAGAGCAAAGATGATTCGAGTACTCATAGAGCGCCATATCGCCGATGATCTTGCTGAACACTACGAAAAAGCAGCCCGGAATACACTGCAGATGGCCATGCAAGCGCATGGTTTTATCTCCGGAGAGTCATTAAAAAATAGTAATGACCCTAACCACCGGGTAGTCATGGCAACATTCCGCACGATACAGGACTGGCAACGCTGGCACTCGTCTGAAGAACGCAAGCAGATCATGGAAGCGATTATGCCAATGCTGGAAACTGAAGAGAAGGTCACCATTCTGGAACACTGACAGAACGGGCGGACAAAGCCCTCAGACGAAGAAGACTGAGGGTCTCTGAACAGCGCATCAGACGCTGTTAGCTGCGCTGATCTGACAGGCGCACATGCACCGTAATCTCTTCCCGATCATGATACAGGTGCTTTGCTGCGATACGGTAACCGATCCCGGCACCCTCTAAGCTCTGCTGCAAATACTCCAGACAACTTTTCACTTCCGGGTAGCGCTGCTTCATCGGCAATTTTAGATTAAAAATCGTTTCGCGACACCAGCCTTCAACAAGCCACTGAGTCATCAGTTTTATAACCCGGGTAGGTTTATCAACAATATCGCATACCATCCAGTCACAAGGCTTATGCGGCTGATAAGTGAATGCATCTTCGGTCAGGTGTTTAACCTGACCGGTTTCCATCAGTGAATCAGCCATCGGCCCATTATCAATCGCCGTGACAAACATATTCTGATTCACCAGTTGCCAGGTCCACCCGCCCGGCGCAGCCCCCAGATCAACTGCCCGCTTTCCACTACTAATATACTGATGCCATTGCTGCTCGGGAATAAACCAGTGCCATGCTTCTTCCAGCTTCAGAGTAGAACGACTAGGAGCCTGATTGGGAAATTTCAGCCGCATAATACCCATTGGCCAGGGCGCAGAGTTGGCCAGCGGCGCATAACCGATATAGAAACTACTGCCTGAAAGGGCAAAAATATGCAGTCGGTTAGCAGCTTTGCGAAGCAATACCCCCTGTTTTCGCAAAACCTGACTAAAGGCCGAACCAAAGCTGTTACAGAACCGCTGCATCTCACGTCCCTCAGTAGTATCAGCAGGCTCCACCCATAGCTCACTGCACTCTGGCAATCCGCTAACGTGACCGATAAGTGACCCTATCCGGTCTTCAGTATTAACTGATTCTACCAATGGCAGACATGCAATCCACTGACGTACAAAGATCAGATCATGAAACCGCAACGTCTCGACCGCCAGAGAAGCGCCGTCAGGCTGATGGCTGATAAACAGCGCATAACCACTGTTTTCTTCAAGCTTACAGTAACCAAAGATACCCTGTTGCTCACACAACTCCCGCACTTCGGCCGCGCATTCTTTCTCGAAGCCCGGGCGGCAATAGAGTAAAAGGTGATTCACAGAACAGTACCTCAATTATGGCAGTTAATAATTTTCAGCGTGGATTCTACTGCATCTGCGATATGTTCGTCCTGAGTAATTCCGGATATTTTTCTCGGTTTCAGATCATGATCACCATCATCGAGCCACTGAAGTGTCACAGAAGCGGAAAGCCGGTACTCCTCAACCACCTCTTTTCGTCCCATGCTGTCGCGACTGCCCTGAAAAACATGAACCGGATTCGTAACAGTGATCAGGTGCTCGATTCTGGGGCGATCCTGCTTTCCGGGCGGATAAAACGGATAACCGTAAACAAAGCACCCTGCCACAGCGGGATGATCCGCCAGCATAGAAGCCATCCGTCCGCCCATTGATTTACCCGCCAGCCAGAGCGGCCGGTCTGTATCACTGAATTGTTCAATCAGATGAGTAAAGTACTCAAGCAATTTTGGTTGCCGGTCCGGGGGACGTTTCTTGCCGTCAATCCGGCGTTGCTGCATATAGGGAAATTCAAACCGGATAACCTCTACTCCGCCCGCAGCAAGACCACTTGCCACTTGAGCCATAAACAGGCTATCCATCGGTGCACCGGCACCATGAGCCAGCAATATACGGGCCTTTTCAGCCCGGCCTTCAATAATCATTCGTCACGCTCCGATCAGAAATACAGCTAATTATGCGACAAACCAGACTTGATCCATATCAAGAAAAGCCAAATTAGTAACTTTTGATACTGGCTTGAGCAACTTCAACCTTCGACAAAAACAGTACTAAATAACAATAGATGTAAACATATTAAAACCACAAACAAGATATTAGCTGTTTAAATTCAATCACTTGCACTAAATAAATTTACATAAATGAGTTTTATTTGCGACATTATCATCCATTTTGCACTGCGGCAGTATGTCGCAACTAATACCGTTGACGCATTGAAATGTGGTCGCTGTTTCCACATAATAGCCAGCGGAAATTTACTTTCTAAACCTTTCTAATAGCTTGTTGATGAGAGCCTGATATGAGCACAGCAGCTGAACACCCAACCTACAATTACAAGGTGGTGCGTCAATTCGCCATCATGACAGTGGTATGGGGCATCGTCGGAATGGCCGTGGGCGTGTTAATCGCATCCCAGTTAGTATGGCCTGCACTAAACTTTGATACTCCTTGGTTGACTTTCGGACGTCTTCGCCCGTTACACACCAACGCAGTTATCTTTGCATTCGGAGGCTGCGCACTGTTCGCTACCTCTTATTACGTCGTACAGCGTACGAGCCAAACCCGCCTGATCTCTGATAAGCTGGCCGCCTTTACTTTCTGGGGCTGGCAGCTGGTTATTCTGAGTGCAGCGATCACTCTGCCACTGGGTCTGACCTCTTCAAAAGAGTATGCAGAACTGGAATGGCCAATTGACCTGCTGATCACTGTTGTCTGGGTTGCCTACGCTATCGTGTTCCTGGGTACTGTGAAGATGCGTAAGACATCGCACATCTACGTGGGTAACTGGTTCTACATGGGCTTCATCCTGACAGTTGCAGTACTGCACATTGTTAACAGTGCAGCGATGCCTGTAACGCTGTTCAAGTCTTACTCTGTTTACCCGGGTGCAGTTGATGCAATGGTACAGTGGTGGTATGGCCACAACGCGGTAGGTTTCTTCCTGACTGCGGGCTTCCTGGGCATGATGTACTACTTCGTACCTAAGCAGGCTGAGCGTCCAATCTACTCTTACCGTCTGTCGGTCGTTCACTTCTGGGCTCTGATAGCAACCTACATGTGGGCGGGTGGTCACCACCTGCACTACACGTCTCTGCCTGACTTCGCTCAGACTCTGGGCATGGTTATGTCTCTGATTCTGCTGGCACCTTCATGGGGCGGTATGATCAACGGTATGATGACGCTGTCCGGTGCATGGCACAAACTGCGCACCGACCCGATCCTGCGCTTCCTGGTTGTGTCTCTGTCCTTCTATGGCATGTCGACCTTCGAAGGCCCGATGATGGCTATCAAAACCGTAAACGCTCTGTCCCACTACACTGACTGGACTATCGGTCACGTACATGCGGGTGCACTGGGCTGGGTTGCGATGATCTCTATCGGTGCGGTTTACCACATGATTCCTAAGCTCTGGGGTAAAACTCAGATGGCCAGTGTTGCGTTGATTAACACACACTTCTGGCTGGCCACTATCGGTACAGTTATGTATATCTGTGCGATGTGGGTTAACGGTATCCTGCAAGGTCTGATGTGGCGTGCAGTGAATGAAGACGGCACCCTGACCTACAGCTTCGTTGAAGCACTTGAAGCAAGCCATCCCGGCTATATAGTGCGCGCTATTGGTGGTGCATTCTTCCTGGCCGGTATGCTGCTGATGGCATACAACGTCTGGCAGACTGTACGTAAAGGCAGCACAGCTCCTGTAGCTGACGCATCTGCGCAGACAGCTTAAGGATCAGAGGAGCACATAACATGATCAAACATGAAACGATTGAAAAGAACATTGGCCTGATGATCCTGCTGATCATTCTGGTGATCAGTGGCGGTGGTCTTGCTGAAATCGTACCTCTGTTCTTTACCGAAGCGACGACCAAGCCAATTCAAGGCCTGCGGACGTATACTCCGCTGGAACTGGAAGGCCGGGACATTTTTATCCGCGAGGGCTGCAATGTATGCCACTCTCAGCAGATTCGTCCTTTCCGTGCAGAGACTGAGCGTTACGGTCACTACTCAACCTCCAATGAAGGCGTATGGGAGCATCCGTTCCTGTGGGGCTCTAAACGTACTGGTCCTGACCTGGCCCGTGTCGGTGGTCGTTATAGTAATGACTGGCACCGTGCACACCTGTACAACCCGCGCGATGTAGTTCCTGAGTCTAAGATGCCCGCTTATCCATGGCTGTTTGAAAACAAACTGTCTGGTGAAGATACGGCTGCCAAGATGCGTGTTCTGGCTAAACTGGGTGTTCCATACACCGAGGAAGAAGCCGCTAAAGCTCGTGAGCAGGTAGAAGGCAAGGCTGAAATCGACGCCGTGGTCTCTTACTTGCAAGCACTTGGTAAAACCCACTCTCAATACACCAATAAGCGGTAATTCGAGTGAGCTACGAAGTTTATGGCCCATATCTGCCAGCATTGATGCTGATCACCTTTATCGGATTGTTTATCTGGGTGCTTTTGCCGGGTAACAAAAAGAGATTCGACGAGGCGTCACAACTGCCTTTTGCGGATGAGGATGAAAGCCCTGCAGAGACAGATACGACCAATAACGGGAGAAATGAAAAATGAGTGCTTTTTGGAATATATGGGTATGGTCGATTACCCTGGTCGTAATTCTGGGGTGTACCTGGTTGCTGCTTGCCACACGTAAGGGCGAGACGCACAAGGAAGCCACAGAAGAAACGCTTGGTCACACCTTCGATGGCATCGAAGAGTATGACAACCCCCTTCCTGGCTGGTGGTTTCAGATGTTTGTTGCCACAATAATTTTTGGCATTGCCTATCTCGGTCTCTACGGCCTGGCTAACGTAAAAGGTTTTTACGGCTGGTCTTCTGCAGGTCAGTATGAAGAAGAGATGGCTCACGCTGAAGAGGTTTACAAGCCTGTATTTGCGAAATACGCAGCAATGTCCATCGAAGACCTGCAGGCTCAGCCTGACGGTCTGAAAATTGGTCAGCGTATGTTTGCAAACAACTGCTCACTGTGTCACGGCGCTACCGGTGCTGGTGCACACGGCTTCCCTAACCTGACCGATGGTGACTGGCTGTACGGTGGCGCACCTGCGACTATCAAGCAAACTATTACCAATGGCCGCCAGGGCGCTATGCCTGCCTGGGGTCCGGTTCTGGGTGAAGAAGGCGTGCGCGATGTAACAAGCTATGTCTTGTCACTGAGCGGTGCAGAGCACGATGCTGAAATGGCTGTCCGTGGTCAGCAACAGTTCCAGGCTCTGTGTACTGCATGTCATGGTGCAGATGGTAAAGGCGTCCAGGCGCTGGGTGCACCAAACCTGACCGACAATATCTGGTTGTATGGCGGCTCTTTCGCGCAGATCAGCCACACAATCCGTACGGGTCGTAATGGTGTTATGCCTGCACACAAAGATCTGCTGAGCGACGATAAGATTACTCTGATCACCGCTTACGTTTACAGCCTGTCTAACAAGTAAGGCTTAGATCAATAATAAAGGCGATATGATGCAAGTCATATCGCCTTTTTTTGTACTGCCGCTTAAATACTGCATCAAACCGGGTATAATATTCAAATTCACTAATGAACCTTAAATCTAATGGTTTTGGTGTTGGTATTTCGACTACTTGATGGTGAGGAATGGTATGAATCAAATACCAGTTAAGGATGTGACTCCAAAGGGCAATAAAGGCGATGATAACTACGACCTGTATGCCAAACGTGAGCATATCTATGTAAAGTACTACAAAGGGCTCTTTAAGAACCTGAGGACTATCTCCGGCTTTTTAATGCTGGCAATGTTTTACGGCTTTTCCTGGATTCAATGGGATGGCCATCAGGCTGTTTTATTTGATCTGCCAAGCCGGCAATTCCATGTATTTGGTTTCACTTTCTGGCCCCAGGATTTCATGCTGCTCTCCTGGCTGCTGATCATCCTTGCCTTTACCCTGTTCTTTGTCACCGTGTTTGCGGGTCGCCTCTGGTGTGGTTACGCCTGCCCTCAATTTGTCTGGACCTGGTTTTACATCTGGGCAGAGCGTGTCACTGAAGGTGATCGCAATCAGAGAATGCGGATGGACAAAGCCGGCTGGAGTGGCGAAAAAATCGCACGCAAAACAGCTAAACATACTATTTGGGCGATAATCGCTGCCGCCTCAGCTATCGCATTTGTCGGCTATTTCACGCCGATTCGCGAACTGATCCCCTCCGTACTCTCCTGGGATCTGGGCCCCTGGGAAACCTGGTGGATAGGCTTTCTGACAGTAGCAACCTATGCCAATGCTGGCTGGATGCGGGAACAGGTCTGTATATACATGTGCCCTTATGCCCGCTTCCAGAGCGTCATGTTTGACCAGGACACACTGGTAATCTCCTATGATAATATCCGCGGAGAAAATCGTGGCAAGCGTAAAAAGGGGGCCGATTACAAGGCAGAAGGACTGGGCGACTGCATCGACTGTGATAACTGTGTCCATGTCTGCCCGGTCGGTATCGATATCCGTGACGGACTGCAATATGAATGTGTTGCCTGCGGCGCCTGTGTCGATGTCTGTGATGATATCATGGACCGTATGGGTTATGAGCGAGGCCTGATTCGCTATACCACCGAACACGCTCTGGAGGGTGGCAAAACCCATATCCTACGGCCACGACTGATCGGTTACTTTATTGCTATCTGCGCGATGTTCATCGCTTTCAGTTACACCCTCTATAGCCGGGTGCCACTTGAAGTGGACATTATTCGTGACCGGGGTCAACTATATGTTCAAGCCTCAAACGGTATGATTGAAAACGTATATACTCTCAAACTCGCCAATAAGTCGCAGACTGATCACCGTTTCAGCATCGATGTCACTGGCATAGAGGGAATTACAATGGCAGGTGACCGCGAAGTCCTGATACGTACAGGCGAACTGCTGGAACACCCTATCAGCCTTCAGGCAGACCCCCGCTTCCTTGAACGTCCGAACTACGATATTACCTTTCGGGTTCAGGCGCTGGATGATGAGAGTATTCTGGTGGAAGAGGACAATCGCTTTATTAGCCCTGTGAAACGCTAAGCAAAGCCTACCCTCCCCCATTTGACTGAGTTAGAATAGCTGCCGGATTCACCTCCGTGCAGCTATTTCTTTTTTAAGGAAACATATGACTGATCAACAAATCGGACCCTGGTTTAAACAGCCCTGGCTGTGGTTTATTCTTGCCCCGCTGATTGCAACCGTCCTCTACTCCACCGTGTACATTACAGCATCGATTGTTACTAACGATGGGGTGGTACTTGAGGAATACACCAAAAAGGCTAAAGCGTTCCACAAAGACAACCGGCTTAATGAAGCTGCCCAGCAACTTGGACTGAGTGCAACACTGAGATTTGACACGATGACCAGTGATATTAATCTGGAACTGATCAGTGCCAAAGGAGAGCCGTTACCAGAACAGCTGCAACTCACCCTTGGTCACCCAACCAAAGCCAGCCTTGATATCAATATCACACTGCACCAACTTAAACCGGGCCACTATGCCGGCGAGCTGAATAACTCGCTCAAGGGCGATAAGAAACTTATCATCAGCCCGGTAAACAAGGAGTGGCAGCTGGTAAAAGAAGCTGAACCACCTTACGACCAGACTAACTTCACATTTGGCAATTTGTAATCGGTGATGAATGCCTCTGAAGGTAATCTGCACGAACATCGTGACTGCTTTCACTGCGGTCTCGATATCCCTGCAGGCAGCCAGTTCTTTACCATTATAGGCGGACAAGCACGTCAGATGTGCTGTCCGGGCTGCCAGGCAGTTGCCCAGGTCATCGCTGATGGCGGCCTGGAAAATTATTACAAACACCGCACCTCCGAAGCCTCGTCGCCTGAATCTGTCAGCGCCAGCGAGCAGTTGCAGGCGGAGTTCGAGCTTTATAACCATCCCAGTGTACAGCAGCACTTTGTTGCCGAACTGGAGGATGGCAGCAAACAGGCAACACTGGTTATCGAAGGGATCACCTGCGCCGCCTGTGTCTGGCTGCTTGAGCATCATATCAGTTCACTCGAAGGGGTAATGGTTGCCAGCGTCAACCTGACTAATCATCGTGCCCGGGTGCAGTGGGATGAACAGAAGATCCATCTCAGCGACATCTTTATAGCGATGCACAGTATCGGCTATCAGGGACACCCCTATCACCCTGACAAAGAAGAACAACTGCTGGAACAGGAGACTAAACAGGCAATGCGCAGACTGGGCATTGCCGGGGTCTTTACCATGCAGATTATGATGCTCGCCGTGGCCCTTTACACCGGCGCCGGAGCAAGCCTCGAAGCCGATAATGAAAACTTTATACGCTGGGCCAGCCTGGCATTAGCAACACCGGTGGTTTTTTATGCCTCAAGACCTTTCTTTCTGGCGGCGCTGCGAGACCTCCGAACCCGCCATCTGACGATGGATCTGCCGGTATCAATCGCAATCGGCGGAGCCTATATAGCCAGCATCTGGGCGACTGTCACCGCCAGCGGCGAAGTCTATTACGACTCTGTCAGCATGTTCACCTTCTTCCTGCTGATCGGCCGATTCCTGGAGATGAAAGCCCGTCACAGAACCGGGAAAGCGGGCAACGCACTACTCAACCTGCTACCGGCCAGCGCAATCCTCTATACCGATGAAGGTGAAAAAATTGTTGCCGCAAATGAGCTGCAGCAGGGCAACCGGATTCTGGTGAAGCCCGGCCATACGATCCCCGCTGACGGCATCATTATCAAGGGCAACAGCAGCATCGATGAGTCTGCGCTCACCGGCGAGTACCTGCCCCTGACTAAGCGCGCAGGGGACCGGGTCGTTGGCGGCACCATCAATGTTGAGAATCCGATCGATCTTGAAGTCACTCAGGTCGGCGCAAGCTCGCAGCTATCTTCTATTGTGCGCCTGCTGGAACGGGCCCATGAAGAGAAACCCAAAGTAGCCCGACTGGCGGACGCGGTGTCCGGTTATTTTGTCACTGCGGTGCTCATCGTTGCGACCTCCGTCGGACTGGTATGGTGGCAGATAAACCCCGATCACGCCTTCTGGGTGACTCTCTCGGTTCTGGTTGTTACCTGCCCATGTGCGCTGTCACTGGCGACCCCGACGGCACTGACAGCGGCCACAGGAACCTTGCGCCAACACGGTTTACTGATTACCCGGGGCCATGTTCTGGAAAGCCTGGCCAGGGCGACCCATATTGTCTTCGATAAAACCGGTACCCTGACAGAGGGCAATCTGTCGCTGCAGAGCACTACCCCGCTCTCTTCACTGACCGCTCAGGAGTGCCTCGAGATTGCCGCTTCGCTGGAAGCCCACTCAGAACATCCTATCGCACAGGCGTTCCACCGCATCAGTCAGTTAAATCAGGTTAATGCCGCAGAGGAACTCAATAATCATGTAGGCCAGGGACTGGAAGGCTGTATTGACGGTCAGCGCTACTTTATCGGAAAACCCCGTTTCGCCAGTCAGTTCTGCGACAAACAGCTGGATTTCGCCGACGCACCCGACAGCCAGGGGCAATGGCTTCTGCTTGCCAGTGAAACTGAACCACTGGCCTGGTTTGGACTGAATGACCCGGCCCGCAAGCAAGCGGCCAGCATGGTTCAACAGTTACAAAAGATGGGGCTTGAGGTACAGATGCTCACCGGTGACAGTTCTGCCGCCGTTGAACATATCGCCCGGCAGCTGAAGATCGATACCGTGATCTCCGGTGTCAGTCCGGAACAAAAACTGCAGCATATCCAACAGCTTCAGGATAACGGTGCTCAGTTGGTGATGGTCGGTGACGGCATTAATGATATCCCGGTACTGGCCGGAGCCCAGACATCAATTGCAATGGGCTCAGCCACTGATCTGGCGAAAACCAATGCCGATGCCGTACTCATCTCCAGCGAGCTGATGCGCCTGCCACAGGCGTTGCGACTGGCTAAACGTACTCGCGCGAATATCCGCCAGAATCTTGGCTGGGCAATTCTCTATAACCTGATAGCCCTGCCACTGGCTGCTGCCGGTATGATCGCTCCATGGATGGCGGCTATCGGTATGTCCGCCAGCTCACTGGTAGTGGTAGGTAACGCCCTGCGCCTGACTAAACTTGACCGGTCGGATCGGTTAGAATAGCTATAACAACCTGAGTGAAGTATTGCTATGTCAATTATCTACCTGCTTATTCCAATCGCCATTGCCCTTGCAGGCGTTGCGATCTGGGGCTTTTTCTGGTCGGTTAACAATGGTCAGTTAGACGACCTCGAATCTCCCGCCCACAGTATTTTATATGACGATGATGAGCACCTGATCCCCGACGACGCCAAGCCGCCAAAGTCTGTAGAAAAACAGTAATGACAGAACCGTTATCGGCTCTCACTGCCCTGCTCCTGGGGCTATTGGGAAGCGCCCACTGCCTGGGCATGTGTGGTGGAATATCCAGTGCAGTCGCCATGGGTATTGATCGGAAAAACCAGCAACCGGTGTTGCTGTTGCTCGGATTCAATGTTGGCCGTATCGCCAGTTATACCCTTGCCGGAGCTCTGCTCGGCAGCATTGGCTGGCTGATCCGTTCACCGGAAGTGGCTCTTTTTTTACGCTGCTTTGCGGGCGTAATCCTTATTTTAATGGGACTCTATGTCGCGCAAATCTGGAAAGCTCTGGCCTATTTAGAAAAGCAGGGCAATCTGCTTTGGCGGCATATCCAGCCCCTCAGCCGGCAACTTTTACCGGTGCGCAACCCGCTTCAGGCTGTCGCGCTTGGAGCCCTCTGGGGATGGCTACCCTGCGGCCTGATATACAGCACACTGATCTGGAGCGCCACGGCCAGCGACTGGCAAACCTCGGCCCTGCTGATGGCCTGTTTTGGGCTGGGAACGATACCGGCGATGCTGGCTACCGGACTGCTGGCCAGCCAGGTTCAGTCGCTACTGAAAAACCGTAAAGCCCAGACGATTGCCGGGCTACTGATTATACTGTTCGGCCTGTACACCATCCCCTGGCGGGGACTGGTTTCAGGCCTTACTTGATAAACATCAATACCGGTTCGGTTAAAATCACTATAATCGGGCCTTTGCAGTAAAAGTGAGAAATGTTGTGACGCAGAATAATCTGATTAAATGGGATCTCGACCTGATCCGCCGCTATGATCTGTCTGGCCCCCGGTATACCTCTTACCCTACTGCGATTCAGTTTGATCCTGAACTTTCTGCTACCGACCTGGTAAGCACCGGCCAGCGAACAGCCGATCATAGCGCACCGTTATCACTCTATGTTCACATCCCCTTCTGTGCCCATGTTTGTTACTACTGCGCCTGTAATAAGGTGATCACCCGTAACCGTAAAAAAGCTCAGCCCTATCTCGATACTCTGTATAAAGAGATGGCTCAACTGTCAGAGTGGTATGCAGACGACCGCACCGTTGAACAGCTTCACTTTGGTGGTGGCACGCCAACCTTCATCAGCAACGGGCAGATGATCGAACTGATGCAGAAGCTGCGCGATAACTTCAAACTGCTGGATGATGATTCCGGAGACTACTCTATCGAGATAGATCCCCGCGAAGTGGATCACGAAATGCTCAAAGTACTGCGCGAGATCGGTTTTAACCGGGTCAGCTTTGGGGTTCAGGATATCGAGCTTAAAGTTCAACAGGCAGTCAACCGGGTTCAGCCAGTAGAAGAGATCGCTGACGTACTGCATGAAGCCCGTCGTCTCGGGTTTCGTTCAATCAATATTGATCTGATCTACGGTCTGCCACACCAGACCCTGGAGAGCTTTACCAAAACGCTGGACACCATTATCGAGCTGAGTCCCGACCGGCTGTCAGTGTTCAACTATGCCCATATGCCGGACCGGTTCCGCTCCCAGAGCCATATCAAAGCTGAAGACCTGCCCAGTCCGGAAACCAAGCTGGCGATCCTGGAAACCACCATCAGCAAACTGTGTGACGCAGGCTATGTTTATATCGGTATGGATCACTTTGCCAAGCCGGATGATGAGCTGGCACTGGCCCAGCAAAGCGGCAAACTCCACCGCAACTTCCAGGGGTATACCACTCACAGTGATTGTGACCTGGTCGCGATGGGCGTCTCGTCTATCAGCCAGATCGGTGACGTTTACTACCAGAATGAGCATGATATGAGCGCCTACACCGGGGCCGTTGAAGATCACCACTATGCCATTAAACGCGGTGTTACACTGACCCGGGATGACCGGATCCGACGTGCCGTTATCACCCAGTTAATCTGTCACTTTCAGCTACAGATGGAAGACTTTGAACAACAGTTCGATATCCGCTTCAGTGAATATTTTGCTGATGAGTTACAGGAACTGGATAGATTTACCGGTGACGGACTGATTATTCTGACTGAAAAAAGTATCGAAGTAACTCCCGCCGGACGACTGCTGATCCGCCGTATCTGTATGGCATTTGATGCCTATATACCCAAGCAGCAACCGACCAAAGGGTTCTCCCGTATCATTTGATACGGGAAATACTTCACCCGGTTGGCAATTTAGTAGATAATTACCCGCAGGCAAAGTCTAATATCACAATGAAAACAGGACATAGTTATGGGCAACCATAAGGCATCTGAAGGGAAACTTCACAGCTTAAGGCAGGTTCATTGCAACACTTGTAGTCTCAGTTCATTATGTCTGCCCGTGTCTCTGGATATGACAGAGATGGACCGGCTGGACGATATTATCGACAAGAGCCGGCCGTTGAAAAAAGGTGAACATCTGTTTCATCAGGGTGAACCGTTCTCCTCGGTTTATGCCATTCGTGCCGGCACAATAAAAACATACACCCTCACCAATGAAGGAGAGGAGCAGATAACCGGCTTCTACTTCCCGGGTGAAATGGTGGGCATGAGCGGTTTCGACAGTGAGCAATACCCTGTTTCCGCGAAAATGCTGGAAACCACCACCGTCTGTGAAATACCGTTCGAGCGACTCGACGAACTATCGGGTCAGATGCCTGAGCTACGGCGTCAGATACTACGAACGCTGAGCAAAGAGATACGCGATGATCAGCAGATGATGCTGTTACTCAGTAAGAAGAATGCGGAGCAGCGGGTCGCGACGTTCCTGGTCAAGCTCTCCACCCGCTATAAAGCACGTGGTTACTCGGCTTCCCAATTCCGCCTGTCTATGTCAAGAAATGAGATCGGTAACTACCTCGGGCTGGCAGTCGAGACCGTCAGCCGCATCTTCACCCGCTTCCAGAAGATGGAGTTAGTCCGTGTTGATGGCAAAGAGATAGAGCTGAGCAACCTGGAAGAGATCTACAACCTGTCCGGCGAATCTCATGATGCCGACTACAGCGAAGACAAGTCCTGTCCGCACGCATGATCTTCTGTTTGAATTGAAAAATACCCGCGGTAGGCGGGTATTATTTTTATAGCCCTAGTGTTTTAAGGTAACCCTGATGAGTTTCGATGAATGTTATATCAAGTCCGTAATGCGCACGATACCGGACTGGCCAGAACCCGGAGTAATGTTCAGAGATATAACCCCACTGTTTAAAGACCCTAAAGCGTTGCGAATGATTGCAGATTCTTTCATTCAGCGCTATATCGATACTGAAGTGACACATATTGCCAGTATCGACGCCCGCGGTTTCCTGTTTGGCTCCATTATGGCCTATCAGTTAAATATTCCACTGGTGCTGGTGCGTAAAAAAGGCAAGCTTCCCGGTAAAACCATCCATCGTGAATATGCGCTTGAGTATGGTACTGCCGCAGTGGAGATGCAGGTCGATGCGGTCTCTGAAGGCGATAAAGTGCTGATCTTTGACGATCTGATCGCAACGGGGGGAACCATTCTGGCAGCCAGCACTATCATTAAAGAGCTCGGTGCAGAGGTTTACGAAGCGGCGGCACTGATCGACCTGCCTGACCTGCATGGCTCTGAACTGATTCAGCAAGCAGGCATTCCGGTCTATACCCTGCTGGCTTACGAAGGCCTCTGATCTCCCGGAGGGAGCTATGCACCCATAGCCCCCTGACCCATCACTTTCGCGCTGACTACCGACTATCGGTTAACCGGTCAGCGCATGTCGGTTATCGCTTTACAATAGCCACTCTTTTTTTATCTGTTATTAAGGGCTCATCTTATGTGGTTCAAAAATGCCATCTTTTACCGTTTCACTCAGCCATTTAGCTATACCCCCGAAGCCCTTGAAGAGAAGCTCAGTGAGAAAGCCTTTACCCCCTGCGGCAGCCAGGAACTGAGCCGCTTTGGCTGGGTCAGCCCCAGCGGCGGACTGTCTGATATGCTGGTGCATGCAGGCAACGGTTTCATGCTTATCGCGGCCCAGAAAGAGGACAAGATCATCCCTTCTCAGGTTATCCGTCAGCAACTGGATAACCGGGTGAAAGTGATCGAAGACGAACAGGCACGAAAAGTTTATAAGAAAGAGAAGGATCAGCTTAAAGATGAGATAGTTCTGGACCTGCTGCCCCGCGCATTCAGTAAATTCCAGACAACCTGGGCGCTGCTTGCTCCGCAACATAATCTGTTAATTGTCGATGCCAGCAGCCACAAACGGGCAGAAGAGCTGCTCAGTCATCTGCGCAGCCTGCTGGGTTCCCTGCCAGTTGTTCTGCCGGATGTTAACCAGTCGCCCTCTGCTGTCATGTCTAACTGGCTGGAGCAGCCTGGCGAGCGTTACACAGGCCTGGAACCGATGGATGAGTGCGAACTCAGAGACAGCGCGGTAGAGACCGGCATCATCCGCTGCAAAGGCCAGGATCTCGATAGCGATGAAATACGCCATCACCTGGAAGCTGGCAAACGGGTGGTTAAGCTGGCACTGGAGTGGCAGGAAAGCATCAACTTTATCCTCCAGGATGACCTGTGCATAAAGCGTATTAAGTTGTCAGATCAGCTGAAAGAGAAACTCGATCAGGACAGCCCCGATGAGGCGTTTGCCCAGTTTGATGCCGAGTTTGTGCAGATGTCACTGGAAATGACCCGTCTGATTCCGGCACTAACAGAAGCGTTTGGCGGTGAAGCTCAGCGCCCCTGAATAGTTAACACTTCTCTATTCTATTGATCTATATAACGCTGGTGCACTGATCTCTTTCGGGCACCGGCGTTTTTTTATTCAGCGCCGCGGCTAAGTGGAACTGAATAAAATAACTTACTGTTTGAACTTAGCCACTCTCTGTGTAGACTACCCCCATCCAGCAGATCAGGACCATTCAGTGAGTAACAATTACAGCATTAAAGAGATGTTCTATACCCTTCAGGGTGAAGGAGCCCAGGCCGGGCGCCCGGCGGTATTCTGCCGGTTTACCGGTTGCAACCTCTGGTCTGGCCGGGAACAGGACCGAAGCAAAGCGGTCTGTAATTTCTGCGATACTGATTTTATCGGCACGGATGGCCAGAATGGCGGCAAGTTTCAATCGGCAGATGCCCTTGCCAGGAAAATTAAAAGTTTCTGGCCAGAAAGCCAGACCGCCGATGCCGGGCGCCCCTATGTGGTTTGCACCGGCGGTGAACCCCTGCTGCAGCTGGATATGGAGCTGATTGAAGCGTTGCATCAGCAGGGTTTTGAGATCGCTGTAGAAACCAATGGTACACTCCCGGTACCGCAACAGATTGACTGGATCTGTGTCAGCCCGAAAGCGGATGCTCAACTGGTCCAGCTCAGTGGTGATGAACTGAAACTGGTATATCCACAACCGCTGGCCCAGCCAGAAAAGTTCACACAGTTACACTTTAAACATTTCTATCTGCAACCAATGGACGGTCCGATGCAGCGCATCAATACTCAGGAGTGTATCCGCTACTGCCTGAGCAACCCGCAGTGGAAGCTAAGCCTGCAGACCCATAAATTACTTGGCATTGACTAGCACGGATCGCCACCTCACCGGGCTGTTGCGCCACAGAATCAGCAGCACTGCAGGTACTTGCATCAGAATGCCATACAACAGCACTGTCAGCGACATCTCCGGTTGCTGCAGAATCGCGCCGGTTACCATTAATGCCGTACCGGCATTCTGAATCCCGGTCTCAATGCCGAGCGTCAGCGCCGTTTCCGTGTTAAGTCGTAGCAGATAGCGGGCTACCAGCATCGCAAACACCATAGCACTGCTGGCAAGCAGAATAATCGCAGGACTCAGCAACGGCATCAGCTCAGGTAACACCGCCCGATTAGCCCAGCTAATCATCACCACCACGGCGAACATAAACACCAGCGAGAGAACCTTTATAGGCCGTTGTAGCTGATCGCAGAGCCGTGGCCAGCGACGGTTTATATACAGTCCTGTCACCACGGGAATCAGCGTCACCATAACCAGCTTCGCAATGGTGCTTAGCAGAGGCAGCTCTACCATTACCCCACTGCCTAAAAGGTGCTCCAGGGTCATCCAGGTGAACCAGGGCAGCGAAAAGGGTATGATCAGACTGGTAATCGCCGTCAGCGAAATCGACAGCGCGGTATCAGCACGGCAGAGATAGCTGATCATATTCGAGGTAGCACCACCCGGGGCAAAGGATACGATCAGCAATCCCGCAGCCAGAACTGCGGGAAGTTGCAGCACAGTCACCACCAGCCACGCCAACAAAGGCAGAAACAGAAGTTGCAGTGACACACCAGCAACAATAGCCAGCGGTCGCTGACGCAGAGATAAAAAGTCACTCAGCTTTAGTGTCAGCCCCATGCCCAGCATAATAATAAACAGAGCAACCGGTAATAACAGTGAAAGTGCATTGCCACCCGCCATACAGAACAACTCCATCGGATAGTTTCATGAGCGCCTATAGTAGAGTTCAGAGTAACTCAAGACAACCGCCGGATAACAGAGAATTAAAGGGCTGTCTCAATCTACCCACATAAGTTGTGGATAACATTGTGGGTACCCTCATCTTACCCCTCCGGATGACCCGGAGTCTCGCCGTTCGCTATAATATGGTTAATTTTTAACCAAATGTTATTTTCCTTATTTTTCAGTTACTTAAATAAAATTAATCTGAGACAAATGAAGAGTTTCTCAAACTTATCCAAGAAGTGTTTCAATTCCGCGTCACTGCTGTGACGGATAAAAGTCAACTAGTTTTTGTAAAAAATAATTATTAAAAGTTCCTTTCATCTGGCCAATTTGATCGGTTCCACTTAACATATTGCCCTCGTAAAAAACCGGACTCATTTCAATCATGTCAGAAACGCGAAGTAATCAGTCACAGGCCCAGCGCATAACCATTATTGGTTCGGTTATCGATGCCATTCTCGGCGTGCTTAAAATCATCTTCGGTATGCTGTCTCACTCCAGCGCACTGATCGCCGACGGCATCCATTCACTGTCTGACCTGCTGACAGATTTCATGGTTGTCTGGGTCATAAAATATTCCCACCAGGAGCCCGATGAAGAACATCCCTGGGGCCATGCACGTTTCGAAACCATCGGTACCGTTATTCTCGGCTGCATCCTGATCGCCGTTGCCGGGGCAATGGCATATGAAAGCCTGCTGACACTTATACGGAACGAAGTGATACAGCTGCCCGAATGGCCTGCGCTGGTAATCGCGGCAATCTCAGTATTGGCTAAAGAGGTTATATTTCGTTACACCCTTGCCGTTGGTAAGCGGATAAAGTCAGACCTGATCATCGCTAATGCATGGCATAGCCGTACCGATGCGTTCTCCTCCATTGTCGTTTTTGTCGGTGTCGCCGGGGCAATGGCAGGATTGGCCTGGCTGGATGCTGTCGCCGCCATCGGGGTGGCACTGATCATTGCAAAAGTCGGTTGGGATCTGACCTGGAAGAGTATTCTGGAACTGGTCGATACCGCCCTTCCGGAAGAACAAACACAAGCCTATACCGAAGTGATTATGGAGGTAGAAGGTATTCTCAGCGTACACAGCTTCAAAAGCCGCACCATGGGAAGCCAGAGTCTCCTAGAGATGCATCTGCAGGTTGCTCCCCACCTGAGTGCCTCAGAAGGTCACTACATCGGTGATAAAGCAGTACTGCAACTGATGAAAAAGTTTGAAGATATCGGTCATATTATCTTCCATATCGATACCTACGATGATGAAGAGGAGTTCGATAACTCAACCAGCCTGCCGGTACGAACCGAGATCAGCGGAGTTTTGTGGGAGCTGCTTGACCAGGCTGGCCATCCGGAGCTGGGGATCAGCCGGCTGGCACTGTATTACCGCAGGGACGCAGTTGAGATCGAACTGATGCTACTCGATACGCCATTCAACCAGCAGATTGATATGAAAGTACTGGAAGCTGAACTGGACAGACTGTTCAAACAACACAGCTGGTTCAGAAGTATCCGCCTGTGGCAGGGATACCAGCCGCCCAAGCTATAATGAACCGTCTCTGTTGGACTAACTAATGGACTATATGCGCCCGGCGGCTCACCACAGCACCGAACTTGAGATTCGCAAAAGCCGCTTTATCTGCGATATCCATCCGGTCAGCGACCGGGAGGAAGCGCTCCGCTTTATCGAATCAGTGCGTGCCTGCCATCCTAAAGCGAACCACCATTGCTGGGGTTATATTGCCGGTGCCCCCAACGACCCGCATCAATGGAACTGCAGTGATGACGGTGAGCCAAAAGGCACCGCCGGCCAGCCGATGCTGAATGTGCTGCGCCATAGTCATCTGGGTAATATCTGTGCCGTCGTCACCCGCTATTTTGGCGGAATCAAGCTAGGGACCGGAGGACTGGCGCGGGCTTACTCTCAGAGCGTTCAGGAGGCCTTACAGACCGTGTCTACCGAAGCGGTTGTTGCGACTATTACTATCCGTTTAACAGCGCCCTACAACCTGACAGGCGAGCTTGAACAGCTGATCAGCCAGTTTAACCTGAGCGATTGTGAGAGAAACTTCGCAACCGGGCTTGAGGTAACGGCACAACTCGAGGAAAACCGGCTGACAGAGTTTCAACAAGCCCTGACGCCCTTCCAGCACCTGATCACGCTAAGCATCAGTTAAGTTCATCACGGAAGACCATTGCATAGGCCGTTTCCAGCGCCCTGCTACGTTTCTCATGACAGAAGCTGACCGGAATCAGACTGAGAATCTTCAGGCGGCTCAGAATATCCTTAACAATAGGGTTCAGGCCGATTATATGTACATCGCGCCCAAGCTCCTGAGCCTCGATAATCATATCTTCAATCGCCAGCGCAGTTGAGACATCGATCAACGGTACCCGGCTAAAATCGAGTAACAGAGCATCATGGGGACGCCGCCCCTGAAGTTTTGCTGATAGCCCTTTCGCCGCAGCATAACTGACCGGGCCATCAAACTGATAAAGAATAATTCGTCCCTGAGTTTCAGCCAGCAGTTTACGCTCCCGCTTACTCAAGCCCTCATCATTTCCTGCATGGCTATCAATGACCCGGATACTGTCTAACTGGTTATCTGCCAACCGTTTAACCGTCACAACGTTGGCAATAAAAACTCCGGCAAAAACAGCCGTCACCAGATCCACCATCACCGTCAGCACCAGCACCAATATCATCAGACAGGCAACAAACAACGGCGCCCGGTGCAGGCGGAACAGAAATCGCCAGTCAATGATATCCAGCCCCACTTTAATCAGGATCCCCGCCAGTACTGCATGGGGGATGTTCTCTGCCAGCGGTGCGGCCCCAAGCACTACGCAAACCAGCACAAGCGCATGAAAGGCCCCGGCGATCGGCGTCTCGCCTCCGGCTTTAATATTGACTACCGTGCGCATTGTCGCCCCGGCACCGGGTAATCCGCCAAACATGCCGGCAACCATATTGCCAACGCCCTGCCCGATCAGTTCACGATCCGAATCATGCTGGGTTTTGGTCATACTGTCGGCCACCAGCGAGGTCAACAGAGAATCGATCGACCCCAGCACGGCGAGCATTAACGCGGCAAACAGCATCTCACTGAGAATTTCCATTGAAAAACGCGGCATCAGCAATTCAGGTAACCCAGTGGGTATATGACCGATGATGGCCAGATCCTTATCGCCATGAAACAACTGATAGATAACGGTGCCAAGCACCAGTGCCAGCAGCGCCGGTGGCACAACGACAGCAAGCTTCTTAGGGCAGAACATCACCACCGCCAGCGTCACGCTCCCCAGTAATAGCGCCGCAAGATCCGCATCAGCCAGATACTGCGGTATCTGTCGCAATGACTCGCCGGCACTTGCCGATGCGGGAAAACCGAACATCGGTCCCAGTTGCAACAGGATGATAATAATGCCGATACCGGTCATAAACCCGGATATCACCGGAAACGGTACCAGAGTGACATACTTACCCAGTTTCAGCAGGCCAAACGCCATCTGAAACAGCCCTCCCAGAATGACCACGGTAAAGGCAAATACTGGCCCGCTTTGCGGATCCAGAGCAACAAACTGGGTAAAAACAGACGCCATGACAACTGTCATTGGCCCGGTCGGGCCCGATACCTGACTCGGAGTGCCACCAAAAAGCGCGGCAAACAAACCGACAAAGATCGCTCCGTATAACCCGGCTATCGCTCCGGCGCCTGAAGAAACACCAAAAGCCAGTGCTAACGGCAATGCCACCACTGCAGCCGTCAGTCCCCCTAACAGGTCGCCTTTGAGATTATGAAAATGAAGACCATGAATCAGTCGCATATCAGATCCTGACTAAGATTTATTGTTATTCGTGTCTGGAAAGATCGGAAAACAGCAAGTGCCTATAACAATCCACGACTTACATCGCCAAATCAATGAATAATTAGTCGACACAGATCAGTTTAATAGCATGTTTTAAAACAATTGTTCGATCTCAGCACAAAGTTGGATAGCAAACTATCTACCCTCATGAAAAATAATGTTATTCTTTCTGTCGTTCTGATTCAGCTCTTATCAGTATCGCGAAATAGGAAAAACGTTCTATGAAGTTCGCAGATAATCCCCAGCAAGCGACTGAGTATCTTCGTCGGGCTATCCCGCTGATGGTCAAAGGCGGTATCTCCCCCACCCCGTTAAATTATGCCCTCTGGTACGTCTACGTATCTAAAGCCCTGCCTGCGCTTAACCAGCAGATGGATAAAACGCTGGAGATTTATGGGACCTGCCCGAACCGCATCAGTGAAGTACTGTTTCGTGATTTTCTGATTAAGGATGAGATTGAAAACGCAGAAGTTGTGCAGCAAGCCCTGCTGTCAGTGATGGGAGACCTGGAAAGTTCGGCCTCATCAACGGTTCAGGATACTGAAGCCTACAATGAAGTCTTACAGGAAAGCCTGGCAGCACTCAAAGACAAAAACGATAATCAGGGTCTCGAGTCCATAATTCAGAACCTGACCGTGAATACCGAAACCATCAGCGAAAGCACCCGTCAGTTTCAGAAGAAAATTGATGAGGCTCAGGCAGAGATCAGTAAGCTTAAAAAAGAGCTGAACCAGTCCAGACAGGAAGCCACTATTGATCCCCTGACCGGTTTATATAATCGCCGGGTATTTGATACAGAGATCGGTCAGTTGGCATCACTGCCGCAACCTGACGTTTCGCTGGTTATGCTGGATATCGACTATTTCAAAAAATTTAATGATAGCTATGGCCATCAGATGGGCGATAAAGTCCTGCAATATGTTGCCCAACTGATCAAAGAGGAGTGTTCCGAGCCGTTGCTACCGGTTCGTTTTGGCGGCGAAGAGTTTTCCATGCTACTCCCCGGTATCAAAGCTGCAGAGGCCTGCAAGCTGGCCGAAAAAGTGCGTAAGAAAGTTGCGGCTATCCGTATCAAACAGAAACAGAGTGGAGACATTATCAGCTCTGTTACAGCCTCCTTCGGGGTTGCCCGGTTAGAGGCAGACGAATCGCCGGAAAACCTGATTGCCAGAGCAGATGCTGCGCTTTATAAAGCTAAGGAAGCGGGACGCAATAACGTCCAGATGGCGAATTAGAGCAGTAACAATTTCACCTTTAAAGCCCCCTGATTAAAGCGACAGACAAAAAAATCCCCGGTCTGCAGTGCAGCCGGGGGAATAGTCGATGAAGGTCACTTAACTTGCTGGTTCACGCATCGTTACAAACTCTTCAGCAGCAGTCGGATGGATACCAATAGTGGAATCAAACACCGCTTTGGTGGCACCGGCTTTCAGCGCAACAGCTATGCCCTGAATAATTTCGCCAGCATCGGGGCCAACCATATGCACCCCAAGCACCTTGTCAGTGTCACGATCAACCAACATTTTCATGAAGGTTTTTTCGTCACTGCCGCTCATCGTATGCTTCATTGCTCTGAACGTAGACTTATAGACATCGACATTCTCATAGAGTTCACGACTTTTTTCTTCAGATAAACCAACAGTGCCTATATTAGGCTGACAGAACACCGCCGTAGCGATCAGATCGTAATCCACCTGCTGGTTTTTACCTGCGTACAGGTTGCGCACCAGCGCCATGCCTTCTGCCAGAGCAACCGGTGTCAGCTGGATTCGATCGATCACGTCGCCGATGGCATAAACTGACGGTTCGGCGGTCTGGAACTGATCATTAACGACAATCGCACCACTGTTTTTCTGCTCAACGCGGACATTTTCCAGCCCCAGATCCATCACATTCGGCACCCGACCAGTGGCATACATAATAGTGTCGGCCTCCAGAGTTGAGCCATCCGTCAGATGTGCCAGCAGTGAGCCATCTGCCTGTTTGTCTATTTTTTCAATATTGTTGTTAAAGCGCAGGCTGATATTTTTCTTGGCTACCTCTTCTGCAGTGAATTCACGTACTTCCTGATCAAAGCCTCTGAGGAACAGATCTCCACGATAGATTAATGAGGTTTCAGCCCCCAGACCCGCAAAAATCCCGGCAAATTCAACCGCGATATAACCACCACCCACAACGATCGCCCGCTTGGGAAACTCATCGAGATAAAAAACTTCATTGGAACTGATGACATGCTCACTGCCCGGGAACTCCGGCACATAGGGCCAGCCACCGGTCGCGATAAGGATACGTTCAGCGCTGTACTGCGTACCAGACACTTCAACGGTATTTGGCCCGGTAATTCGCGCCCGCCCATCCAGCAGATTTACTCCGGAATTAACCAGCATATTGCGGTAGATGCCGTTGAGTCGCTCAATCTCTTTTGTCTTGTTGTCCCGCAGGGTTGGCCAGTCAAAGGTTGACTTACCGACCGTCCAGCCAAATCCGGCAGCATTTTCAAACTCTTCACTGAAATGTGAACCGTAAACGAAAAGTTTCTTTGGCACGCAGCCGACATTGACACAGGTACCGCCCAGATAGCGGTCTTCAGCCATCCCGACCCGGACACCCATTGCTGCGGCCATGCGTCCAGCCCGAACACCACCGGAACCGGCACCAATTACAAACAGATCAAAATCAAACTCTGCCACAGGAATCCCCTTAACACTGATAACGATTAACTAAACAGACTGAACCGGATAACCTGAACGGCCTGATAAAAACTATGCGGCTTAATCTACCTGTTGTCGTCCGATGATGCCAATAAAGATAGGCAAAACAGGTGATAGGGTTTTTCAATCAGTCGCATTTGCACTTTGCCCGGGCTGAGGTTAAGTTAGGCGCCTCTGTACTCCTCTTTTAGATTGTCTTTGGATTTAGCATGAAACTGATCTCATTCAACACCAATGGCCTGCGGGCCCGCCCCCACCAGATTAAAGCCCTGATCGATAAACATCAGCCTGATGTTATCGGAATTCAGGAAACCAAGGTTCATGATGAGGAATTTCCTGAAGAGATGATCTCCGCACTTGGCTACCATGTGGAATACCACGGACAGAAAGGCCACTACGGTGTCTGCCTGATATCCAAGCTACCGCCTGTCAGTCTTGAAAAAGGCTTCCCCGGAGACGACGAAGATGCACAGAAACGGATGATCATCGGAGAGTACGATATCGAAGGGGTACGGGTAAAAATACTCAATGGTTACTTCCCTCAGGGGGAAAACATTGCCCATGAGATTAAGTACCCCGCCAAACGCAAATACTATAACGATCTGCAGAACTATCTTGAACAGCAGTGCGACCCTAATCAGCCACTGGTCGTGATGGGTGACCTGAACATCTCTCCGGAGGATATCGATATAGGGATCGGCGAAGTGAACCGTAAGCGCTGGCTGAAAACCGGTAAAACCAGTTTCCAGCCAGAAGAGCGCCAATGGTTGGCCCGTTTATTAGGCTGGGGCTTGAAGGACACCTTCCGTAAAATTCACCCGGACACTGATAATCTGTTCAGCTGGTTTGATTATCGCAGTCGCGGTTTTGAAGCCGAACCGAAACGGGGCCTGCGTATCGATGCGGTACTGGCCACCGAATCGCTCTATCTGCGCTGTACTGATGCCAATATCGACTATGATATCCGCGGCATGGAGAAACCCTCAGATCATGCTCCGATCTGGGCCCAGTTCAGTTAATACACGATCAGTTAAGCAGCGGTTTGCGTAAAATGTGAAGGGGCGTAATGAACATAACAGCCCCTGATCTGTTCGCTGAATCACTCGGTAATCGAGCTGACAAACCCCGGCGACTTCACCACCATCAGGTCAGCATGCAGCTGATCCAGAATCCGTTCAATAGTGCTGCCCACCAGTATCCGATCCAGTAACCCCCTTGCAACCGCGCCAACCACCAGAATATCAATATGCGCTTCATCCACATATTCGAGGATAGCGTTATGAGTCTCTTTCTCTTTTAAAGTCACAGCGGGGCTGTCAGTAGTCAATCCATAGGGTTCCAGCAACGTCCCGAGAGCGGCCACATGCTCTGCCCTCACCTTACGCTGCATACTCTCAAAATCGGTCACCAGATGCTCATCAAAAATAGCGGAGTGTGGCAGCACATTAAAGCTATGCATCACTTTCAGATCCCCCTCCAGAGTCTGAACCAGGCGCCGCGCCCATTCCAGTATGGTTTTATCCAGTACCGCAGGACTGTCACATTCATGAAACGGGTCGACTGCAGCCGCCACATGACCGCCATCAGACCAGGGTTTCTGCTTAACCAGCAGCAGCGGCACAGGGCACTCTCTGATGAGTTGCCAGTCGCTCTGATCAAAGATGTAATGCCCCAGACGACTGTGCTGCTCTATCTGATGCAGAACAATATCGGGTTGAAAACGTAACACCTTTCTCACTACGGCTTCAGCATGATGACGCTGCCAGCAATAATCCAGATCTACCTCAATGTTGAGTTCTTCAAACGGCTCTGTCAGTCGCTCCAGCTCAGCCTCGACCTGATGCATATAGCCATGCTCAGCTCTGATCAATGACTCCTTATCCAGCAGATAGCTGTTACGGAGTGATGCGTTATAGCAACAACTGAACAGTTCAACCTTAGCGCCGCTCCCCTCAGCCAGCCTTAATGCCTTCTCCAAGATCAGACTGTTATCTTTACCATGCTCAAGATTAACCAGAATTTTGCTGATATCCACAACAGAACCTCCTCTGTATTTACCCCTTAAGCATGAGACAGCCTCGCTATTTTGCCAACACAATATTTTGATCTGCCGCAAACAAGCGATACCGTTTTTGTCCTGAAACAATAAATAACAACTGATCAGCCACTGATGACAAATTATAGACGGCGTACAACTTCAATATTAGACATTACTAATATATAATATTAAACAGAATGTCTGTTTAGCGATGCTATGACACATTAATTAACCAAGAGGTATACCCTATGACTCTCAACGCTGCTCTTCGCCTGCTGGCGGGATCTGTTATTCTTATCAGCCTGGCACTGGGAACCTATCTCAATCCAGCCTGGTATTACCTCACAGGCTTTGTCGGCCTTAACCTGTTGCAATCCGCTTTCACTAAGTGGTGTCCGGCAATGACGGTCTTTCGCATGTTAAAGCTCAAAGAACAGACGTGCGACTCCGGCATGAGCGTCCATCAGGGGGTACACATTATTGCCGGAACAGCGGTTCTGATTACGGTGGCGGCCTATATGTTTTTCGCAGCGCCTCAATGGGTGCTGTATATCACAGCCGTTGTCGGCGCCAGTCTGCTGCAATCCGCCTTCACTGGATGGTGCCCGGCCTTCACTGTCGCTTCACTGCTCGGATTTAAAAAAGCGGCATAAACCACAGATCTAACCAAGCGATCGATAAAATGCCGCCCTGTGCGGCATTTTTTATAAGAGTCCCCCTGGCGATATCCCTGACTATCCCCCCACAATAAACTGATTACCCAAACCGGTAACTGCACTCACTTCAATCCCTTACGCCATGTTAGGATAGCGATACTGCTCAGGAGGAGAACACCGGGTGTCGCGTTACAAGCTGCAGAAAACTTTAAAATTAATGATACCTGGCATCATACTCATGCTGCTCGGACTGGTTATTCATAGCCAGCTTCACGATCTGACTTTCATCCAGCAACAGCTCCTCGGCTATCTGCCACCTCTGCTTGGCGGGCTGGCCATCATTCTCTGCATCAGCTTCAATCAGGGCCGTTTACTGCTGACAACAGTCAACCTGTTGTGCCTGTTTCTGTTGATTCAGAATCAGTTACAGAGCAGTCTGAGCCAGCCCGCTAATTTTGTTTTATTCAGTTGCTTAAGCCTGCTGTTTCCGTTGTTACAGCTATTTATCAATTTCATTCCTGAACGCGGTTTAAGTAGCCGCTGGCTGATCAGGCATCTGCCTGTTATCGTCAGTGGTTATCTGTTTTTCTGGGTGGCGGCACAAAACCACCTGCTGTCTGACTGGTTCGACGGTTTGCCGATGGGGTTGATTCAGATGTATTCCGATCCCTACCTGCTCAGCCAGTGGGCAGTGTCCCTGTTTGCGGTTACCACCCTGCTGGGACTTATTATTCTCTGGTTCAGAGCCACCCTGGCTGATGCCTGCCTGGTGATCATCACTGTGACTATAGCGGCTATGCTGGCACTGTTCAGCAAGTCATCTATCTCTGTGCTCTGCAGCACCCTGGGATTGGTACTGATTTTATTTACCGTGCTGTTTAATTCATACAGTATGGCATTTATCGACGAGCTAACCGGACTGCCCGGACGCCGGGCCCTTGAAAATACACTGCGCAGTGCCGGTCGTCACTATACGCTGGGCATGGTAGATATCGACCATTTCAAGAAATTTAACGATACCTACGGCCATGATGTGGGAGATCAGGTACTAAAAATGGTTGCCAGTCAGATGAAACAGGCGGCCCGTGGCGCGACGGTATTCCGATACGGCGGAGAAGAGTTCACCATCGTCTTTAAGGGGATGGATGAAGTCAGAGCAATTGAAATCGCTGAGAAAGTACGTACCACTATTGCCGCTTATCCGATGCGAATCCGGGATAAAAACCGCCCGGAAAACGAAAAACAGGGGCGTCAGCTACGTCAACGTTCGGGTCGATCAGAGGACACCGCAGAAGTAACGATAAGCATCGGCCTGTGTGAAAAAACCCGGGCACACAAAGACAGTCAGGCGGTGATAAAGCAGGCAGATGAAGCGCTCTATCTGGCCAAACGGCAGGGACGCAATCGCTCAGTTGCCTGCCACATTGCTCAGCCCCGCACACGCCGGGCGGCCACGTCATGAAAAACTTTCAAGTATAAAATGCCCTCTGCTGCCGATAACCTTGCGTGAAAGACAGGAGTTACTAAAATTATAACTCCTGCAATATGAGCCAAGGAGATGATATGGAGATCAATTCTATTAACAGCCAGTCGGCAACTGAGCGCAGCAAACCGGCAGAGCAAACACCGACACAACGGAATAAGCTGGCACAAAACCAGGCTATGTTACAGGCCTCTCTGGATGTCAGTATCTCCTCGGGTAACGACTCACTGGCGTTGCTCTATCGTACAGCGGTGACTGAATTAAACAAAATCCTTGAAACCGATCTTGGCCCTTCGGCTATTCAGCAGGTCTATGATTCAGGTGTGGATGTCAGTCCTGAGGCAACCGCGGAACGTATCATATCCATGAATTCGAAGTTCTTTAGCAGCTATCAGGAACAACATCCGGAGATGGATTACGAAACGCAGGTGAAAACCTTTATCACGCTTATTTCCGGAGGCATCGCCCAGGGTTTTACCGAGGCTCGCGAAATTCTCGATGGTTTACAGGTTCTCGAAGGTGATATTGCCACCAATATCGACACGACCTATGATCTGGTACAGGAGAAACTAACCACGCTGATGGATACATTGTTGAATCAGGAACAGTCAGCTGACAATGGTTCAGAGCAACAGCCTTAAACGACCTGTGACTCAGATTAACCGTACAGACATAACAAAACCGGGCAATGCCCGGTTTTTTGGTATTTACAGATTAAACCCTGTCAGAAAGCATAACGTACCCGGCCATATAGATTAGTTGCATCCTCAAACTGGCCAAAAAAAGTATGCGCCTTATCGCCACCAAACACATTCGCACCCAGATCAAAGCTCAGCGTATCACTATAGCGATAGCTGACCGATGGCCTGACATAATGATCATCATCACTGGGAGAGTAAAAAGCAAACAGCGACCAGACAAGATTATCCTGCCACATCCGGTAGTTAAGCCGGGTGGTATAGAGATAACGATACTCTTCCGGGTTATAGGGCGATGGAGACGCAGCCTCCAGGGCAGCATAATCGAGCGTCTGTTCCAGATAATACTGCAGCCCTAAGGTAAGTTTCGGCACTAACTCCCGCTCATAGCCAAGCAGAAAACGAAACTGGCTATTAGGCTGGTATGGATCACTGCCATCGTTGTCCTCAGCCATATGCAGCGCCACTTCAGCATTCGCCAGCCCGGAACCGAGATTTCCCCGGACACTGGCCCCCAGAACATTCAGACGGGTGAAGACGGGATTACCGCCGCTATCCAGCGCATTGGGCTGCTTCTGAAACCCACGATAGCCATACAACGCCCACTCCGTACTCTCGATAGTGCCAGAAAAGCGGGCCGCGAATTCACCATTGTTAAAACTGTTTGCCGGCTCCTCTGCATCAATTCGTCCTGCAGGGGCAGCGATGTTCTGCCCGGCCTGCGGCGAAAACCAGGAAAAACGCTCGCCGTTAATATAACGATCGGAGGTATAGTCAGGCATCCATACCAGATCAAGGCTGGCAGAATCACCATAATAGCTGGCTTTAGCCGCTAACACGGGAGCTTTCAGATATTCAGTATCCCGACCGGCAAAAAATGACTGCCAGTCTTTAGGAAACAGGTCATTCAGAAACAACAGATCCCCGGTCCCCCAGGTGAGTACCTGCTGCCCCAGTTTCAAATCAGTACGCTCGACAGGACTGAGTGTATAAGACGCTTCGCGCAGATCAGCCCGCACGCCCTGATCAACGCCATCAGCGTATAGATCCGCTTTAAACGCATAACGGTCATTAGCCACAAAACCGGTGGTTTCCAGGCGCAGCCGAAGGTCTGACAAAGTGGCATCATCGACAGGTGAAAAACGATCATTCAGCGCAGGATCCGCGTTCAGCCGGTTACCCAGCCCACCTTCAATAAAGCCGTGCCAGTTACTGCTCGGGGTTTCTTCAGCCCAACTATCATCTCCCCAGCCCTGATCACTGCTGCCGTCATCCGTCTGTTGCGCCAGGGCGACAGGCGATGAGATCAGCAGAGCGATCAGTAGCAGAACGAATTTTTCAGGGAGTGTTCTTTCCCGCTCCCCAGTTTTGATCACTTTATTTACCTGCATAAAAATCACTCTGGACGTTTAAGCCACTGACGCGGCGGGTTACGCAGGGAACGTTCAGTAAATACAGCACTATCCATCCCCAGGTCATAACGAATAAAACGAAACTCCATCGTGGTGCTGGCACCACTGATCAGATCACTGACTCTTGATTTAGTCACCGTCGGAATCCCCTGTACCTTCTCAGTCGCCAGTACTTCGACCCGGCGATACAGCTTATTACTTACATCATAGTACTCAATTTTCATCGGCAACATACTGACCTTGTCGATCCACACCCGATAATGATCAAACTCAACCGAGTTTGGATCTTTAGGCGTATTGTCTAACACATAGAACTCGCCGGTCGTTTCTATCAGCTGATGATTATCCTCTTCCGGGTTACGACCGGAGACATCTTCATAAAAATAGTTAGAGCCGACAAAGCTGGTACGTTTATCACCCGCTGAGATCCGTTTTACCAGATCCAGACCCGGCAGATAGAGCCAGCGATCATCATCGCTCCGGGCATGCTTCTCAACCAGAAAAACCGTATCCCGGACATCGGCCGGGCGGCTGAAGGCAACCAGAAACTGCTGATCTCCACCATCCTCATAATCCCGGCGCAGAATAGTAAACTGTCGCTGTTGCTGGCGTCCCTGCGAGTCCTGAATCAGCATTCGTGCTTCTGAACGGCCATCTTCGCCCTGATAATAGGCAGCCAGGTTGGCCTGTTTCACGATTTCATTAACATCGGTGAGATCTGCCGCATAAAGCTGCGCTGAACCACTGAGCGCCAGCCCCGCCAAGAGCGTCGAAAACAGTTGCTTAATCATGGATACTCTCCTTCATGTCAGACTTTACGCCAAACAAGCTATCTTTATTTTTAATCATCTGCATAACCGCTGGTAATAACATCACCGTTACTACCGCTGACACAGCCATGATGGTTGCCAGAAAGAAGCCCACAGTAATATAGGGGACCAGCGGAGCGAACAGTAACGGGGTGAACCCGATGGCCACCACGACGGCGTTGCGACTGATCGCCCGTGACGGCCCTTTATAGACCTCAGCGACCGTCTGTTCCCAGTTGCCACACTGACGATAAATGGCCCGGGTACGCTCGAGGAAGTGGATCGCAAAATCCACAGACAGACCCAGCGTCAGTGCCGACAACACTGCAATCGGCATATCATAATCCTTACCCACCAGCCCGATCAGACCATAGATAAACAGGATAGTAACCGTCAGTGGCAACATCGACAGTAAACCTATTTTAACTGAGCGGAACAGCACCACCATGATAACCAGCACCATGAAGAACGCCCCGATCAGGCTTTTCAGCATGCCGTTGACCATCTCATCCTGCCAAACGACGTTGATGTAGGTGAGACCCGCCCAGTTGAGCTTTACCCCTTCCGGTAACGGATGCTGGGCAACGTAGTCATCAACCAGCGTCAACACTCTGCTCATATCCTGATTATCACCACTGCTTAACTGCAGCCAGAGTACCGTCGAACGGTAGTCCGGTGTCACCATATGCCACAGGTCATTCGGGCGGTGTGAACCCTGAAAGCTCAAAACCGTCTGCGCGGCCGCAGCTGCGGTAGGCGGTAAGCGGTACTGATCCTCATCGCCCCCCTGAAGCTCGCGGTAAACGGTTTTAAGTAACGTTGGCAGACCGTTACTCTTACCCACATATTCCGACTGATCGAGGAAGGTTTGCAGCTCATCCAGATATTTCATTGCATCGGGGGTAATGAAATACTTGCTGCCAATCTGAGCCTTCTCGGTTATCTCCAGCAGGTCAAGCCACATGGTTTCATTAACACTGTCGTCATAACTGAGCTGATCAAACAGATTGATCAGCGCATTAGTGTATTCGGTAAAGCTATCAACATTAACGCTATCGAGCTGCTGCTGCAGCTCCACGCCCTCACCTGAGGCTCTCGCCAGAAGGTCTTGTTCGAGTCCGCTACGCAGGTCGCTGGTCTTATCCAACACCAGAAAGGCGTTATAGGTTCCCGGGAAGTGATGGTTCATCACCCGGTCAGCCACTCGTAACGGATGGTCAGGTTTAAACCAGCGCACCGGGTTATCGTTAATCTGGATCTGCGCCACACCATAAGCACTACCCACAACAATCAGAACAAACAACACCAGCAGTCCTTTGGCCCGGGCGATTGAAAAACGGCCAGTGGAGATCAGTAAGCGCCCCAGAAACGAGTTATCGTCCTCATTAATATTGTGATCTTTCATCTGTGCCATCCGCTGGGGTGACAAACTGATGATGTACGCTGG
Organism: Amphritea atlantica; assembly: GCA_024397875.1. NCBI lineage: Bacteria > Pseudomonadati > Pseudomonadota > Gammaproteobacteria > Oceanospirillales > Oceanospirillaceae > Amphritea > Amphritea atlantica. The sequence continues at coordinate 2,213,489 of CP073344.1, forward strand.
AACCAGGGTAATGGTGAGCACAAACGCCAGCATAATACCGAAAGCTACATGTAAACCGAAAATCTGCACCGGTGGAATCGGGGTAAAAGCCAGCGAGGCAAAACCCACCGAAGACGTTATTGAGGTGTACAACATAGGCGTGAACAGATGCCCCAGCACCTCTTTTAAAGCGGTTTTGGGATCTTCCCCCGGACGATGACGATCAGCAAACTCCGACAGAATATGTACCGAATCCACCACCGCAATCGGCATCAGGAAGATGGGAATCATGGAACTCATAATGTGTACGGTATAGCCCTGACCGATCAGCAGCCCCATGGTAATAATCACCGCGCCCATCGCAACCAGCATCGGCGCAGTGATCAGCAAAAAACTACGGAAGAAAACCCACATCAGTACAAAGATCATAAGACCTGCCAGTGGGGCTGAGATTGCCATCTGGATAAACATCTCAACGCCAAAAGTATCTTCTGCCACCGGTAAACCGGATATGTAATACTGATTATTACCACTCAGCTTGCCGATCTCAGTCTGAATCAGTCCGGAAATACGGTAACTTTCAGATTTCTGCGTAATCGGGATATAGATACCCGCGGCATTACCATCACCGGACACCAGCGTGTTGTTCAGCAATGGTAAGCGCTCAACCGAAGTACGGATCTGATTGATAGCGGTCTGATCTTTGGGAACCTGTTTCATCATCCACTCGAAACGGATCGTTCCCGGCCCCTCCTGACTGATGTTGTCAACACGGTCCAGCGACATCAGATCCTGACTGACGACACCGTCCATCTGTACGATGGCAGCTGACAGTTGTTGCAGTTCAGACAGACTCTGCGGGTTGTAGATCCCCCCGGCGGAATCATTCACCACACCAACAACAATCATGTCGTGCAAGCCGAAACGTTCTTTCACATGGTCATGAAACACCCGTGCAGGGTTATCTGCAGGTAACATGTTTTCCGGATCGGTATCCACCTTAATGGACGGAATCTGCAAACCGGCTATCACCGTCAGTAGTAATACTCCGAAAAACACCCATTTCGGACGATTCATTGATAAGTTAACCAGCGTAGTTCGCAGCATCTGTTAGTCCCGTTCCACTATATAACCAAAGCTTTATTTTGCTTATTATATTAGCATATACTAATATTTAAAAGCACTACATTAGTAAATTGAGATTTAACCATCGCTAAAGTAGAATACTTCCTTGTATTGTAGGTCACTGAGCACGTATTAAAGGCCTGCAAAATAATAAAAACGCGGAGAACCGATTGAATACAGCGACCCAACAGATGACGCCCGAAACGCTGGCTATGATGAAAATAAATTCCAGGAAAGCGGCGCAACTGATGAAAGCACTGGGCAACGAGAGTCGCCTCCTCATCCTCTGTTATCTGGACGGTAAAGAGCTTTCGGTCACCGAACTGAACAACTGCCTCGATCTGAGTCAGTCAGCCCTGTCACAACATCTGGCGGTTTTGCGTAAAGACGGTCTGGTGAGCACCCGGCGTGAGTCACAGACGATCTATTACTCCCTCTCTGGCGATACAGCAACCCGGATAATTCACACCCTGCATGAGATGTTTTGTCCAACCGCCTGAACGAAAAAAACCACCGACAACGGTGGTTTTTTATGACTCAGTCAGACTTCAGTTTTGCAACCGATAACGTTGCCAGTCTTCGGTTGGCTCGTTCAGCATCATCTCCATCTCGACAACATCCTCCTCCATGTTGTAATGGTTTTTAAAGCCAAGCTTCTGTGCCAGCCCCTGCATCCCCTTGTTTGATGTCAAGGTCGACCCCATCAACAGCAACGTTCCCCGGGCTTTACAGTAATCGATCACCTTCTGCATCAACACCACACCCAGTCCCTCGCCCTGCAGATCATCGCGGATCACCACCGAGAATTCAGCGCGGACATTATCGGCATCGGTCACCGCTCTGACGACTCCCAGTGTTTCCCAGCCAGGTGCTCCCTGTCTTGGCGCAGTCACAATAAACGCCATCTCGCGGTCGTAGTCGATCTGGGTCCAGTTTGCCAGTTCATGATGAGTTGGTATGCCACGGCTATAAAAATAACGCAGGCGTATCGATTCAGGACTCAACTGGTTATAAAACTCCAGATGGTTCGGCTCATCTTCTCCCCGTATCGCTCTCACCATCGCCTTCCGGCCGGATTTACGCAACGAGATATGCTCGCTCAGATACTCAGGATAAGGCGAGATCGCTAATACTGAAGGTTCGCCTAAGGAGACCGCCACATCAACCGCCAGCACACCCCGTCGGTTCATCAGCATCGGGTTGATTTCCAGCCCCTTCAGGTTGGGCAGCTCCACGACCATCTGCGACAACTTGATCAACAGACTACTAAGCTGCTCAAGATCCCTTTCCAGTTGTTCACTGCTCTCTCTGAGCACCGAGAATATATGCGAAGTACTGATTAGCTGACGTGCCAGACTGAGATTAAGCGGGGGCAACATCACTTGCCGGTCAGCCAGCACATCAACAGAATACCCCCCTTTACCAAACACCAGTAGTGGGCCAAATACCGGGTCACGGGTGATCCCCATATTGATCTGAAGTGACTGGAAGCCCCGCTTCATCTGCTGAATACAAAATCCCTTGATGTCATCCTCGGGAAACCGTTCCCTGACCCGATAGGTCAATTGAGTCGCCGCTTGCTTAACCTCATTACATGAAAACAGATCCAGCGCCAGGTCTTTCCAGCGGGGATGGCTTTTATTATCGTAGTTAAACGGGTAGATATTCTCGCGATGGATCACTTTTACCGCAACGGCACCGCCCAGCTTTTTAGCAATCTCAACGACCCCGTCAACATCATCGGCATAGTGGGTATGCGACACAGGAATATCGTACTGGTCTAACAGATCTGTCGCTTCATTATGGGTCAGATAGTCGCGTCCCTCGGCCAGCGCATTCGCAATCAGCGCTTTAGCCCGCTTATGATTTTGTTCATTTGGATCTTCAAAGGGCGCCGGGGTCTGTTTCATCACTTCCTGATTGCGGCGAAACTCAACCATATGCATAAAGGCATCGACCGCCTCTTCAGGGGTGATAAAGGTGGTTACGCCGGCGCTGTTAAAATGGTTTCTTGACTCGATCGCCGTACTTCGCCCCATCCAGCAGGTGAGAATATTGCGCGGCGTATTCCGCGCCACCGTAATAATCTCTTCAGCAGTCGCCACTCCGGGAGCCATCCGCGTGGGAGCATGGATCACCAGCACAGCATCCACATTGGGATCTTTGGTCAACAGTCGGGTTACCTGGGCAAAGCGCTCCGGAGTCGCATCAGCGTGCAGATCGACCGGGTTTTTCAGATTCCAGTGATCCGGCATTATCTCCCGTAAGGCCGTCACCGTCTCGGCACACAGTTCGGAAAGCTCTCCCCCCTTACGCAGCAGCTGATCCGTCGCCAGAGCATTGGGCCCCATACCGTTACAGACCAGCGCCAGCCGTTCACCCCGCATCGGCTTCATCCGCGACAGGGTTTCCAGCGCGTTATACAGCTGATCGACCGTATCCACGCGAACCACACCGGCCCGGCGCAGCGCCGCATCGTACACTAGGTCTTCATCCCTGATGCCCAGGGCGGGCTGATTTTCCTTATCCTCATCAAAGATCATATTGGATTTGAGCACCAGCACCAGTTTATTGCGCGAAGCGGAGCGCAGCGAACTGAGCAGGTTACGGGAAGACCCGACCAGATGATCAAGCTGAATCAGGATCGACTGGGTATAAGGGTCCTGAGCGAAATAGTCGATAATGGATGGGAGATCGATATCAACCCCCTCTCCTAGCGTGAGGAAGTGAGAGAAGCCGATCTCCTGACCGTTGGCCCAGTCGATCATCGCCGTGCCTAACAGACCAGACTGCCCTACATAACTGACTTTACCCTTGCGGATATTCAGGTGTGAATAGCTGGCATTCATCTTATGGCCAGACACCAGCATCCCCATACAATCCGGCCCCAGTATACGGATACCATAGGGCCTGGCGGCCTCCATGATCTCATCCCGCATGCTTTTACCCAGCGACTCACTGGCAATCGACAGACCGCCCGTGAGAATCATCGCGGCCTTGACCATATTAGCGCCCAGTTTGCGGATCAGGCCGGCAACACTCTCGGGGGGCGAACAGATAATGGCCAGATCAGGCATTTCTGGCAGGCGGCTCAAGCCGCTGTAACAGGTGACCCCGAAAACAGTGTCATAACCCCGTTTGTTAACCGCCATCAGCTTGCCCTCAAACCCACTATCCAGCAGGTTTTGCAGCACGACACCGCCCATGCTGTTCTGTTTCTCAGAGGCTCCGAACACCGCAATCGATTTAGGCTTAAAAAAACGTTTGAGATATTTTGTACTCAAGAGACTTACTCCGCAGACTTTCAGAACTGATCAGTAACGCTGATCGAACGACTGAGTCTATATCTTCCATATTACGCAAGTGCAGCACAAACATTATTGATCGAATAATCGTGATCAAAGTCATAAAGCCCTGCCAAAGTGGGTAAAAACGCATCTCTATTTCAGTTTTAACCGGAACTGGCCAGAAAGTTATCCGTTTAGTTTAGCAACTCCTCCCACGCTTGCTGAGGTTTCATCGCCAGCCGTCGCTAACCACTTGAGTAACGCCACTGACAAACCGCCACGATTAATAGCTTTTTAGCCCCACCTGAGTATGTATATATAAATATCGAGTCTGAACCGGACCTCTCACCTGCTGATAAAAGAAAACCCGCTGACAGCGGGTTTATTGATATTGGTAGCTGCGGGTTCTGGCAACACTGGCAGTCAGACCGTCCCGCCGAGAACCTGTGGGGTTTATCCCTTACAGCGAGTTCATCGCTTTAAAACGGGCGACCAGTTCAGCCGGGTAGGTTTTCTTGTTGCTATCGTTCAGCACGAAGACAACGCTTTGTCCCTGAGGACCGGCACCAATCTGAGTCAGACGGAAGGCGGCTTCGCCGTTTTTGCGCACCTCCTGCATATCCTCCAGGGTATTGAAGACATATAAACGGCCATCTTCTGCACGCATCTCACCATAGAAATCCTCAGCTGCAGGCATCTTACCGTTGTACATTTCAACACCGGCCAGACCGTCTAACATCTTTTTATCTTCACTGCGCAGACCGAATACCAGAGACTCCCCATGAGGGCCTGAACCGATGAACACCTTACGGTACGAGGTTTCACCCACGTTGAGGAACTCCTGATAAACAGCAAAGTCATCAAATACATAATGACGTCCTTCGTGATCAACTTCATACAGGTCCTGGTTATTCAGCTCAGGCGCCTTAACCATCTCCTGCTTAACTTCATTGGACTGGCATGCAGTCAGTGACAGTGTTACACCTGCGATCGCTGCAGCGACAGCAGCTTTTTTCAGAAAGGACATGTTTTTCCCCGGTTTACTGTGGATTGCCTGAAACGATCTATCGCCAGACTTAAAATATTCCACCCGAAGGGTAAACAGGGAATATGACAGCAAGGTTGCTAAATTATTGCTATTGCGTGACAGCAACAGAGTCAGGTCATCGAGACCCAAAACTGTTTTAAATCAGCCGGTAATCTCGGCTCTTAACCGCGTCACTCACTCAGTTTCATCCAGCAGTGAAAAGGAGACAAAGGTAGTGAACAGCCCCAGACCAATCACCACCGGTGGGGCTGGAATTGCCAGCATCAGCAACCCGGAACCGAGCCAGATACGGTAAACCCAGCGCAACCGGGCTTTATAGGCAGCAGTAAACTTACGCCGGAAGAAGTGACTGCCATCCGGTTGTGTGACCTGCATCCATTCCGGCAACATCAGCAACAGATAGAACCGTATTAATTCAAACCCCATAGTGATACTCCCTCGAAAGCCGTTCTTAAAGCTTATCAAAGAATCTAAATTTTGCCTGTCCGACACGTCACTTTGAAGAAATACGGTGAGGTTTGAATCAGTAGTCCGCCACCCGGTAGAGAATGGCATCCCGATAACCGGTCACAATACGGATCAACCCTGAAAGCTGATGATTAAGCGCAGCATCACCACTGTCGACGATCAATGGGCGCCCTTCCAGCGCTTTAATCTTACTTTTAGTCGCGACCACAATAATATTCTCGCGACCCAGACGCTTTAACAGTTCAGCACTGAGTTGCTGGTTCCCACGACCGATAATATGTCCCTGTCCACCAATAACGGTAATGACCAGCCGGGTGTCATATCCCCCGGTCAGATCCAGTAGTTGCTGTGCGGTCAGATCCTGCCCAATCAGTTGACCGTTTTCGATCAGATCAACGCCCAGCAAGGTATTTTCAAGCCCCAGATGATCCATCAGCGCCTGCACTGTCGAGCCGGAACCCATGATATAGCGCACGTTATCCTGCATGTTCTCAGCAAAGTCGGCCGCAATATCGTCCAGCACCAGCTCTTCAACTTCACGTCCGCCATTTTTTACATGCTGGAGAAAACGCCCCTCTTCAGGCACCAGCAACTCACCATAATACTTAGCCCGCACACGCCCCTCACGGAACGCAACCTCATCAATATCCCGAACCTCCTGATCCGCCAGCGTTACCAGCTCCCCGCGCACCAGCATCGCGACCACTTCACCGGCGGCTTTTGGGGTAACCGTGTAAACCCCCGAATGGATTTTAACCCCCGCCGGAATCCCCAGTACCGGGGTGGAATCGCCGATCGCGTGACAGATATTGCGGGCCGTGCCATCACCACCGGCAAACAAAATCAGATCAACGCCCTGTTCAGCCATCTCCCGGGCGGCCCGTTCGGTATCATCCGCGCACGTGTGGCCCGCAGTGATAGTACCGATCACACGCGGTTGGAAACCGGCAATGCGGGCACTCTCCTCGCCCATCTCCCCCGGATAGGTAATCAGTTCAATATCCAGTCCCGCCAGCGGCTCCAGAGCCTGCTGAGTACGCAGGTTGGCTTTCGGTTCAGCGCCCATCGCCAGGGCTTTCAGCGCGGTATCTTCACCATCACTGCCTTTCAGACCAACGCTGCCTCCCACGCCTGCCAGGGGATTCACAATCAATCCAAGACGAAACATCTATAACTCCTGTCCGGTGTAGTCGAGATTACCGGTTTCCACTAAGAACTGCTGATAAACAAAAGCGGTAATAATCAGTTGGGTATCTTCATCCAGATCCAAAAACTTAAAACCATGATTATACAAACTGCTCACCTCGGCCGGCCTGCTGTGAATATTTCTCAACTCAACCGGTACCAGTAAAACCTGATCGATATCGCCGATCTGTAAACGTGTCGTCAGATAAAAACGTTCGCCGACGCTACCCAGCGCATAGGGCAGCTGCAGACAGACGCCGTCCCGGCTGATATCAACACACAATGCATTGACGGGAAGACCGTCACTCTCCGCCATCTCATCATAGTCATCAATAGAACAACTGAGGCTCACCGGAATCCGGCTGTGCTCCCTGATCCGCCTCAACTCAATGGTTTCGGGATACTCCAGTATCCAGTAACTGAAGGGCTGATCATGCTGCTTGAGTATTTTGCTGGTGAAGGTGCAGATCCGATTACCGCTGATCAGGCGAAGGCTAGCCAGATTCCCTTCGTTAATCAGTGTCGGCACACCGCTTTTCGACGACGGCGCCGAGATCATGATGCCCCCTTTCTCCGCATACCCCAATAGCTTAGCTGTATATTTTGCTCTGGGAATACGGATCTCAACCCGAACCGGCTCACCAATCTGCAGACGCAGATCAGCCAGTTTTTTTTCTGTTTGAATGGGTTCCAGTTTCAGAGCCATCAGATCCTTTTCGTGTTCAGGGTTATGTAAAGAAACAGTATACAGATCAATCAGATTGCTGACCTGATCAATGTAAGCTTATAAAAAAAGCATGCCGGACAAAATGCTCAGTCCAGACAAAAGCCAACCGCGCTCAGTTGCTCTGCCAGTTCGGCAGATGGCTTAGCGCCGGACAGTTTTGCCGCCACAAACTCCCGCCGTACCGGATAGTTTTTCCTGAGCAGATCAAACGCCAGCGGCTGAGATTCAGCATCCACCAGCGAGTCCATAAAATGTTTAAAATCCGCTTCTGGCTGATAAATAGCGTGCACGATATCGGTAAGTGTCTCGCCTCCCTGCAGCTGAACCTCGGGTTCAGGCCCGGCTTCCGCGAGGCAATCAGACAATTCAATCTGAGGGACTATGTTCTGTTGCAGACAAAATGCCCGATAGAGCATCCAGGTGCCGCGAATTTTACCATCAAGGCTATAACCGGCAATATGCGGGGTGCCAATGCGAACCCGTTGTGCCAGATGAGCATCAACCACAGGCTCCGCTTCCCAAACATCCAGCAGCAGCGTGACATCATTGCGTTTACAGTGCCAGTCTAACAGCGCCTTGTTATCTATCACCGGCCCCCGTCCGGCATTCAGCAATATCGCACCGGGCTTAATAAGATCGAGGTTATCTTCATTCAGCAGATGAAAACTGGGGTGGCTTCCACTCTTTGTCAACGGTGTATGCAGACAGATGATATCGGCTTGCTGTAACAGCTGCGACAGCGCAACAAACCCTTTTTCTCCGGCATCCGCACGGGGAGGATCATTCAACAGCAGTTTAACGCCCAGCTTAGCCAGCCGCTGTTGTAAACGCCGGCCCACATTACCCACCCCGACAATGCCAACCACTTTATCGGTCAGCCTGAAATCGTTCTCGCCAGCGACCAGCAACAGATTACTGATAACATACTCGGCCACCGCATCAGCGTTACAGCCCGGCGCGCTGGAAAAGCCGATGTTATTACGCTTAAGCCAGTCGGTATCGATATGATCCGTACCGATAGTCGCGGTGCCGACAAACCGGACGGGGGTATCTTCAAGCAAAGTCTGATCGACCCGGGTCACCGAGCGCACCAGCAGCAGGTCTGCGTGTTGCAGATCACTGTTCTGAATCGTTCTGCCTGGTAGTTTGCGAATCTCTCCCAGATGGCCAAATAAGCGCTCCAGTGCAGGAATATTTTCGTCGGCAACGATGTTCAGTCCGGTTGATTTCAATGATCACTCCAAAGGTTATAAAATCAGCTGGTTTAGGGGCGAAACGCCGATTATAATGGCGCGCCTTACGGTTTGACATCATTTCCGGACAAATTTACTCAGGTAGTTTTTTGATTATTCGCTGGCGCAGACAACAGGATTATTTCATAGTCCGACTCTATCAGGATCTGATGGGGGACTGGGTGCTGAGCGAGTCCTGGGGCAATACGCTGAATAACAAAGATTCAGTCAACCACACCATCTTTCATTGCTATCATGAAGCCCGCAGCAAGCTGAGAGAGATCAGCCGACGTCAGAAAAACCTCGGCTTCAAAAAAACCGTATCCAAAGAACAGCAGATCGAACTGGACTTCGGCTAATCTGCCCTGCCTCAATCAGCCGGTAATTTATTAAACCCAACAGTTGGCATCTGCTCGCCACAGCGATATATTCCTCTCTACATAATACAAATATTATAAATAATCGTGCCCGACGGTATCACATTACTAGCCGTCAAATATGAGCTAAGAGAGGTTTTATGAGTCAGTTTGATTTTGCCCCGATGCCAGACAAAGAGGGATATTTCGGTAACTACGGTGGCCAGATTATCCCGCCGGAACTCAAAAAAGTGATGGACGATATCGATCAGGCTTACGAAGAGATCCGCCATACTGAAGCGTTCCAGAACGAACTGATGCTGCTGAATCAGGACTATGTCGGTCGCCCCAGCCCGATCTATCATGCCAAACGCCTGAGTGAAAAACTCGGCGGCGCACAGATCTACCTGAAACGGGAAGACCTCAATCACACCGGCGCCCATAAGATTAACCACTGCCTCGGTGAAGCGCTGCTAGCCAAGTTTATGGGCAAGAAGAAAGTCCTGGCAGAAACCGGTGCCGGTCAGCACGGCGTTGCTCTGGCGACCGCCTGTGCGCTGGTGGGTATCCCCTGCGAGATCCATATGGGTCAGGTGGATATCGAGAAAGAACACCCTAACGTCACCAAGATGAAGATCCTGGGCTGCAAACTGGTACCGGTCACCCGTGGCACCGCTACCCTGAAAGACGCGGTAGACAGCGCCTTCGAAGAGTATCTGAAAAACCCTGAAGAGTTCATCTACGCCATCGGTTCTGTCGTTGGTCCGCACCCGTTCCCGAAAATGGTACGCGACTTCCAGAGCATTATCGGCCGCGAGGCGCGTCAGCAGTTCAACGAACGGCATGGTAAAAACCCGGACATCATCACCGCCTGTGTCGGCGGCGGTTCCAATGCCATGGGCCTGTTCACCGCTTTCCTGGAAGATGAAGAGGTGAAGATTGTCGGTGTAGAACCGGCCGGTAAAGGCCTCGACACCAAAGACCATTCCGCCACCCTGACACTGGGAACACCGGGCGCGATCCACGGATTCAAATGTTACGTCCTGCAGGATGAAAATGGCGAACCCCTGCCGGTTCACTCCATCGCCTCTGGACTGGACTACCCCGGTGTCGGTCCGCAGCACTGCTATCTGAAAGATATCGAGCGGGTTGAGTATCAGTCGGTCACCGACGACGAATGCCTCAACGCCTTTATGACCCTGTCTCAGGTTGAAGGCATCATCCCGGCGCTGGAAAGCGCCCACGCCGTCGCCTGGGCGATGCGTGAAGCACCAAAGCTGGGTAAGGATAAAAGTATTCTGATCAACCTGTCCGGCCGGGGCGATAAAGACGCCGACTATGTGGCGGATAAGCTGGGGCTGTAAACGCTGAGTGTAAGTCTAAAAACTAAAGGGCCGATCTTATTTAGTTAAGATCGGCCTTTTTTTATCAGCACTTCACTCTGAATCTTTTCTAGTTTGCGATACAGCGTTGACCTGGCAATGCCAAGATACTTCGCCGCCTGGCTCAGATTTCCATCGAAGCATTCGATCGCGTCCAGAATCATATCATCGCAGGTTGCTTTAATCTTACTGGTTTTAAATTTACTGTTCGTTTCATTGTTGACTGAACGATTAGGGCAAACGATATCCGGCAGGTCTCCAGGCTCAATAGGCCGGCCAGGCTCCGCCAGGGTATCGGCATAGATCAACGCATTGCGCAGCTCACGCACGTTACCCGGCCATGAATAGCGGTTGATATAGTGCAATGTTTCATCACTTAACTGACGCTGCCCGCCGGACTCATCCGCTAATATTAGCTTGCTTACTCCACTGATATCGTTTCTTTCCCTAAGGGGCGGAATAGTAATTTCAAAGCCACTGATCCGATAGAACAGATCCCGACGGAACGCACCGGCTTCTATAGCCGATGAGATATTTCTATGCGTGGCACAGATCAATTGAAACTGTACCGTTTCAGATTTCGCTGATCCAAGACGCACGACTGCCCGGGTTTCAAGTACACGTAACAATCTTGTTTGCAACGCAACCGGCATGTCGCCAATCTCATCAAGGAACAGGGTTCCACCATTGGCCTGCTGTATTTTCCCGGCACGCCCCTCCCGGTTTGCCCCCGTAAATGTGCCCGCCTCATAACCGAAAAGCTCACTCTCTATCAGTGATTCAGGTATAGAAGCACAATTAAGCGACACCAGTTGCCCCTTACTGGCAGGGCTGAATTGATGCAGGTATCGGGCAACGACCTCTTTGCCGACACCCGACTCCCCCAGGATCAATACGGGCAGACGACCAATCGCCTTCAATCCGTTGTCTATCGCGGCATGAATTCGCTGATCACCAAAATAAGGCTTCGCTATAGAAGTCTCAGTTTTGTCATTTTTGAGTTTTTTAAGCGAGCTGTTTTTACCTTCAAGGCTATTCTCTTCAAGGCCTTTTCCCTCCTCGCTAAGTTCAGCGGGGTTCAGCTCACCGCTCTGAAACAGCCGTCCCTGTTCACTGCGGGGAACGTTAAGCACTCTTCCCTGCAGAGAGATGCCTCCCGACAGGTTCAGATTGAAAGACTGGTTTTTCAATAAGCCCTGATCGAACAAAACAGAGAATGATTCATCAAACAGCCCCTCAAAATGGATACTCTGACGTTTCAGATCCAGTTTAAAAAAGCGTTCCGCAACGATGTTGGCACCGATCACCATCTGCTCATACGAAAATGCCAGCACAATATTATTGGCACCAAACTGCCCCGTTCCCGACTGAAGTTCAATAACAATCGCATTGGGAATCGACATGATCAGTTCGTTTTGAATACTCCTGGCGCAGGCTTCGAGAAGGTAAAAAGCAGCCGCATCCCGGTTGGGGGCTTCATTGGTAATATCCACAGTGGCACAAACAACACCTAACGGGTCGTATACAGGCACTGCTGCACAATTAAAACTTTTATGAAACTCTTTGTAATGTTCCGGACCAAACACGCTGACGAACGTTTCAGATGTGAGCGCACAGGACATCGCAGAGGTACCTATCAGTTCTTCAGAGAGTACGGCTCCCTGCCTGAACGCATCCATTATTTTCGGCTCGGCAATATTTTTTGAGCGACGGACATCCAGCACCTGACAATAATTATCAGTCAGTAGAACTGACCAGCCAGCCCCGCCCAGGGATTGGTACAGTGCATCGAGATGTTTACGTGAACAGTCAAGTAACGGCTTCTGAAAGAGGAAGATATCTTTAAACTGATCAGGCGCTAAAAAACCATAATCTACATGGCCCGCCATCTGCAGGTTATTGGCATAGCAGCGCTGCCATGACTCAAAGATCGGTTGATCAAGCAAACGCGCCAGATCATGCTCACCGCGTTCAAAATCGCGACGAACCACAGACATGCTGGGAAGCATAGGGTCCCCTCTTATTGTTATTATGAGGTCTTTAGATATCTATATAACTCAGGAAACTATACAGCGCTTAGAAACAAAGTTCATCCGGTTAAAAAGGGAGCCTTGCCAAAGCAGATAGATAACGGAGCTTCTTTCAACGTGCAGACAGAAGTATCCTGTCAGAGCGCACTTAAAATCGCTATACAGTTCCCGCAACTACTATGCAGTTCCTGCAAACACGGAGATTATAGGGAAGTATTGCGGTTTAAAAATCAGATACTTACTGATTACCCAAAAAACGGCTACCTGACAGAGAGGCAAAAAAACTACAAGAAAGCCCCACCGAAGTGAGGCGAAAGCCAGCAAAGTGCTCCTTATAATACTTATCAGAAGGGGTAAATAAGCGCCTCGTCCCGTATGCTGATCCACTTCCTTTCAGTGAACTCCTCCAGATTGGCCGGGCCACCAAAACGACCGCTATTGCCGGATGATTTCATACCCCCAAACGGCACCTGATACTCGTTATTTACCGTCTGATCATTAATATGCACCATACCCGCATCAATGCGGCTGGCTATTCGCTTAGCGCGGGACATATCAGCACCCTGAACAGACGCGGCAAGTCCATACGGAGTATCATTGGCCAGCGCTATGGCCTCATTATCTGAAGCGAACGTCACCACCGGTGCAACCGGACCAAAAATCTCCTCCTTAAAGATTGGCATATCGGGTGTGACCTGTGTCATTACCGTTGGATAGATAAAAGCACCTTCCCGCTTGCCACCACAGACAACCCTGGCCCCCATTGCAACAGAATCTTCGATCAAACGCATAATACGATCTGCCTGGCGCTCATTGATAATTGGCCCCAGATGAACCGGCTCTTTATTCGGGTTACCTACCGCAAGATTGTTCGCCCTGACACACAGGGCTTCAACATAGGCATCCGCAACAGCCTCATGCACGATATGCCGCCCTGATTGCATACAGATCTGCCCCTGATGCAGGAAACTGCCCCAGGCAGCGCAGGAGGATGCACCGTCTATATTGGCATCATCCAGCACAACAAATGCGTTGTTACCGCCTAACTCCAGCGCCACTTTCTTAAACATTCCTCCGCATACCTGCCCTATCTGTTGCCCAGCCGCTGTCGATCCGGTGAACGCGATCATATCGACCTGAGGATGCTCAACCAGCCGCTGACCAACGGTCACTCCACCTGGAGCCAGAGTACAGACACCTTCGGGCAGTCCTGCTTGTTTCAGTAGTTCAACAATGAGGTAGCCACCGACGACAGTGCTATTGATATCTGGCTTTATAATGACACTGTTGCCCATCGCCAGTGCTGGCAAAACCGCGCGCAAACTCAACAGCAATGGAAAATTCCAGGGTGAAATCACCCCCACAAGCCCAAGTGGAACACGGATACAATGATTTTCACGTCCGGGAATATTTGATGGATAGATATCACCGTAGGGATTCATCGGCAGCGCTGCGCACATATAGGCCTGGTCGATGCATGCCTGCAACTCCCATTGTGATTTGCCTTCAATAGAACCACACTCTCGTCCATTCCAGGTATTAATCAGCGTGGCATTGTCTTCTAATAAAGCAGCGAAGTGACGGATCACTTTCGCCCGGGAGTCAAAGTCAGTGTTTGCCCAACCTTCCTGTGCCTCCCTAGTTGTTTCTATCAGTCTATCCAGCTCGCTTAGTGTCGCCGCTGCAAAAGAACCTAGACGATTCCCTGTTGCAGGTTCCGTGACATCGATTAACTCACCGGAAAACATCATATCCAACGAAAAGTTGCAGCTATCATTATAGATCTCTGAAAAATTCATACTCTTCTCCTCGCTCAGCTAAAGTTAGCTTTAATAATCTCATCGGCTATATAGCTCGACAGCGCATACACCGTTTCCGATGGGTTATAACCGATAGAGGTAGGCAATAGGCTGGCATCAGAGATGTAGAGTTTCTTCACATCGTGGCTTTCACCATATGGGTTAACCACAGAGTTCGCCGGGTCAGCCCCCATCCGACAAGTCCCCTGCGGATGGAAGGATGTGTAACGGTAGCGGGCCGGTTCATTTTTTAGCTGATCAATCACCGAATCGATCTCATCAACGCTATTAATGACGGTTCGATCAGAGGTGGGCAGATAAAGAAAGCTCGCACCGGAGGCAAAAAGGATCCTTGCATTGAATTTAAGACCCGCTTTCATCGCTTCAAAGTCATGATCATCCACTTCATAGAGGATCTCTTTAACACCATCTTTGAAGCGTACCTCCCCCACGTTTTCATCGTGAACAAGGGTGATCAAACGGATGCTGTTGCGATATTTTTCCATATAAGCAACATAGTTTTTCCCGGTTCCCGGCTCTGCCTGAAAGCTGGCTTCAACCGGTTCCTGAACGGCATTCAGCAGGATATAGCCGCCCTCTTCCGGCAGCGTGTGAGTATCGACATACAGTGAGTGCGTAGCACCGTGAAAGTCATTCACCTCTTTATCAAACATTGCCGTAACAGAGAGGCTTGGATGACAAGCAAAGTTTTTCCCCACCTGACCACTGGAGTTAGCGATTCCTGATTTTTGCAGAATAATGGGCGACTGAATCGGCCCGGCAGCCAGCACCACTATCGGCGCATTAACCGTTACCTGAGCTTTCACCACTTTAGTTTTTGGATCGACAACCTCAGCCTGAACCCCGGATGCCTGACCATTTGCAGTGTTAATACGGATCACCCGGGTATCCGCATAGATTTCTGCGCCATGATTACAGGCCCAGGGCAGATAAGTCACCAGCATCGACTGTTTGCGATCCGTTTTGCAGCCGGAAAAACAGAAACCACTCATCGCACAATCACGAATATTACGTTTGGCAACGCCTGGTTCAATAGCCAGTTTATTTAAGCCATTGAGAATAAGATTGGCTCCGATACTGGTCTCATGTTTAGCGTTTGGCTCGATACTCAGATTCTTTTCAACCTTATCAAAGTAACCGGACATTAGCTCAGGGGTCAGGTTTACCAAACCGTGCTCTGCTTTCCATAGGTTGAGGAAGTAATCCGGCGTCCTGAAACAGAGTGCCGCGTTAACGACGGTGGAACCGCCCACACAGGCGCCCTGCAACACTGTCACATCACCATGGGTGTTGGACTGACCACCTTCGTCCTGATACAGAGACCCCATGGCAACCGCCATCATCTCTTTAAACTCGGACGAAGGCACATAAGGACCCGCTTCCAGCACGACAACTTTTTTCCCCTGCTTAGCCAGTTCATAGGCATTGATTGCGCCACCCGCACCAGAACCGATAACCACCACATCCGCATCAATAATCAACGACGCGTCCTGGATATCCTTTGCCGTTTTAATATTCAGTTTATTATTTTGTGTAGACATAAATTACTACCTGTCATCGTTATATCTTAGGCTCGGGCGTATTACCCAGCGAAGGAAGGTTCCATTTGTCCGATACCGGGCCGTCGTAACCAAGCGGCCCCCAGGTATTTGGAATAGCCCAGTAGGCAAGCACCGTGAGCTTCTTGAGTCCCATGGACAGAGCGCGTTCAGGCGGAGCCGCGGAAGCACTCCATTGATCTACAAACCGGACGGCATCGACGTCACTCAGATTGACAAAGCGATCACCAAACGCTTTGATGGCCCCCTCATTAAAGTAATTGATCCCTCCGCGAAGCCCCTGGCGAATATGCGGCTCCATACCAGCCAACAACGCACCTTCAATGGTTGGCAGTACGGGTAGTGTTGCCGGATCTATCAGAGTGCTACCCTCAGTGGGCAAGGCAATTTTCAACATTTTGGCAAACACCGCACGCTCCAGGTCGTCCATGCGCGACTCATCAGTCAGCACACCAGCGACCGCATTGACGACAGGTAACGCCGTTATGGCTGCGGCAATCATTGCCGTCTTTTTAATGAAATGTCTTCGGCTAATCATCAGATCTTTCATAGGAGTTCATCCTGCTTAGAATACTTTGACAAAACGGAGGTTAAGACGGTCTTCCTCAAAGAAACCATTTTCAACCTCAAGGCTGCGACCATACTCAACCATCACCTGCAGATCAGGCGCAACAAAATGACTGAGGGTTGCGTTCCAGCTGCTGTTGTTAAGTTCATCATCCTGGTCAACGCCATTAAGGCTCGTTTCACCGCCAAAGTCATGGTAGTAACTGAGTGTCGCTTTTGTGGCGGGACCAAAGCTTTTGCTGATATGCGCCTGAATACCGTATTGATCCTGCTGATCTTTTCGTGCGCCGCCAAAATCATCGTTCTCACCAAAGAAGGTATATTCGGCAATCAGATCAAGAGAAAGCGTTTCAGTCAGAGGAGTGACATAACCTGCCTGGGTAATCATTTTCCAACGATTTTCGCCGATATTAACCGGGCCTTTAGCGCCGTCATAATCACCCAGAGGCAATGAAGCAAGGGCGGTTAAACCGAAAGCCTGCTTTGTCTCAGTGTTGTTGTACACCCAGATAGTACCGCCAACAATCGGATCCCCTACTCCGGAACTGCTGGTCGTGCCCGCAGTGGTATCAAGTGAAACCTTACCAAAAGGCAGGATGATCTGCGGATCGAGGATATATCCTCCCGCTTCAATATAATGAACCCAGCGCAGCAGACCGATATCAGTTTTCAGCTCGTTAATACCAGCAAGACTGGATATCTCTTTGCCTGAAGCGTAATAATCCTGATGCTCAGTATGCTGGACATAAAGAATACCCAGATCGATACCCGCAGGAAGCGGACTGTAGTCACCCGGATCGGTAGCAACTTGTGCTGAATGAGCAATCGATGGAATAAGTGAAACACCCGTAGCAAGGACTGTTGCAGCAAGAACAGTTAAATGTCTTTTGTTCATTTTTATACCATTTTTGTTGTTTTTTAATATTGGTACAGAATAATTTGCAGCGACTGTGCCACAACAAAAAAACTATTAAATATTAGTAAGTTATAAAACCATTTAAATTTACCGAGACAGTTTTTTGTCCGACTCCGGGACAGTCATTTAGCACGATTGTCCCGAAATGGGACAGTTTCAAGAGTGGCTCTTATAAAGGAGATAGACTTTTTGAAAAGTATTAAAAGCTTACTCTACAAAGACAGTTAGGTGCTTTATCCTTTTCACAATCAGGATGCTAAAATCTATGTCTGTTAAAAGTGAATACCTGTTAAAACTGCTCAACCATCCAGTCTATAAAAACTCTTAAAGCCGGTTTCATATGCGAGTGATGGCTATAGAGCACTGAGAGTGTCAATGAGGGTGGCCGGATATCAGGCAGAATCTCAATCAGTGTGCCGGCGTCCAGTTGTCGGCGAATATGATATTCAGGGATCTGAATAATCCCCATTCCCGCTTCGGCCGCGGCAACATAGGAGTCACCATTACTCACTGACACGGTAACCGGCAGATTCACTTTACGCAGTTCGCCACTGACACTGAACGCTAAAGGCTCTACTTCTCCAGACGATGAGGAACGGTATTCAACGCAGCGGTGCTGTGTCAGATCATCCAGCCCTTCAGGGGTGCCATATTGACTCAGATAGCGTTGACTGGCGCAGGTCACCTGCGGCAAAGGTTTAAGTGACCGTGAAACCGATGAGGTATCTGCCAGCTTACCAATCCTGATGGCGCAATCCACCGACTCTTCTACCAGATTAATCACCCGGTCTCCGGCACTCAGCAACAACTCGACATCGGGATAGCTGGCGCAAAACTCAGGTAGCCGGGGTATCACTTCCAATCGGGAAAAGCTATTGGGCAGATCCACTCTCAGCGGTCCCCTTGGCATAGCAGCAACCTGGGACAAAATCTCCTCCGTTTCAGAAACCTGATCGAGTATTTTCTGACAGCGCTGATAATAAAACCGGCCATCCCCCGTAGGATTCACTTGCCGGGTCGTCCGGTGTAGCAGCCTGACGCCCAGACTTTTTTCCAGCTGTTTGAGCATCGATGTTGCCGAAGCCCTGGAGATATTCATCTCCTTGGCCGCCTGGGTAAAGCTGCCGCTATCGACAATGCGGGTAAAAACCTGCATAGAAAACAGTCTGTCCAATTCTCACCCCTTTATTTTTCAACAACAATCTATTATTCAGCTTTTCTAAACAGTCTATCTCTAAAACCGCTGATTATCTCGATATATCCAGAATATATACTGGGTATACTAAACAATAATCCACTGAATCGGGATAGCCCCAATCATGCATAAAGATCTCTCATTATCGGCGATCACCGCCGGACTGCTGGCCGTACTGATCTCCTATTCCGGCCCACTGGTGATTTTCTATCAGGCAGCACAAAGTGCCAGTGTCAGCAACGAGATGATGGCCTCCTGGGTCTGGGCGATCTCTATCGGTGCAGCGCTCTCCGGTATTTTTCTGAGTATCTGGTTTAAAGCCCCCATCATTACCGCCTGGTCTGCGCCGGGCACCGCACTTCTGATCACGCTGTTTCCCGGACTCTCGTTGAATGAGGCGGTCGGGGCCTATATCACTGCGGCCATTATTCTGATTGTGCTGGGGTTCTCTGGTTATTTTGACCGCATTATGGGCGCCATCCCCAAAGGCATAGCCCATGCAATGCTGGCGGGTATACTGTTTCAGTTCGGGATTAAAGCGTTTCTGGCGATCCAGTTTATGCCTGAACTGAGTATTCTGATGATCGTCAGCTACCTGATATCCAGGCGCCTGCTGCCAAAATACTGCCTGCTGTTGCTGCTCATCGCCGGTCTCGCAGGGGCGATTCTATTAGGTGAGACCCATCTTCAGTCTGTCGAATTAAGTTTCACAACACCGATATCCATCTCACCAGAGTTCAGCTTCAACGCGACACTCAGTCTTGCCCTGCCGCTGGTTATTGTCAGTCTGAGCGGCCAGTTTCTACCCGGCTTTGCCATCCTCAAAGCCTCAGGGTTCAACACCCCTGCCCGCCCAATATTCATCTGTACCGGTGCCATATCGGTGATTACCGCCCTGTTTGGCGGCATTACCACGGTTATTGCCGCCATCACGGCGGCACTCTGTACCGGAGAAGATGCCCATCCGGACCCGGCAAAACGCTATATAGCCGGGGTATCCAATGGCGTGTTCTATCTGATTGGCGCCACCTTCTCAGGCACCATCATTGCGCTGCTGACCGCACTGCCTGAACACTTTGTCGAGGTACTGGCAGGGCTTGCGCTGCTGGGCGCAATCTCCAGCAATCTGCTAGGGGCTGCACAGGAGACTTTTCACTTCGAAGCCTCGCTTATCACCTTTGTCGTCACCGCTTCAGGGATGAATTACCTGGGCATTGGCGCGGCGTTCTGGGGTGTGATTATCGGCTTGCTAAGCTACGCTGTGCTGTATCAGAAACGGGAAAATATGATGGGATGGTTCAAGCGGAGCTGATTACTTATAGCGAGACGCAAAAATTGAATGATTGACAGGCCGTATACGGCCTCCCGTCGATTGGGTTAGTCCAATCGATACCCTATACTATTTCCATTCATCGTTTAACTCTGTGGCTGACTTCGGGGGAACACTTCTGGAGTGAGCGGGTTAATAATTGAACCCGTTGATCAGATCGATCATGACCATGTTCGGGGCAAACGATGCACGTTCTATAGCTGTGAAAAAATGAGAAAAATATAATGAAACAATCTATTCATGAGTATCTTGCCGAGTTCGAAGATATTCCGGGTACCCGGGTGTATACCGCCCAGCGGGGCAGAAAAGGTTACTGGTTAAACCAGTTTTGCATGAGCCTGATGAAACCGGAAAACCGCGAACGTTTTAAAGCCGATGAGCGCGCCTACCTCGATGAATGGCCAATGACTGAAGCTCAGAAGCAGACCATTCTTGACCGTGACTATAATGCGGCGCTCGATGAAGGCGGCAATATCTATTTTCTGGCGAAAGTGTTTTCAACGGACGGTCTGAGCTTCCTGCAAGCGGTCGGAACCATGACCGGCATGACGCCGGAAGATTATCAGGCAATGATGATAGCCGGTGGCCGCTCTCCTGAGGGCCTGCGTTCAATAAAGGATGGGAACTAATCATGGCACGAATTACAGCAGCCATCGCCAGTAGCCATGTACCCGCCATTGGTGCAGCGATTGATAATGGCAAGACCGAAGAGGCTTATTGGAAGCCTGTTTTTGAAGGCTATGAGTGGACCAAACAGTGGATCAAAGACGAGAAGCCCGATGTCGTTATTCTGGTCTATAACGATCATGCGTCCGCCTTCTCGATGGATATTATCCCAACCTTTGCGATTGGTTGTGCTGAAGAGTATCAGTCAGCAGATGAGGGCTGGGGCCCAAGACCCGTACCACCCGTGGTTGGCGAGCCGGATCTGGCCTGGCACATTGCCCAGTCCTGCATCCTGGATGAATTTGATCTGACCATTATTAACAAAATGGATGTTGACCATGGTCTGACCGTGCCCATGTCGCTGATGTTTGGTCAGCCTGACGCCTGGCCGGTTAAAGTAGTGCCGATTGCCGTCAATGTTGTGCAATATCCACCACCCACAGGCAACCGTTGCTGGATGCTGGGTGAAGCGATTGCCCGCGCAGTGGAAAGTTTCCCTGAAGACCTCAATGTACAGATCTGGGGAACCGGTGGTATGAGCCATCAACTACAGGGCCCACGGGCAGGACTCATTAACAAAGAGTTCGATAACGCCTACCTGGATGATCTGACTGCTAACCCACAACGCTTAAGAGAGATGCCCCACATCGAATATCTGCGTGAAGCAGGCTCTGAAGGCATTGAACTGGTGATGTGGCTGATTATGCGCGGCGCATTAGGTGACCATGTTAAACCGCTACACCGTCACTATCATGTACCGGGTTCCAACACCGCAGTGGGCCATCTGGTATTAAAGCCAGAATAACCGGTCTCACGGTTAACACGTCACTTTCGTGTTGTTCTCAGGCCATAGTCGTTATGGCCTGAGCACTTTACCGTGGCATTTGTGACTTTCAACGATGCCGAAGGTCACTTAGCTTGAGATAGATAACAGGCATTCTCACAGAGGATGTAATGAGCTAGAAGATCTAGTTTTCAAAACAAACAGATATTATTGACAGAACACCACAGTCACTTGTTATATCCATTCGTTTAAATCTGATCTTTTCATCCTTTCTCTCAGTTCTGGAGCTAATTTACATGTGATTTCGCCGATAGTATCAATTTGCCAATCCTCACAGTAAGGCGATATCCAAAGCTCGTTGACCAAGGATTCCAGGTTTAATTCTAAAGGAATCACCTTCGGCAAGGTTTCCGGATCAATTGTCACGGGAGGGTTTTCTGAGGAAAATTCCCCCTCTGGGAGTTTAATGAGGTCTTCACTTACGCAAAAGCGAATTTCGTCTTCTGAAGAATAAGCACGAGCCTTAGCATTTAGCAAAGTAGTATTAATCTGCAATTCTTCAGGGTCTTCAAAATCATCTCGATAAACTACTTCCCTATAATCATATCCGTAGACATCCCAGTTCACGCTTTCCAAAAACTGCCTAACCGTTGTTTTGACAGCAACTCCCAGGTGCGATCCGCCTAAATAAGAAAACCATAGGGAACGACACTCGTGCTCTTTGCCAGCCCAACAACTGATATAGTGAGATTTTTTCATCCGGTCGATGTGCAAATTCGTTCCGTTTAAAATGCGCTCCTTTCCAACAAGACTTCCATTTTTCTCGAGGCGATTGAGCATTAACGATATTTCAAGCTGATCGGCAGCGATACTCACTTGAGTAAATTTTATTGACTTAGTGAGTAGAAAGTCCAAGTACTTTTCTAAACTCATGTAGCGCCAAATTACCTTATCTTTTTCCGGTCTTTTAGGTGCTTTAATCATGAGGCTTCCTAGGCAAGGATGTAACGCCAACAGCAACGAGCAAGCGTTAGCGAGTCCGATTGCCTGTTTTGTTATGTTTATTTACCAAACCGCTGCTCACAGCTAGGACACTTATATCTCCCAAAGCTACGGAAGGTGCCTGTAACCTCTGTAAGAAGAGATACCAAATTTTTAGTTGTGAAACAATTTGAGCAAAACGGTCCGTCTGGCTTTCCATCTTGAGGCTCAGATAAATAATAGTAACCATCTCGAAAAACTACTTCATCTTGCTTGGAAAGTGCCGACTTGAGCTCTTTGATGGTTTGCTTCAACTCAAGGTTTTCATCTTGAGCTTCTACAAGCTGAATTTTCACTTCTGCCATAGCCTCAAGAAGCTCAGCTATTTTAAGCTTAACCTCAGCATCTTTTATCGCTGATGTTGCTCCTTTAAGTTCTTTCGCAATATCTATTGCAACTTTTATTGAACTTATTCCTGCTGAAATTGCGCCAATATCAGGCATATCTAATTACTCCTTGAAAACATAAAACGCCGAAGCTAAGCAGCAGGCCCGCCGGAGGCGGGGCTGTCCGCTTGAACGTCTTGTTGGGTGACAATGCCGCGAGAGCTAAGGAATGCACGCAGCTCATAAAACTGGCGAAAGCAAAGCTCAGTGACATCGGTAAGCTTGCCCTCATGCTCGATATAGTGGTTGGCGCCCATATGCAATACGACACCCTTTGAAGCAGCTCGCTCTTCTTGGATTAAACGTGGCGTTTTGCGGAAGTCGAAGTTAACCGCGTTACCCGGTGGCGGAATGTAGTCAGAATGATCAATGCCGACATGCTTCTCGTGAATGGTGATGTTGCGAACTCCCTGGCCACCTAGTAGCGCCGAGTGGGTGGCCTTGTATGCCTTGACTGCCTCAACTCCCGCAACTGGCTTTGCCTGCTCAAGAGCTGAATAAAGAGAGTTGAGGACAGCACCGAGCAAGTAGGAGACTTCCATCGCTGGCGTTGCACCGCTAGTAAGCGGGCGCTTTCTATTTTCTAGAGCATCCAACAGCTCCAGAAAAAAGCTGGCTTCAGCGAGTTTGTCAGCACTGCTCATCTTGTCACCCAACAATTTAATAGTCTGCCCTTGTAAGGCTGGAAAGCTTGCAAGCTCTGCTACCTTGTAAGGTACATTTATATCTAGGGACGGGTAAAAGATGTATCGCAGAAGCCGTAAGTATCAGGAATATGTGACTCAATATGCAAAGGTAAGGACTGCCAGAAAGGAAAAAAGGATAATGGTATTCATCCTGAATATCCGCCTGAACTGTCTTAAGTGCCTGACCAAGCTACACAGACCCATCAAAATCACAGACTACGATACGGGTACTCCAGTTACCCACCGGATTTAACTATAACCACTCACCACGTAGATTACTACAAACGCTTTTTCGAGCAAGGAAACGAAGTTTCCGTCGAGCAACGAGCAAGATGCGAAGCATCGTTCGAGCCACGTTATTTTCTGCATAAAAAAAGGCAGCCAACTGGCTGCCTTTTAAGTGCAATTCAAATCACCCCTGATCGCCCCCACCCACAGGCAGGATAGTTCCGGTGATATAAGAGGCCTCATCGGAGGCAAGAAACAGGATCGCGCTAGCCTGTTCACTGGGCTGACTGTAACGTCCCATCACCGTAGAATCGATGGTCTGATCTACGATCTGTTGATACCACATCTTTTCATCTGCGCTCATCGGCTGCGTGTTGCGCGGAATTTTTCGTTCGCCCACATCGGTGCCACCCGGTGCCACTGCATTAACGCGAATGCCCCGGTTGCCATTTTCCCAGGCCAGACAGGCAGTCAGGGCGTTAACCCCACCCTTTGCTGCGGCATAGGGAACCCGGTTGAGTCCTTTTGTAGCGATGGATGAGACATTAACAATAGCACCCGAGTTTTGCTGTTGCATAAAGGGCAGCACTGCGTGACAACACCAGAGTGTCGGAAACAGTGAGCGACGTATCTCCGCTTCCACCTGTTCCTCTTCATAATGTTCATAGGGTTTAACCCAGATAGTGCCCCCGACATTGTTGATCAGGCTATCGATACGCCCATATTTAGCTACGGCAGCATCCATGACCTTGCAGCACTCTGCATACTGCTCGAGGTTGGCCAGCACCACCAGTGGCGCAGCAAAGCCCTGCCCGGTGATCTCACCGGCCACCTCCTCCACCAGGGGCGAGAAATCAACCAGCACCAGCAGCGCACCTTCAGCCGCAGCTCTGAGTGCCACTTCCCGACCAATGCCCTGAGCAGCCCCTGTGACCAGCACAACCTTTTCCTCAAAACGACGTGTAGACATAAACGCAACCTCAGGCAAATTTTTCGTAATGGAAGCTGGCGGGCGTTATGCCTTTTTCTGAAAAATAGTGGTTAACCGCATCAACCATCGGCGGCGGACCGCAGAGATAGGTATCAACATCACCATCACAGAGGTGTTCGGCTTCAATATAGTGAGTGACATAGCCTTTGGTTGGATGAGAACTTTCCGGGCTGGCAACACAGGTGGCGAAGCTGAACAGTGGCAGTGAAGCCGCCAGACGCTCCAGCCGGTCGACCTCGACCAGATCGATATCGTTGGTTACGCCGTAGATAAGGTGTACCGGGTGTTCAAGGCCGTCCCGCTCCATCTTCTCCAGCATCGCGGTGAACGGTGCCAGACCGGTACCGCCGGCAAGAAACAGGGCCCGACGGTTCATATCCCGCAGATAGAAACTGCCAAACGGTCCGGAGATCTCCAGTGATTCACCGACCTGAGCAGTATCCCGCATATAGCTGCTCATCCGGCCATCGGGAATCACCCGAATCAGGAAAGACACTTCATTGTCATCGCTGACCAGAGAACTGAAAGAGTATGCCCGGGTTTCATCACTGCCCGGCACTTTGATATTGACATACTGACCCGGAAGAAAATGCAGATTCGCCAGCTTGTCACCTTTGACAGAGAATCCGATAGCGGTATCTGAATAACGATTAATGGCGGACAGTTCAAC
This sequence comes from Amphritea atlantica, assembly GCA_024397875.1. NCBI lineage: Bacteria > Pseudomonadati > Pseudomonadota > Gammaproteobacteria > Oceanospirillales > Oceanospirillaceae > Amphritea > Amphritea atlantica. The sequence continues at coordinate 2,239,147 of CP073344.1, forward strand.
CGTATAAGTTTCGGTCACCGTCTTACAGACCTTTGAAGATACCGGCACTGACACGACACAGTCGGAGGTTGGCACCATGCGACAGGTAAGCACCTGTCCCTGCTCTGCCTCTTCGTCAGACAGCGCATCCTCGATGTAATCTTCCAGTATGTACTTGCCTGATTCGGCATGACACATACAGGTACCACAGGCACCGTCGCGGCAATCCAGTGGAATATTGACACGCTGACGATATGCCGCATCAGCCACCAGTTCACCCTCGTTGCACTCGATAAAACGAGTCACACCGTCTTCAAAGTTTAATGCAATTTTATAAGACATAATCGATCCCGGCCCCCGGTATCCCGGGGGACCTTATTGTTATTATTAAAGATGATAGATATCGACCACATGATGGATATAGTCGTTTTTCAGGACGACTTTTTTATCTTTGATCTTCGGACGATCAGTGGACGTATCCAGGGTATAGAAACTGGTACCGAAGTAGGTGTACACATGCTCATAGCGATAGGCATAGTTGACCCAGTTAAAGCGAACTTTGCACTGTTCATCAGACGCTTCGACAATCTCTATATTGCTCAGATTGTGAGAAGTCCGCGGCTGGGGCAAACTGGTCGCGCTTGATTTATCGGTGTTAATCCGGAATACCCGGTCTTCAAGACCACTGCGCGAGGCATAATACATCAGCGAAATTTCAGTCTGCGGGTCTTCCGTCAGCTCACCAGTGTCATCCCAGGAGGGCACCCAGTAGGTTGCATCTTCTGCATACATCTCCAGCCAGCTATCCCACTCTTTATCATCAAGATAACGGGCTTCTTCAAAGAGAAATTTATTTACCTGCTCAATTGAAATAGACATGATTATTTTTCCTCCTGTTCAGTCGCAGCCTGCTTCATCACATCAACCCAGTAACGGTGCTGAACGGTATACAAACCCTCATCTTCTGTTTTAGCGCCACTCATAATCGGGTTCATGCCCAGTTTTTTAGCCTCGTCATCCGGCCCCTGAATCCAGTGTTCAGAACCACGACACATATCATTCCACTCAAGATTGGTGGCCATAAAACCTTTCTGGCATGAACGGAACTCTTCCAGATCATCGGGGGTTGCCATACCGCTGGCATTGAAGAAATCTTCATACTGGCGGATACGCTGAGCACGGGCCTCGGCACTTTCGCCCTTAGGCGCGATGCAGTAGATAGTGACTTCGGTTTTATTCACATCGATAGGGCGGAACTGGCGGATCTGCGAGCTGAACTGATCCATCAGGAACACGTTCGGATAGAGACACAGGTTACGCAGATTACCGATCATCCAGTCCGCTTTCGCCTCTCCATTATTGGCAATCAGCTCATCGCGGCGCTGGTAAATTGGACGGTCTTTAGGGTTTGGCCACTCCATCCACAGACAGATATGGCCGTGATCAAAGGCGTAGAAACCACCTTTCTGTTTCGCCCAGGTGCTGGCATCCATCGCTTTGGTTTTATCGGTTTCTTTATCCCGACGGCCGGTGGTTGCCACATAATTCCAGTGTACCGCGCTGACGTGATAACCATCAGCGCCGTTCTCTGCCTGCACTTTCCAGTTGCCGTCATACACGTAGGTCGAGCTGCCACGCAGCACTTCCAGGCCTTCCGGTGACTGATCTACGATCATATCGATAATTTTGGCCGCCTCTCCCAGATACTCCTCCAGGGAAACAACATCGGGATTCAGACTGCCGAACAGGAAGCCTTTATAGTTGGCAAAACGCGGCACCGCTTTAAGGTTGTGCGAACCCTTGCAGTTGAAGGATTCCGGATAGCCCGCATCATCAGGGTCTTTAACTTTCAGCAGCTTGCCATCATTATTGAATACCCAACCATGGAACGGACAGGTGTGTGCCGCGCGATTACCCTTTTTCGTCCGGCACAGCATCGCGCCACGGTGACTGCAGGCGTTGATAAAGGCTTGCAGCTCGTTGTCTTTATTGCGGGTGATGAAGATCGGCTGGCGACCCATGGTATAGGTGAAGAAGTCATTTTTATTGGGAATCTGGCTCTCGTGGGCAAGATAGATCCAGTTGCCTTCGAAGATATGCTTCATTTCGAGTTCGAACAGTTCCGGATCGGTAAACATATCCCGCTTGCAGCGATAGATACCCTTCTCAGGATTCTCTTCCATCATCGAATCAATTTTATTAAACAGTGCTGTGTTCATTCGGGCCACCTCTATTGTTTTATTCAAAGATACTCAACAGAGGGGTGACTCAATATCCGCTTTATGCCGACCTGTATCCTATTTATGCACCTGCAGTGCAGAAACCGGATAATGCGTCTTTGCGGACAAAGAAAGGACTATCGGGGTAGAGACTAATAGAACGGCAGTCTGCCGCGATAAATGGCGGTCTCATAATCTTAAACAGACTCACCACAGAGGACACTGAGCGCACAGAGAAACCGCTAAACAGAACTTCTCCGTGCTCTCTGTGATAAAACCTTGATAGCGTTAAGCATCCAGACTCAAGCCAGCGGGTTTTGGAGCGGCTTCTGTCGTGATAAAAGACCGAGACATCATCTAAAGCAAACTCACCACAGAGGACACTGAGAGCTCAGAGAAACCGCTAAACAGCACTTCTCCGTGTTCTCTGTGATAAAACCTTTATAGCGTTAAGCATCCAGACTCAAGCCAGCGGGTTTTGGAGCGGCTTCTGTCGTGATAAAAGACCGAGACATCATCTAAAGCAAACTCACCACAGAGGACACAGAGCGCACAGAGAAACCGCTAAACAGCACTTCTCCGTGTTCTCTGTGCGCTCTGTGGTAAAAACCTTTCTAGCATCAAACATCCAGACTCAAGACAGCGGGTTTTCTTTATCTCCCATAACATGCGATAAACCAAAAAAAGGCCTCCAAAAGGAGGCCAAACACATTGCGAAAGGGAGCAAAGAAACAAAAGTACAGGATCAGGTAAACAGCACGGAGGCCGACCCGATTCCGCCAATGGAAACACTCATAAAATCGCCGGCCTGAACCGGCTCCAGTGGCACCAGAGAGCCCGACAGAATCACTTCACCGGCTTTAAGCGGGATACCAAACTCGCCCAGCTTATTGGCCAGCCAGACAACACAGTTCACCGGGCTACCCAATGCTGCGGCACCGGCGCCGGTACTCAGTAACTGGCCATTTTTTTCAACCACCATGCCACAGGTTGCCAGATCGACTTTGCGCGGATCCACTGCCTGGTCACCCAGCACAAACAACCCACAGGAGGCATTATCTGCCACGGTATCCTGAATTTTGATCTGCCAGTTATCGATGCGCGAATCCACCACCTCAAAACAGGGAATCACGCAGTCAGTTGCCGCCAGCACATCGGCAGCGGTAATCCCTGGTCCCAGCAAGTCTTTCTTCAGAATGAAGGCGATCTCACCTTCCGCTTTTGGCTGGATCAGCTGTTGGGAGATCGGCATCTCCTGCCCCTGACTGAAGGCCATTTTATCGGTCAGATAGCCAAAATCCGGCTGATCAACTTTAAGCATGTTCTGAACCGCATTAGACGTCAGGCCGATCTTTTTACCGATAATCCGTTCACCCGCATCGAGGCGGTGTTGCAACAACTGCAAGGAGATATGGTAGGAATCTTCGATGGTAATATCCCCGAAACGTGAGGTCAGCGGCTGTACCTGCTGCCGCTGACACAGTGCCTGGTAGAGCTCATCACCGAGTAACTTTATCTGTTCTGTATTCATCATCTTCTCAATATCTATTCGTCAGTGATTCAGCAATTAAAGCTTGATGCAGACATTTTTCAGTTCGGTATAAAACTCCAGTCCATGTACCCCGCCTTCGCGGCCGATACCGGACTCTTTCGCGCCACCGAAGGCGGTCCGCAGATCCCGCAGGAACCAGCTGTTGACCCAGGCGATACCGACATCCATCGCTTCGGCAACCCGCGACGCCCGGGCAGAGTTTTCTGTCCAGATCGCCGCCGACAGACCATATTTGGTATCGTTCGCCAGTTCGATCACCTCGTCTTCGGTATCAAACGGACGGATATGACAGCAGGGCCCAAAGACCTCTTCCCGCACGACACGGGCATCATCGGCCAGGCCGGTCCAGATGGTCGGTTCGACCCAGGCGCCGGCATTCAGCGCTTCGCCCATCTCGGGCACGCCGCCACCGGTGACCACGGTAGCCCCCTCTTCGACCGCCAGACGGTAGTAGGACAACACCTTCTCTTTATGCTCCTGACTCACCAGCGGGCCAAAGTCCACTTCCGGATCTTCCGGCACCCCCAGCCTGAGTTTCTCAACCCCCTCCTTCAGGCGCTGAACAAACTCGTCGAAAACAGGACGTTCGACATAGACCCGCTCGGTTCCCAGACAGACCTGTCCGCAGTTCACAAACGCTGAACGCATGGTGCCCTCGATCGCTTTATCCATGTCGCAGTCAGCAAACACGATACCGGGGTTCTTACCACCACACTCCAGCGAGATATTGCGCAGGCCCACCGAAGCGGCGCGCATAATGATCTCACCGGTGCGGGTTTCGCCGGTGAAGGTGATCGCATTCACATCAGGATGCTCGGTCAGATAGGCACCGGCAGAATCGGGGCCAAAACCGTGTACCACGTTATAGACACCTTTAGGTACGCCACACTCGTTCATCACCTCACCCAGCAGGGTGGCAGTGGCCGGGGTTTCCTCTGAAGGCTTGACCACCACGGTGTTACCGCAGGCCAATGCCGGCCCGACTTTCCAGGTCATCAGCAGCAACGGCAGGTTCCAGGGACTGATCACCGCGATCACCCCTTTGGGAGTACGGTGACCATAGTTGAGTGCACCACGGCCATCCGGGGTATCCAGCTTAAAGGCTTCTGTCGGATGGTTCGCCAGAGTCTCAGAGAATGCCTTAAAGTTGGCCGCGCCTCTTGGAATATCGATATGGGAGGCAATTTTGTGCGGCTTACCGGTGTCTTTACACTCGGCGTCAAGAAACTCATCGAAGCGCTCATTAATGCGATTAGCCACTTTATCCAGCAACTGAATCCGTTGTGCCTGAGTCATCTTGCCCCAGGGACCTTTCATCGCCGCTTTAGCGGCTTTCACCGCGGCATCCACCTCGGGCTGACCCGCTTCATGGACCAGACCCAGCAGGCTGTTATCGACCGGGTTACGGTTTTCGAAGGTTTTACCGCTGGCCGTAGTGACAAACTCACCATTAATAAAGTTTTGAAACTGTTTCATTCTGAAACCTCAGGGGAATAGCAAATTAGCAGATGTTGCCGCCCGGCATTCAGCCCCGGGCGACAGAGCGATCCGAACCAATCAGGTCAGAACACTCAAGTCAGAACGCTCAGAAAGCGCTCATTCAGAACACGGTCATGGTAGAAAATCGCCTTGCCCAGATCCTCTGCTTTCCAGGTCACCGGTTCATGATCGGGATAATGATAATCACCGCCACAGAATACTTCATTACGGTTACCCGACGGATCAAAGAAGTAGATCGTCTGACCATGGGTCAGGCCGTGACGGGTGGGACCGATATCGATAGAGGTATTGGTCATGGAGATCAGATCCGCAGCACGCAGTACCGATTCCCAGGTTTCCAGAAAGAACGATGCATGGTGGAATTTACCCGGCTCCGGACAGTCGATAAACGCCACATCGTGAGCTTTCATGCTGGCCGTCAGAAACGCGGCGACACGATTGCCTTCCGGATCGACCACCTGCTCGGCCAGATCAAAGCCCAGCACGTCGCGGAATAGTTCATAGGTGGCTTCAACATTCGGCCCGTACAGCAGACAGTGATCAAACCGGGTGGCTTTCATCCCTTTCAGATCCATCGGCCAGGCTTCCGGGTTGACGTTAGATACGCCCCACTTACCGGTCTGTTCCTTCTCCGCATAGAGTTCAAAACGATGGCCTGTCGGCGCTTCAAAACGGATCCGGCGACCACAGCCACTCAGTTCTCCCGCAGCAATATGCTCGACTTCGCAGCCATAGGCCTTAAGATCGCTCTCCAGCTGCTCCAGCACTGTGTTGTTGAGCACTTTAAAGGCCATAAAGTCCATACCCGGCTCATCCGCCTGACGCAGCACCACAGAGAACTTATCCACTTCGGTCCAGCCTTTCAGGTAGGCACGTCCCTGACTATCCCGTTCAACTTCGATCAGGCCTAGCAGGTCCCGATAATGGGTAACGGCTTCTTCAATATCCAGAACCCGGAGCTGCACATGACCGGGACGCATTACACCCTTTTTCATTTTGGTAATCCTCTATTGTTATTTTAAGCAGGCCTTTTCAGCCTGTGACTGATTGACAACCTCTATCCGCATATCCGACAGAGGGTAAACCCGACAAGCCAGTGCATATCCTGCTTCGGCCTGACTTTCGCAGATATGCGCTTTGCTCATACACTTACTGTGATAGCTACCCGCTACAATCCGCACTTTGCACACGCCGCAACCACCGCCCCGACAACCCACAGGTATCGCCCGGCTCAAACATTTTTCAGAACCGATCAGCAGGCTTTCGCCAGGTGTTATCTCAAATACCCGACACGGCGTGGCGTTTTCGACAGTAATGGTGGGCATAAACAGCAACCTTTAATAACCGCTTACCGGCCCAGCGTTTTTGCCGACTGGCCACCTATTCCCCAATGTTGCGCAGGGACATCACTGATCAGGACCCTCACGGATTCCCGGGGTGCATCAAGGGCGCGATTAACCGCCTCTGTAATTTCATGAATCAGCAGCTCTTTCTGCTGATCCGTTCTTCCTTCAATTATGTTCACATGAATAATCGGCATAATTTTTCCCTACTACTGAGCATCTAGATGAATTTGCCGCTGATGGTGCCCAGGTCCTGATAGCGTACGCTGAAGCTGTCGCCTTTATTAACCTGTACCGCCGCGGTGATCGCGCCGATCATGATGAAGGTGCCCGCCGGAATCTCTTCGCCACGTTCGCCCAGCATATTCGCCAGCATCGCCACAGAAGACGCCGGATGACCCAGCACCGCCGCGCCCGCGCCGGTCTGTACCACTTCGCCATTGATCTCCATCACTACCCCCAGCGTCTTCAGATCAAGGTCTGCCGGAGGTGCCATACGGCCACCGGTGATAAAACGACTGGATGAGGAGTTATCCGCGATCACTGACTTCAGATCGAACTTAAAATCTTTATAGCGGGAGTCGATCACTTCAACAGCAGGCATAACAAAGTCGGTGGCCCGCAAGACATCACCAATATGGATGCCCGGCCCTTTCAGCGGTGCTTTAGTGACAAATGCCAGTTCCGCTTCGATCTTCGGATGGATCAGCTCATCATGCCTGATCTCACCGCCGTCCGGCACGGAGAAGTAGTCCGCCAGGAAACCGTAACAGGGATGTTCAACCCCCATCTGCGCCATCTTCGCCCAGGAGGTCAGGCCCATCTTCATGCCGACAATCTTATTGCCCCGCGCCTCTTTGCGACGACGGATCTCCCACTGGATATCGAAAGCATCCTTGTAGGTCATCTCTGGAAAGTCATCGGTAATCTTGGTGACTTCGTAAGCTTCCAGCTCAGCATTTTCCAGATGGATCGCCAGCTCTTCGATCTGTGACGCCGTGAGTGTATTTGTTTGATTCTCAGCCATCAGATTAACCCCTTCTCTTTCGCCTGCTTTTCTTTAAACATAGTCAATGCCAGGTCTTCAATCATATCTTCCTGTCCGCCGACGGTGCCGCGACGGCCCAGTTCTACCAGCAGGTCACGTGCCTGAATGCCGTACTTAGCTTCCGCCCGTTTGGCAAACAGCAGGAACGAGGAGTACACCCCGGCAAAGCCCAGAGTCAGGGCATCGCGATCGACCCGGATCGGCTGATCCATCATCGGTACCACTAAGTCTTCCGCGACATCCATGATCTTGTACAGATCGATACCGTGGTCCGCTTCCATCCGTACCAGGGTGGCCACCAGCACTTCCAGTGGCGTGTTGCCGGCACCGGCGCCTAAGCCCGCTACCGAACCATCGATGCGGCCGGCACCGGCATCGATCGCCGCCAGGGAGTTGGCCACCGCCATCCCCATGTTGTGATGGCCGTGGAAACCGATCTCGATAGACGGGTCCAGCTCGGCCCGCAACAGACCGATCTTTTCAGTCACCTCATCCGGCAGCATGTAACCGGCCGAGTCGGTGCAGTAGATGCAGTTGGCTCCGTAAGAGACCATCAGTTTCGCCTGTTCCAGAATCTTTTCCGGGCTGGCCATATGCGCCATCATCAGAAAGCCCACGGTATCCATCTCTAATTTGGCCGCCAGACCGATATGCTGCTCGGTGACATCGGCTTCGGTGCAGTGCGACGCAACCCGAATGGTGTTGACCCCTAAGTCTTTCGCCATGCGCAGGTGATCGACCGTGCCGATCCCGGGCAACAGCAGCGCGGAGACTTTGGCGTTTTTCAGTTTCGGAATCACCGCGCCGAGATACTCCTCATCGCTGTGGGCGGGGAAGCCGTAGTTCACCGAGGTGCCCCCCAGACCATCACCGTGGGTGACCTCGATCAGCGGCATACCGGCCTCATCCAGTGCAGTGGCGACGTTGACCATCTGTTCCAGGGAGATCTGGTGACGCTTGGCGTGCATACCGTCCCGCAGACTCATGTCGTGGAGGACTACTTTTTTACCTTTCAGATTCATTGCTTTCTCCTCCACTTAGCCGCGTGCCGGCAGGGTAATGTTGCCGTTGGTTGCTTCTTCGGCAAACATCTCGGCGGTGCGCAGTCCGGCTGCGGTCATGATGTCCAGGTTGCCGGCATACTTCGGCAGGTAATCCCCCAGACCTTCCACCTCCATAAACATGGAGACCCGGTTGCCATCAAATACCGGGCCGTTTACCAGGTGGTAGCCGGGCACATATTTCTGCACCTCTTTGACCATCGCGTGAACGGAGGCGGTAATCGCCGCCTGATCCGGCTCGCCTTCGGTGAGACAGTGCACGGTGTCACGCATCATCAACGGTGGCTCAGCCGGGTTGATAATGATAATCGCCTTACCTTTTTTAGCGCCGCCGACCTTTTCCACGGCACCGGCGGTGGTGCGGGTAAACTCATCGATGTTTTTACGGGTGCCGGGACCGGCAGATTTTGAGGACACCGTGGCGATAATCTCGCCATACTCTACTGGCTGAACCTGAGACACGGCTGCCACCATCGGGATCGTCGCCTGACCACCGCAGGTGACCATATTGACGTTCATCTCCAGGTTCTGCGCATGGGCCCGCAGATTCACCGGCGGTACACAGAAGGGACCGATCGCCGCCGGAGTCAGATCGATCATGATCACCCCCAGCTCATTCAGCTTGCGGCTGTTCTCGGCATGCACATAGGCAGAAGTGGCATCGAAGGCGATACGGATATCGTCTTCGATCACGTGCGGCAGCAGACCATCGACACCGTCAGAGGTAGTTTTAATGCCCATCTCCCGGGCGCGTTTGAGGCCATCAGATTCGGGATCGATACCCACCATCCATACCGGCTCAATCCATTCGGAACGTTGCATCTTCATCAGCAAATCGGTGCCGATATTGCCCGGCCCGATAATCACTGCTTTTAGTTTTTTATTCATATCACCCTATCCCAAAATACCCGACGCCTGGCTAATACATGCAGTGCGACAAGCCGTTACAGCATACGATTACAGCCTTCACCAGTTGGTGACGATCTTTAATATTGCGCCCTTATCTGACCAGACCAATTGGTTCATAACGTTCAAAAAATCAGCCAGGAGCGTCTCTAACGTCTCTACTATCTCCGCAGCCACCGGGGAAAAAAATCCGCTCAGCGAAACTCTGTATCCATTTTCTGCAGCGAACAGAATGCAATGCGCTAGATGGACAAAGCTTGCAATCAGTGGCTATTGGAAAGGCCCTTTCAGACATAGGCTGAGTCGACTTAATCCTCTAACTTTGAGAAATTAGTGATGAACAATAAAAAGAAGATATGCCAGTCAGTTCTGCCAGCCACTATTGCCGCCTGCATGATCGCTATGAGCTCAGGCTCAATGGCTGCAGACAGTGATCCGATTAAAGTGGGTGTTATGCTGCCATTCAGTGGCGTCTATGCCGGTCTGGGTGAATCAACCCGTAATGGTCTGAAGCAGGCGCTGAAAGAGAAAGGCAATACAATCGCAGGACGAGCGGTTGAATTTATCGAAATGGACACCGAAGCCAAACCGGCCCGGGCACCCGAAATCACCTCCTCTCTGGTCGATAACCAGAAAGCTGATTTCGTCATCGGCCCGGTACACTCCGGAGTCGCGATGGGGATGATCAAAACCATCAAAGGTAAAGACTCCATCATGATCATTCCGAATGCGGGTGCTAACGCCGCTACCGGAGCATTCTGTCAGCCAAACGTATTCCGTACCTCTTTCTCCTCATGGCAGACCGCGTTTCCTATGGGTAAAGAAGCCTATGACATGGGTTATAAGAAGATCGTTACCATGAGCTGGAACTACGGTTTCGGCAAAGAGTCTCTGGAGGCATTCAATGAATCCTTTTCGAAGGCCGGCGGTGAAGTGATTAAAGAGATGCTGGTGCCATTCCCGAAAACAGAATTTCAGTCCTATCTGACCGAGATCGCGTCAATCAAACCTGATGCGGTTTTTGTCTTCTTCGCGGGCGGTGGTGCCGTAAAATTTGTCAAGGACTACGATGCGATGGGACTGAAAGGCAAGATCCCGCTACTGGGCTCAGGCTTCCTGACCGAAGGTACAACCACAGCACAGGGTCCGGCGGCTGAAGGGGTGATGACCACCCTGCACTACGCCGATGCCCTGGATATTCCTAAAAACAAAAGTTTCCGTCAGGACTATGAAACCCTTTACGGTAAGCCCGCCGACCTGTTCGCAGTACAGGGATATGACGCCGGTCAGCTGATCGTTGATGCGGTTACCGCAACGAACGGCAACACCGCCGATAAAGCCGCCCTGATTCAACAGATGGGCAAACTGGAAATAGACAGCCCCCGCGGTGCATTCCACTTTTCAAAAGCACATAACCCGATCCAGACCATCTACCTGCGTAAGGTTGTTGATGGCCAGAACACTGTGGTGAAAACCTCATATGCAGGTCTGGAAGACCCTGCCCGCGGCTGCAAGCTGTAACGCTCTGATCAGGAGCTCAATCAAGGGCCTTCGCGGAGGCCCTTCATGAGACTTTTTAAGATTCTTCTTTAGGCAGGTATTATGGATACTTCTCTTTTCCTGGTACAACTCCTCAACGGAGTACAGTACGGGCTATTACTGTTTCTGATAGCTTCGGGACTCACACTGGTGTTTGGTGTAATGGGCATTCTCAATCTGGCGCATGGTTCCATGTACATGATTGGGGCATACCTTGCCTACTATTTCACGACCCTGACCGACAGCTTTCTGCTGGCCTTCATTATCAGCGGCGCCATTGCACTGGTGATTGGCATCATCATAGAAAGGTGCCTGATCATTCATCTCTATAAGCGGGATCACCTGGATCAGGTACTGCTCACGGTGGGTCTGATCTTTATATTTAATGCCACCCAGAGTTTTGTCTGGGGCAATGATCCTCTCGGCGTTGAAGTGCCAGCAATTCTGTCAGGCTCAATCGGGCTGACGGATATCATCGAGTATCCAGTCTATCGCCTGTTTATATCGCTGCTCTGTCTGGTGGTAGCAGCAACCATGTACTTCACCATCAACAAGACCAGGCTGGGCATGATGATCCGCGCGGGTGAATCGGATCGCGCCATGGTCGAAAACCTCGGGGTCGATATCAGCAAGCTATTCACCATTGTGTTTGCCATTGGTGTATTCCTCGCCTCACTTGCGGGCATTGTTTCAGCGCCTATCGTCAGCCTGGTACCGGGTATGGGTGAACACGTGCTTATTTCGTGCTTTGTGGTGGTTGTGATTGGCGGTCTGGGTTCAATTAAAGGTGCCTTTATCGCGGCGCTGATTGTCGGCATCGTCGATACCTATGCCTCTGTGCTGCTGCCTCAGGTTTCCAGTATGTCGATCTATCTGCTTATGGCACTGATCCTTTTAGCTAAGCCTCAGGGCTTGTTTAAAAACTGAGGGTGAAAACGATGTCTATTTTTTCCAACAAATCAGAAAAGATTTTTATCTATCTGTTTTTCGCTATCGGGCTGTTTATACCTCTGTTTCTCGAGGGGAACACCTTTTATATCAATAAATTCTCAACCATCATCATCCTGGCGATTTTTGTTATGTCACTGGATTATCTGGTGGGACGTACCGGCATGATCACCTTAGGACACGCGATGTTTTACGGGCTGGGTGGGTACATCTTTACCATTCTGGCGCCTGAATATGAGGCGGTGAACTTCTGGGTTTATACTTTCTATGTGATGCTGATCAGCGGCTGTATCGCGCTGATCGTAGGTCTGATTGTGCTGCGTACCAGTGGTATCTATATGATTATGATCACCCTTGCGCTGGCTCAGATGACCTTCTACTTCTTTGCTGACTCGGTTGAATACGGAGGACAGGATGGTCTGTTTATCTACATCAAACCGGAAACCAGTATTTTCGGGCTGAGTTTCCTCGACCTGGAAAATGAGACACACTTTTACTACCTCTGCCTGCTCTCACTGTTTAACTGCTTCGTGTTCTTTAAAGTCATTATGAATTCCTCATTCGGACGGGTGGTCGATGCACTGAAAGAGAACCCAGACCGGGCGACAGCACTGGGTTACAACATTTTCCATTTCCGCCTGATTGCCTATGTTCTGTCCTCATCACTGGCGGCCTATGCAGGCTATCTGTTTGCCCTGCAGTTTGGCTTCGTTAACCCCAGCATGATGTCCTGGGACATATCCGCAACAGCCCTGGTGATGACGTTGCTGGGAGGACTGGGGTCGGTGTATGGCGCCATTATCGGCAGTTTCATGTATGAAGGTCTGCACTACTACATTGAGCACCTGACCGAATACTGGATGTTCTTTATGGGAGCGCTGATTATTGTGCTGGTGCTGACCCTCAAGCACGGTATGGCAGGGTTTCTCAACAATCTGAGCGGAGGTAAACGGTAATGAGTCAGACAATTCTTGAGGCCGAAAACCTGTGTAAATTCTGGGGTGGTCTGAAAGCCCTGAATGAGCTGAATATACAGTTTAAAGATAACCAGCTGCACAGCATTGTCGGCCCCAATGGCGCAGGCAAAAGCACGCTGTTAAATACCCTGTGTGGCGCCTACCCGGCCACCAGCGGCGTTATCCTGTATCACGGCAAACCGATCACCAACCTGAAAAGTTATGAATTTTGCCGTGCAGGTATTGGCCGCAGCTTTCAGAAAACAAATATTTTCCATAACGCGACCTGCCTGGAAAACTGCTGTATCGCTGCCCAGCAACGCATCGGCGGTAGCTTTAACCTGTTCAGAAAGCGCAGTAAAAACCGACAGATTACCGAGATAGCCCGGTCAGCGCTTGAACAGGCAGGCTTAAGCGCCCGGGCTGATATCCGCGCAGCAGAGGTCAGCTACGGTGAACAGCGCCAGCTGGAGATCGCCATGGTACTCGCCACCAGTCCTAAGGTGCTGCTGCTGGATGAACCAATGGCCGGGATGGGCCACGAAGAATCACAGACGATCATCAGCCTGTTAAAAAAGTTGAAGAAGCGCTACTGCATTGTACTCGTAGAACACGATATGGATGCTGTTTTCGAGCTATCAGATCTGATGACGGTGATGGTCGATGGCCAGCACTTAATAACCGATACGGTTGATAATATCCGCAACAACCCGTTGGTTCAGGATGCTTATCTGGGCAACGATGACGAGGTATTTTAATCATGCAGAATATTCTTGAAGTTCACGGCCTGCAAACACTGTACGGCGAAAGCCATATTCTCCATGGCGTATCTTTCGATGTTAAAGCGGGGCAAACGGTCAGTATTATGGGCCGCAACGGCATGGGAAAATCCACTACCCTTAAGTCAATTCTGGGAATCGCACCACCGCGTAGCGGTTCTGTGATTTATAAAGGTGAAGATATAACCCGCCTTCCCACCTGGAAACGGATGCGTCAGGATATCGCCTATGTCCCTGAGGGACGGGGTATGTTCCACAATCTGTCAGTGAAAGAACATCTGCAGATGGCGGCCCGGAAAAATTCACGGGGTGAAGCCAACTGGACCTATGAGCAGGTTCTTGAAGTGTTTCCCCGCCTGACAGAACGACTGACCAATAAAGGCACGCAGCTGTCCGGCGGCGAGCAGCAGATGCTGGCAATCGGCCGCGCACTGCTGACCAATCCTGACCTGCTGATCCTTGACGAGGCAACCGAGGGACTCGCACCGTTAATCCGGAAAGAGATCTGGCAGGTAATCAGACAGATTAAACATTCCGGCGTATCAACGATTATCGTTGATAAGAACATTAAAGTGCTGAATGAACTCTGCGAGAAACATATCCTGATCGTGAAAGGCAAAGTGATGTTTCAGGGGGACTCTCAATCACTTGATGATAATAAAGAGTTTATTGAACAAAGCCTGGCAGTCTAATACGATAGCGAGAGGCCTGCCAGAGAATAGAAGGTCTCCTGCTATAAGGAACGAAGCACTGTATGATCGACACAACGATTACCATTCCCAAAGATCACAAACAGGGTATCAGCTCATTAGAACTAGGGCTAAAAATTCTGGAACACATCGCTGAATATGGCAAGCCAGTTACCCTGAAAGCGCTCGCTGAGCTTGCTGAGATGTCTCCCAGCCGGTTACATAAATATCTGGTCAGTCTGGTAAAACTGGGGTACATCAGTCAGCAAAGTGACTCGAAATACACCCTGGCCACCAGCAGCCTGAAGATCGGCATCTCGGCTTTGCGTCTGATCGACCCGATCCAGAGCGCTTTCCTCTGTGCAGAGAAGCTGCACCGGGAATATGACAGAACCATAACCGTAGCGATCTGGAACGGTAATTGTCCGCTGGTGATTAAATGGCTGGATTCCAGCCGCTCTCTCAACGTTAATATCCGCCTCGGATCACAGCTATCACCTTTTACCTCCGCCTCTGGCCGCATATTTCTGGCGTTTCTGCCGGAACAAAGACGCCTGGAGATCGTCGATGAATTTTTTGACAACCCTCCCGCCCTGCCCAGACATATGGGGCAACCACTGAACAAAAGTGAGTTTATAAAACTGCTTGAGGAGATCAGGGAGGAAAAAGTCTGTCGCTTCAAGCAGGACTATCTGCCGGATATAAACGTCGTCAGTGCACCGATCTTTGATGTTGATAACAATATCAGTTCTATCATCAACCTGCTGGGTCAAACCAGTGACACGCCGGTCGATAAAGGCAGCATCTATGAGCAGGCTGTGCTCCATGCCTGTCAGACGGCCACACAACAGTTAAGAGGCTATATCTGAGCCTTTATTCCAATGCATCAAAAAAGGCACCCTTAGGTGCCTTTATTCTCCTGACCGCTACGACGCAGAGATTTGCAAACCCGTTAATGACTTCTCTTTTTTAACGTTTCTGAGGGCAGTTCGCCGAACATCTTCCGATATTCACTGGAAAAACGTCCCAGATGCATAAAGCCAAAATCCAGGGCGACCTCGGTGACATTACGACATCCACCCTCGCCATCCTGCAACATTTTATGTACATGCATCAGCTTCTGCTGCTTTATATAGTGCATCGGAGTGACTGACTTATGCCGGGCGAAAATATTATAAAGGGTACGCTGACTGACCCGGCTAAGCGTAGCCAGGTCGTCTATGGAAAGATCATCTTTGATGTGGTCTGCGATGTAGCTGTCGATTGCAGAAAAGCAGTGTGGCGCCTCAATCTCATCGGGGATCTGAATATTATTTGAAAAGCAGTCCAGCAGTTTCACCGCCAGAAGGCTGCTGTAGGGCGCCAGTTGCGAGAAGTCTGATTGCGCCGCTTCCGCTTCCATAAAGATCAGTTCGAGCAGGTGGATCAGGGAACGGTGCTCTGCGGTTTTCCGTACTGCATGATCAAACTTCACCCCATCCTTCGGCAGATAGGCGACTTTTTCGGCCAACGCAGAGATCATTACACTTTTGGGGATCTTAACAATCACTTTCTCGCAATCAGCTGAGTAGTTGAGATCGACCCTGTCATTAGGGTTAAGCAGCAGAACCTCTCCGGCACTGACTCTTAAGTCTTTATCCGCCAGACTCCAGTCGCATACGCCACGGGTGACTATCTGCAGATGATAGATATCTTCGAGATCCGCAGACTGTACTCTGACATTACCACCATAGGTTATCCGTGAAAGCGCAACGTCGGAAAAATTACGATGCCAGATTGACGCTTTCCGCTCGCACTCACCCTTAACAGAGATTCTATGGGTTCCAATATGTTGATTGACGTAGTCAGATATAACCTGGGGATCCTGCGCCTGATATATGGCACTCCCCTGCAGCACTTCGTTAAACATCACAGCGTCTCTTTTTTATTATTTATAAATCAGTTTATATATAATAAACAAATAGCTGTCAATTTACCCGCTGTTTCTGTGACTTTAAACTGAATAATTTACATGTTGCAACTCTGACGCTAACACTCATCTCATACATAGCGGTGACCCGAATATGGCATTGCAAAAATCCAGGCCGTCAGCCCCCCGGATTCTGCCCCTCAGGCAGAGGAGATAAACAGCGTCGTTAAATAAGGAAGGTCCTGGTTACGCAGTGGACGTGTGGGCAGAGTTCAAACCGGAAGACAAATCCAGCAGAAAAGCAGTGAGAAAGGCAGTAAAAAAGGGACGGTTCTGTTGCCGCATCTGAGGGGTAATACCTGAAACAATTGTGCCACGACGCTCACCGGAATCACCCGATAGCGTCGCAACAACGTCTGTAACAGTAGTGTGACTTACACGCTCGGTAGCAATTGCGGCGGCATGTAGCTGTTATAGGCAGCACTCTGAATCAGCTGCTTGGCATTTTCGATATCCGGTGAGAAGTAACGATCTTTATCGTAGAAAGGCACCACTTCACGCAGCTGTGCTTTGGCTGCTTCAACCCGCTCTGAAGACTTCAGCGGCGCCCGGAAATCGACCCCCTGACAAGCCGCCAGCAACTCCACCGCCAGAATACCCGCGGTGTTATCCGCCATATCCTTTAACCGGCGAGCGGCGAAGGTGGCCATCGATACATGGTCTTCCTGATTGGCCGAGGTTGGCAGACTGTCAACGCTGGCGGGATGTGCCAGTGACTTGTTCTCAGACGCCAGGGCCGCACCGGTCACCTGAGCGATCATGAAACCAGAGTTAACGCCGCCATTATCAACCAGAAACGGCGGTAATTTGCTCAGATTGGAGTCGATCAATAGCGCCATGCGCCGTTCAGATAACGAGCCGATCTCAGCGATGGCCAGGGCCAGATTATCGGCTACCATGGCGACCGGTTCGGCATGAAAGTTACCGGCGGAGATAAACTCGTCAGTTTCGATAAACACCAACGGATTATCAGACACCGCATTGGCTTCTACCAGCAGGACTTCTGACGCCTGACGGATCTGTTGCAGACAAGCCCCCATGACCTGAGGCTGACAACGCAGTGAATACGGGTCCTGAACTTTCTCACATCCTTCGTGGGAGTCACCAATCTCGGAACGCTCACCCAGCAGATGGCGGTAGGCGTTAGCCGCATCGATCTGGCCCTGCTGACCCCGCACTTCATGTACCCGGGGATCAAACGGCCGACGGCTACCCAGTGCCGCTTCCACGGACAGCGATCCGGATATAATCGCCGCAGCAAACAGATCTTCGGCAGCAAACAGCCCCTGCAGTGCAAATGCGGTAGAGGCCTGCGTACCATTCAGTAGCGCCAATCCCTCTTTAGGTGCCAGAGCGATCGGCTCCAGTCCGGCAATTCGCAGGCCCTCTGCGCCCGACATGCGCTCACCGTTGTAAGTCACCTCACCTTCACCCAGAAGCACTGTGCTCATATGCGCCAGTGGCGCCAGATCGCCGGATGCCCCCACCGAGCCTTTCTGCGGTACACAGGGGTAAACTTCAGCGTTCACCAGTTTGATCAGCGCTTCTATAATTTCCAGACGAATCCCGGAAAAACCGCGTGCCAGCGAGTTGATCTTCAGGGTCATCATCAGCCGCACCGTCGATTCAGACATCAGTTCACCCACCCCAGCAGCATGGGACAGGACAATACTACGCTGCAGCAGCGCCAGGTCTTCAACGGCGATACGGGTGTTGGCCAGCAGACCAAAACCGGTGTTGATACCATAGACGACCCGCCCCGCTTCGATGACCCTTTCAACCGCTGCACTACTGGCATGAATCATTTCGTGGCAGGCCGGGTCGAGAGACAGCGTCACCGGTTCATGGTTAATTCGGCGTAATTCAGCCAGGGAGAGATGCCCTGGTTTAACAGTAAGTTGATACATCAGGATAGTTCCTAAAAAATGATTATCGCCTGCATCGTATCGGGCCTGACAATCATCAGGCCCGCTGAACGATGCACTATTCGTTATAGTTGATTTTCTATTTATTCAGCATCGGCAGATCCAGCCCCTGCTCCCGGGCGCAATCGATGGCTATATCATAACCGGCATCGGCATGACGCATCACACCCGTCCCAGGATCATTGTGCAGTACCCGCGCCAGACGCTTCTCTGCAGCATCACTACCATCGGCAACAATCACCACCCCCGCATGCTGACTGAAGCCCATGCCCACACCACCGCCGTGATGCAGTGACACCCAGGTGGCACCACCGGCGGTATTCAGCAGGGCATTCAGCAGCGGCCAGTCTGAAACCGCATCGGAACCATCCAGCATCGCTTCCGTTTCCCGGTTGGGGCTGGCAACCGAACCCGAATCAAGATGGTCACGACCGATAACCACCGGTGCTTTCAGCTCACCGTTTCTGACCATCTCGTTAAACGCCAGCGCCAGTCGCTGACGATCCTTCAGCCCGACCCAACAGATCCGTGCCGGTAGCCCCTGGAAAGCGATCCTTTCACGGGCCATATCCAGCCAGTTATGCAGATGCGGATCATCCGGAATCAACTCTTTGACTTTCTGATCGGTTTTATAGATATCTTCCGGATCACCGGACAATGCCACCCAGCGGAAGGGACCGATACCCTCGCAGAACAGCGGACGGATATAGGCTGGCACAAACCCGGGGAAGTCAAAGGCGTTCTCGACCCCTTTTTCGAAGGCCATCTGACGGATATTGTTACCATAGTCCGTGGTCGCGGCACCCTGGCTTTGCAGAGCCAGCATCGCCCGCACCTGAAGCGCCATGGACTCTTTTGCCGCATCGACCACCGCCGCTTCATCTTTCAGGCGCATATCGGCTGCGTACTCCAGAGTCCAGCCCTTCGGCAGATACCCGTTGAGCGGATCATGGGCGCTGGTCTGATCGGTCACCACATCTGGTGTGATACCCCGCTCAACCAGTTCCGGGAAGATATCCGCACAGTTGCCCAGCAAGCCCACTGAGACCACTTCGCCACGGGCTTTAGCGGCATCAATCATGCCCAGTGCTTCATCCAGGGTATAGGCTTTTTTATCGACATAACGGGTTCGCAGACGAAAATCGATGCGGGTTTCATCACACTCAACCGTAATACAGGAGAAACCGGCCATGGTTGCCGCCAGCGGCTGAGCACCACCCATGCCGCCCAGACCACCGGTCAGTACCCAACGGCCGGAGGCATCACCGGCAAAGTGCTTCTTGGCCATCGCGGCAAAGGTCTCGTAGGTACCCTGGACAATTCCCTGCGACCCGATATACACCCATGATCCGGCGGTCATCTGGCCATACATCATCAGACCCTGCTTATCCAGTTCATTGAAGTGTTCCCAGGTAGCCCAGTGTGGTACCAGATTGGAGTTGGCGATCAGTACCCGTGGGGCATCCGCATGGGTTTGAAACACCCCCACCGGTTTACCGGACTGAATCAGCAGGGTTTCATCCTCTTCCAGCCGCTGCAGCACCTCAATAATCTTGTCATAGCACGCCCAGTTACGTGCTGCACGACCGATACCACCGTAGACCACCAGATCTTCCGGCTTCTCGGCAACGTCCGGATGCAGATTATTCATCAGCATCCGCATCGGCGCTTCGGTCAGCCAGCTCTTACAGCTCAGTTCGGTTCCGGTCGGCGCTTTAATAATCCGGCTGGCATCATGACGATTTTGATTCATTTTTCTTATCCTCGTTTAACAATACAGTGGAACAGACGCGCAGCAACCCGTGCAGTCCGGTTATCGATATCAAATTCAGGGTTGTACTCGGCAACATCGGCCAGTTTCAGTTTGCCGGACGCCACTACCGTTGCGATCAGGGGCTCGAGTATCTCCAGTCCCACTCCCCGGGCGGCGGGCGCACTGACACCCGGAGCGACTGCTGCCGGCAGCACATCCAGATCAATGGTCAGATAAAGCTGATCACAGTCAGCCATAAACTGTTGTAGCAGCGCCTGTGTTTCAGTCAGGTGGGTAATATCCAGCTCACTGTCTTTACGATAAGTGACATCCAGCTGATCGGCCCGATGGAACAGCGCCGCAGTATTAGACATTTCACTGACACCAAGACAGCAGTATTGAAACGGCCAGTTATTAGCCTGACACTGCTGAGCAATCTGATAGAACGGCGTACCTGAGCTGGCGCCATTACTATCCGGACGCAGATCGAAATGGGCATCAAAGTTGATAATGCCAATTCTGGGCGGGTTGCCGGATGCTGCGCTCTGTGCCTGCAAGTAGTGGCTTAACCCCAACCAGCTGCCATAGGCGACCTCATGACCACCGCCCAGTACAAACGGAAAGTGACCGGCACTGAGACATTCGCTTACCTGATCAGCCAGTGCCTGATGGGCCGCTTCTAACTGTTCGCCCTCGCACACCACATTACCCGCATCCCAGACCGGCCGGGTGAGTGTCCAGGGCAGATTCGCCAGCGAACGGCGTAACAGATCCGGCGCTCGACGAGCGCCGACCCGGCCCTGATTCCGGCGCACACCAGCATCGCTGCAAAAACCGATAATCGCCACACTGTCAGATGTCTCAGCCGCAGTCCCGGCAGTCAGCGGCTGAATCTGCTGATGCAGACGACAGGCCAGTTCAGGCAATTCATCCGTATCGATACGGCCCTTCCAGATAGCATTAAACGCCGTTGAGTATTCAGACATGGGTTATCTTCCCAGCGACGATTCGCTGTCGGATCGGATTGACGCCAAACTGACTGGCCAGTTCAGCCGGATGAGCGATATCCCAGAGCACCATATCGGCTTGCATACCCTGGCGAAGCATACCGATCGCCTGCGCAGAGCCGAGTGCCTGAGCCGCATGACGGGTGACACCTGCGAGAGCCTCTTCAGGCGTCATCCGAAACAAGGTGCAGGCCATATTCATCATCAGTTGCAGGGATGCCAGCGGCGAAGATCCAGGATTCAGGTCAGTGGCAATGGCCATCGGTACCCGATAGTTACGCAGCAGTTCGATCGGCGGCAGCTGGGTTTCCCGCAGAAAATAGAACGCGCCGGGTAACAATGTTGCGACGGTGCCCTGTTCGGCCATCGCCCTGACGCCGGCCTCATCTAACCACTCCAGATGGTCAGCCGACCAGGCACCATAACTGGCGGCCAGTTCCGCCCCGTGCAGATTACTTAACTGTTCAGCATGGGCATGAATGCCCAGTCCGTGCGCACGGGCAGCCCGGAATACCCGGTCGCACTGGGCCGGAGAAAACGCGATAGTCTCGCAGAATACATCCACCGCATCAGCCAGCCCTTCACGGGCCGCCGCAGGAATCAGTTCATTGCACACCAGATCGATATAGCCTTCGGCATCATCGCGAAACTCCGGTGGCAGCGCATGGGCACCCAGCAAAGTCGCCGACACCCTGACCGGGTTATGCTCAACCAGCTGTTTAGCGGCGCGCAGCATATTCAGTTCAGCCGCAACACTGAGACCGTAGCCGGATTTAATCTCAACCGTCGTCACCCCTTCCGCCATCAACGCTTGCAGGCGGGGCTGAGACAGCTCCACCAACTGATCAACCGTAGCCTTACGGGTCGCGTTAACCGTCGCTAAAATACCGCCGCCCTGACGGGCGATCTCTGCATAACTGACCCCCAGCAAGCGCTGTTCAAACTCTTCGGCGCGATTCCCGGCGAACACCAGATGAGTATGAGCATCGATCAGGCCTGGCGTCATCCAGCCACCCCGGGCATCAATCAGCTCAGCAGTCACAGTGGTCAGATCAAGCTCAGACATCGGTGCAATGGCCACGATCTGGCCGTCCCGGACCCCGATCGCCTGATCATTTAAACCCCCATAGGGGGCCTCGACATTCGGATCCAGCGTTGCACAGTTGGCATTGATCCAGATCCTTTCACAGCGTTTAAACACAGAAACACCTCAACAGCACTTTGTATATACATATATATACCACCAAGGGTTGCGGAAACCAAATTATTTTTACTAATACTCCGGGAGCTTAAGCTGAATAGAAGTTAAGAGGATTAAAAACAAACGAGTAACCTATTGAATAACAGAAATAAAAAATAACTATTAGTCAAATAAACAGAGCAGATAAATTTCCGTCAAGGTCCACACGATTTCAATCGGTGGCAGGAGAAAGCTGCTTGAGTTAATCCTAAAGATAGATGAACAGATCAGACATATGTATATACATATATGAAATTCGTAGCTAACAGAAGCCTGCTTACACTATCGTTAACCCGGGTAGTTGGGCGGAGTTGCTGTAAATGTCCTCCGCATTCGGCAATTCAGGCGGGTAAGTGTTAGGAACGGGAATTGGTACGCTTATGGGTACATCAGGACTTAAGTGGAGCCGGAAGAGCTTTTAAAAGTAATGGTCGCGTCTAACGAATGATGCTTTTTACCTGAGTACTCTACCCGGGCAAGCCTAAGGCTAAGCTTTAACCTCACACCCCCAAAGCCGCAACAACCTGAAATGCACTTGTCCGGTGCGGCTTTCAGCCATTATTAACGACATAATCCATCAGAAAAAAAAAAGGTAGATATGCGCAAAACCAGAAAGTCTATACACCCGGTGAAGCAAACGAACGTAATTTATAACGGGTGCCGGGATAGGTCAGGCAGGCGAAGCTGACCAGACGATCATCGGACCAGGTTCGGCGGTTCACCAGCAGGCAGGGGGTATTGGCGTCGATATCCAGCAGTTGCTGCACATTCGGATCCGGCAAAATCGCCTCAACGATATGTTCGACATTGGACACCGGATACATTTTTGACAAATATTCGTGGGGCGTACCGGCGGTGAAATCCTGATTCAGATAATCCGGCAGCAAGCGAGCGATAACAAAACGGTTTTCCAGTTGAATGGGCAGATCGTTTTCGCGATGCACAATCACCGAGCGATACAGAGAGGTGCCCACCGGAACACCCATCTGCATTGCGATCACCTCATCCGCTACCGCTTCCTGCAGTTTGATGACCGAACAGCTGTAACGATGACCCCGCTGCACCACCTCTTCGGCGATATTACGGATATCCACTAGCGGTGATTCAGCTTTAGCATCGGTGACAAAGGTACCCATGCCCGGGTAGCGAACCAGCAGATTTTCCTGTACCAGATCCCTGATCGCTTTATTGACCGTCATCCGGCTGACTTCAAACTGTTTCGCCAGCTCGACTTCTGCAGGAATTTTACTGCCAGAGGTATAGGTCCCCTGCTTGATGCCGTCCAGAATATAGCCTTTGATCTGCTGGTAGCGTGGTCTGTTGCTCACAAGCTCCCTCATCATGGTGCAAAAAAAATTGATTGTATCGGTTCAAACCTCCGTTGTCAGATTTACTTGGTTTCTGAAAAACAGAGGCCGGCAGCATACGCCTGATACGCTATTGCTGATCCCCTACACCGTCTGGACTGCGATCAGCAGATTTCAAATTGCGCTTAACCGTCTAAACGTTCATCATATACACCGTTTTTAACTGTTAACGGTATGCATACAACCATGAGTAATTTCACCGACGTTTCCTTTTTGAACACTGTATTTGGCAATCAGCTGGGTAGCTTAGATAATCCTGACTGGGAAAAAGCAGGTAAGCAACTGCATCTGATTCAGGAGGAACTGGCGGAACTGGTTGAGGGTATTCAGAATAAAGATATGTCTGAAGTACGGGATGCGGTTGCCGATATTCTGGTGGTGACCTACGGTATGGCCCACGTGCTGGGGATTGATGCGGATAAAGATATGTCCGCGGTTCAGCAAAGCAACCTGTCAAAGCTGTGTAAAACGGAAGCTGAGATTGAAGCAACCCTGACCTATTACCGTACAGAGATCGGCCTGGATGTATACAGCGGCGGCGAGCTGCCTAAAGCCTTTATCAAATCGTCAGAAGATCAGACCGGTAAAGATGGCAAGTTCTACCCGGCCCATAAGTTTCTTAAATGCATCAACTGGCATGAACCCAAACTCGACTGATTGAGCAGTCCGGTAATAAAAAAACGGTGCCCTGGAGCACCGTTTTTTTATTACCGGATACGCTTTAGATTATTTATAACGATCATGATTAAAGATAAAGTCACCGCCTTCAGCGCCTTGATGACAAGCGATACAGCCGGTCGGCATTCCTTTGGCTACACGACCGGCTAACGCCATCCCTTTGGGATTATTCATCAACGATCCATCAGGCGCATATTTAGCGTAAAACCAATCATTGTTGTCACTGTCGTAACCCGCTTCCCGACGAAACATCACCGTGATCGCCTGCAAATACTTATCCGGGCTATTAATGACATCCCCGATCATCAGACCATCGCCACCGTAGTTGCGTTTCACCACCAGCTCACCGGTGACATCATGCAAAGTTACTTTCTGCTCCAGCAATTCGAGGATCATGCCATGGGGAGGCATGCCGGTATACGGACGGGTCATAATCGCATCCTTTCCGGCAAGGTTATGTTTTACCATCAAGGCCCACAGGTCTTTGGCATAGTCCACTGAATCATCACCGCCGAACGGGGCTGCAGCAATGGCGGTACAACCCAATAACACCACCGCTGCAGAGAACGTAATTATCTTATTTCTGAATTTCATATCAAAGCTCCTGTAGAACATGAAGCGTCTGAATCAGTCCTTTTTCACACATAGCAGGACGTTGTAGCCAAAGCGTAGTCACGGTTTATGAAACATCACTGAAAATTTGCGCTTTGACCGCGATCACGTAATTACGCTTAACCGGGCTTTATAATTCGCCCCATTTATGGAGCAGCAGGCAGGCTTGTGTCTTTTACTTAGCAACATACCGCTTTTCGCTAGCCATACCGACTAAGAGAATCATCTGGCAGAACTGTTATCCATTTTTTTATTTCTGACGGATGCGCCTTTCTTCCCACTGGCAGGCTTTTTAGCGACAGAGCTTTTAGCTGAAGAACCACTGCGGCTGCGGCTGGCACGCCTTTTCTTAGGCGCAGGACTTAAGGCTTTGAGTGTTTCAGGAATCACTACGTCTGCAGACTGAGCGATCAGCGCGTGAAGACGATCGGTCAGCGGCTGCATAAAACTGCTGTAGCTGCTTTCCTGCTGACTTATTCTGCTCAGTTCAGACTCCCAGAGCGCTGTCATATCCGGGGTCGTGGCACCTTCCGGCAAACAGTCGATCAGGGCACGGCCAACGGTGGTAGAGCGAATCGTTTTTCCCTCTCTGACAAAAAAACCGCGGGTAAACAGAAGTTCGATGATGCCTGCCCGGGTCGCGTCTGTTCCCAGTCCATCGGTCTCTTTCAAAACCTTACGAACTTCGGGGTCGGTCACATACCGGCTGATCCCTGTCATCGCCGCCAGCAGTGTGGCATCGGTAAAATACTTGGGTGGTTGAGTATTTTTCTCTTCCAGCAGGCCGTCCGTGCAGAGTAACGCCTGACCTTCAGCCAAGACCGGAAGTGTGCTGTGCTTTGCTTCCGACGCGGAAAGCAGCTGTTTCCAACCGGAATTCAGTGTTTGGTGAGCCGTGGCGATAAACTGACCGCCAGCGATAGTCAGTTCAACCCGGGTATCGTCATACTCGTAGGGCGCCATAAACTGAGCCAGATAATAACGGCTTACCAGATCATATAGCTGGCTTTCCTGCTGACTCAGAGAGGCAAAATTAGCCTGCCGGGTGGTCGGTATGATGGCGTGATGGGCACTGACCTTCTTATCGTTCCAGGCCGATGAGCGACGGGACGTATCAATCTGCGGCAGAAACGCAGCCAGCGTCTGCTGATTACCGGTAATAGCATTAACCACCTCGGCAGCCTGTGCATAATGCCCCTCCGGCAGGTAGCGACAATCGGAACGGGGATAGGTCAGCAGTTTATGTCGTTCATAAAGCGACTGACAGGTATCAAGCACCGCTTTAGCACTCATACCGAAACGCTTTGCTGCTTCTATCTGCAGAGCTGACAGATTAAAAGGCAGTGGCGCATTTTCCCGTTTACGTTTCTGGGTAAGTTTGACCAGTTCTGCCGGTTGTCCCTTAATCCGGACGATCACATTTTCGGCCAGTTTTCGGTTTAATACCCGGCCCTCATCATCCTGATAGGGCTGACAATTCTCGCTCGGTTTCCAGCGGGCTTTAAAACTTTCCCCAGCCTCGGTCTCAACCAACGCCTGAACCTCATAAAACGGTTTGGAAACAAAGTTCTCAATCTCTTTATCACGACGCACCACCAGACCCAGTAAGGGTGTCTGCACCCGGCCAACCGACAGCACGCCGTTATAACCGGCTTTTCGCCCCTGAATACTGTATGCCCGGGTCAGATTGATGCCGTAGATCCAGTCCGCGCGCGAGCGCGCCAGCGCTGATACAGATAACGGTATAAATTCTGAATTCTGTTTAAGCCCACTAAGTGCAGCGCTGACCGCTTTGGGGTTGAGATCACTGATTAACAGCCGCTGCGCGGTTCTTTTCTTGGTCGCACTGGCGCCCAGATAGTTAATCACCTCATCCACCAGCAGCTGACCTTCGCGATCCGGATCTCCCGCATGAACCAGCTGCTTTGACTGCCGGATCAGCTTACGCAACACCGCGAGTTGAGAGCGGGTCTTACTCCTGGGCTTTAATTTCCACTCATCCGGGATAATCGGCAGATGCTCAAAACGCCAGGGTTTAAAATCAGGATTGTAGTCAGCGGGATCGGCCTGTTCGAGCAGGTGTCCGAGACACCAGCTGACACAGTCGCCATTTCCCAGCTCAATATAGCCATCATTTTTTTTATGGGGTTTAGGTAAGACATCAGCAATAGCCCGGGCCAGGCTGGGCTTCTCAGCAATGTATAGGATCATATCGGAAGAGTACTGGTTAAATATACAGATACGTTATCTTAATATCTTCCGGGACACCAGCATCCTGAGAGAAAAAAAGCAGCCTCAGGCTGCTTTTTGTTGATTAGATTCAATATAGGTCTGTTCAAGGTAGTGGATAATATCCGAAGACTCATACATCCAGCTTACGTTGCCTTCCCCTTCATCAATACGCAGGCACGGCACCTTCAGCTTACCGCCACCCTGCAGCAGCTCAGTGCGATACTCTTCTACTTTTTTAGCATCACGCACCTCAATATTCAGGCCATTACGGCGCAAAGCCCGGCGCACCTTGACGCAAAAAGGACAGGCTTCATATTGATAAAGCGACAGATGCGTGGTGCGAAGATCCAGCTCACGCTGTTGCTCAGGATCCCTCTTAAACGCACGGGGACTGAAAATGAAGTTCAGCAGCAGGATAATCCTGCCCAGAAACCAACGAATAAATGCCACTTTAATAACTCCTCAATTCAGACCGGATAGCAACCGGTTAATTCGCGCGACAGTATACCACTACCCGGCAAAATAATTTCCTTATAAAAAACAGGGCTTAAACTGCAGCTGTTTGATTGTATAATGCTCATTTATGGCTACAATTCGCTGAACTTATCTTTCGCTTACAGGTCTACCCTGTCCAGCTTTACCTGAAAACCAGGTTTCGGTTTTAGGGGGGGGAAAGCTGAACGTCTATATAAACAGGAAAAACATGAATTTGTTAAAACAACTCCCGAGTAAACAAATAGTTGGCTGCCTGCTTGCGCTGTCGCTAACAGCAACGGCGCAAGGGGCAAATTACATCAGTGATGATGTCACTACTTTTTACCGCAGCGGCCCGGGCAACCAATACCGGATTACCGGCGGGATACGCAGCGGCACACCGGTCACAGTTCTGAAGCGCAACGAAAGTACTGATTATCTGCAGATCAGAACGCCTGGCGGTAAAACAGGCTGGATCAGCTCCGACCTGGTCTCAGCAGGTACCAGTCTGACTGAGCGCTTCCCCAAGCTGGAGGAACAACTGAAGCAGAATGAGGCAAGCCTCACAGCTCAGTCCGAAGAGATCGCTGCGCTTAAACAGCAGAATCAGATCCTGTCGGGTGAAAATGCCGGCAATGCGGGTAAGGTTGCTGCCCTTGAGGAGGAAATCGTCAGCCTCAACCGCACTATTAACGGCATGGATGAGAGCAATCTGATGCGCTGGTTCACCTATGGCGGCTTAGTTGCATTCGGAGGGTTACTTCTGGGACTGATGATCCCTTATCTGCCTAAACGCAGAAAGCGCCATGATTCCTGGTAAGCAATGATTAACAAGCTGTTTTAGAACAGCGTTGATCCATTCGATCCAAAAAATCAGGTATTGAAAAGGGTGGCTTCAGGCCACCCTTATCTTTTGCGATTACAACGCTTAACGCTATAACTCTGTATGCAGGTGCTCTTCCAGACACGCGACTAACTGATCATCAGTATCCCGCAGACGCCGGCTGAGATCCCGGGCCATATTCATAAAAATCAGAACATATTGTTCAGGGTCTGCCTGATACACCGAAAACAGCTGATCGGCCTTAACCTCAACCGTCCGGCAGGGTTCCAGAGCTTTCACTATACCGCTACGGGGATAAACACCCAGCAAGGCCATCGCGCCGAAACACTCTCCCGGTAAAAACGAGCGGATCTGATACTGCTGTCCTGACTCACCTACCTTAAACAGGGCCGCGCTACCCGACTCTACGATAAATGAAGAATCGCCCCGCTCTCCTTCAAGAAAGAACGGTTCGCCTGCCTCACGCTCAACGTAGTTGCTACCCTCAAGAATTAACTTAACGATGTCTTCACGCAATCCACCAAATACCGGCATATCTTTAAGCCGGTGGATCGGAATATTTTCTGGCACAGTGCTACCCGTTTATCTCGTTGTGTCTATCATTTTAAACTAAGAAATCTCTTACGATAACCTTTGTCTATCTAAAACATTAAAAAAGGCAATTGGTGTTGTGCCTGGTAAACTGTTTCAATACATTCAAACAGATTTAAGGAGAGCAGGATATGCAACGAATTACTATATTTGGCCGTAAAGGCTGTGGCTTTTGTACCCGTGCAAAACAACTATGCGAAATGAAAAATCTGGACCACCGCTACATCGATATCCACGAAGAGGGTATCACCAAGCAGGATCTGGAAAAAACCGTGGGTAAACCAGTTGATACCGTGCCACAGATCTTTCACGGCCAGGAGCATATCGGCGGCTTCACCGAGCTTGCGGCTTTCCTTGACGAGCAGGAAGCAGCAGTCTGAGACGACCTCTCTTAGCATCCGTATGTCCCGGCAGACTGCCACAGGCGCCAGCTTAAACCGCTGGCCCGTTCAGTCCGCCGGCGACTTCCTTTAATCAGCGTGTCCGTTGTGGCATGCAACACAAACTTAGCTTTTGCTCTGGTGATGCCCGTATAGATCAGCTCCCGCGTTAGCAATGGGCTCTCCTCCGCAGGCAGTATCATCACCACCTGTTCAAACTCCGATCCCTGACTCTTATGCACCGTCATGGCATAGACCGTTTCGTGTTCTGGTAAGCGGCCGGGAAGTACGCCTTTCATGCTGCCATCGGGCAGTTCAAACCAGACCCGCAACTTACCGTCCTGATCCGCAACGGTGATGCCGATATCACCATTATAAAGGCCTAACTGGTAGTCATTACGGGTAATCATCACCGGGCGGCCGCTGTACCAGACACCGGCCACGCTGATCAGTTTCTGCCGCTGCAACTGTTCCTCAATCGCCAGGTTCAACCCCTCAACACCGTATACCCCCTGACGTACCACCGCCAAAAGCTGAATCTGATTAAACGTTTGCAGCAACTGCCCTGGCGATTCGCCATCATGCATTTGCTGCAGATAAGCGGAGTAGCCTCTGGCAACCTCAGCCACCATCTGCTGATAACCGGTTTCAGACAGAGGAACAAAATCGATATCACGCCAGTTTTCACTGAACAACCGGGCCGCCTGCGCTCCGTCACCCCGGTTAACCGCCCTTGCCAACTGGCCAATACCGCTATGCTCATCAAAGCGATAACTTTTTCGCAGCAGCGCCAGGGCATCGGCCACCGGATTATTCCCCGGCACAGAGGGCGGCCCCGGCAGCTCACACACCTGTTGCAGATAGTCCAGCTGCGCCGGACTGTAACAAAGCTCAGCGGAAGGCTCCTGCTGCTGCCAGGCACAGATATCACCCAGCACACTGCCTGCTTCTACCGACGCCAGCTGATCCCGGTCCCCGATCATAACCAGCTGCGCATGCGCGGGCAGCGCATCGAGCAGACGATAGATCATCGGCAGATCGATCATAGAGGCCTCATCAACCACCAGCAGATCAAGATGAAGTGGATTATCCCGGTTATGACGGAAGTTTTTGCTGTCAGGACGTGGCCCCAGCAGCCGGTGCAGTGTCACCGCCTGATCGGGAATCATAGCTCGCACCGCATCGGTTACCGGTAATCCCTGCTGCGCACGCCCCAGAGATTCGCTCAGCCGGGCTGCTGCTTTCCCGGTGGGGGCAGCCAGACGGATCAGCGGTGCATAGCCCATCCGCTCGCTGAACAGTTCGGCATAAAGCCCCAGCAAACGTGCCACCGTCGTGGTTTTACCGGTTCCGGGACCGCCACTAATCACGCTGAAACGACGGCTGAGTGCCACTGCAACCGCCACTTGCTGCCAGTCGGTCTCACCAACATCAGGGG
The DNA here is from genome assembly GCA_024397875.1 of Amphritea atlantica. Lineage (NCBI taxonomy): Bacteria > Pseudomonadati > Pseudomonadota > Gammaproteobacteria > Oceanospirillales > Oceanospirillaceae > Amphritea > Amphritea atlantica. The sequence goes on from CP073344.1 coordinate 2,270,176, forward strand.
GATTAAACAGTCGCTTTAAGCCTGTCCGAATGGCAACACGATCTGATTCAACCGGCGCGGTGAGGGCTCCGATTCTTGCCGCCACCTGAGTTTCATAGTGCCAGTACCGATAGAGGTAGAGACGGCCGTTACTGTATACCAGCGGAGTTTCATCAGCTCCATCTGAGATCACTGAAAACGACAGCAAACAACTATCAGAGATCCCTGCGAGCAGCTGTTCTGCCTGACTCCGTAGCGCTCCGGGCCAGTTTTCGGTGAGCACAGCATAGCTATTCAGGGGTAAACACACCTCACCACGCCCCAACTGCAGGCTCACCAGCGCAGCCAGCAGGGACAGCTGTTCACTGCTATCGTGAACAGGATTATCCTGCAGCTCTTCCTGGCGAATAAAACGACCAAACTGCAGATCCAGCGGTCTTATCAACTGCAGCTGACGTAACTGTTGCAATAATTCCATTAGTGCCCCTCCCTGAACAACCGGTCCAACTGGTCTATCAGTTCCGCAGGGGGACGACAATGGAACACGCCACTATCGGGAGAACCCGCTCTCATGCCCCGCAGAAACAGATAGAACACCCCGCCAAAATGCGTCTCATACTGGTAGTCGGGTATCCGGCTCTGCAGTAAGCGATGCAACGCCAGCGTATAGAGCTGGTATTGCAGATCATAACGGTGATCGATCATAGCGCTGTCTAACGCCGCACCGCTGTAGAGTTCCGGCCGGTTTCCCAGATGGTTGGATTTATAATCAAGAATGTAATAACGCCCCTGATATTCAAACACCAGGTCGATAAAACCTTTAAGCATACCTCTGAGAGTATCAAACTCCAGCGTCCCCGCCTGTTGAGACAGTGCGTCATACTGGCTGATAATCTGGTTCAGCCTGCCGGCATCCAGTCCTTTGGCCGGCAGCATAAACTCCATCTCCACCAGCCGCTGCCTGTTGCCAATATCCGCCAGACAGGGTGCGCGGTGATCTGACACAGGTCGTTTTGCCGTCAACGGGGTATAGAGCACATCATCCAGCAGCTGATGTAACACCGGTATCCAGCGTGTTTCATAGCCCGCGATCTGACACTTCTGCTCTAATAATCCCTCTAGACCGTTGCGATGGTCGGTAAAATCGATCGACTCAAACAGTTCATGGAGGAAGGTTCCCGCCTGCGCCCCCTTGGGAAAACTGAAAATATCATCGACCGCTTCAACAGGCTCAGTCTCAGGCGCATTTTTCTCATCAATAACCTCCAGATCCAGCCCCGGGAGCGGAGGCGCCGTACTGTGATGACTGACCAGCGCAGAGTAACTGGAGATCCGCCAGTCCCGTTTGAGGCGGCGTTTAAAACTGCGGACGTCACACTGCGGCAAAGGCGCTTCAGGCAGATCGAACAGCCCCCGCTGCTGATCGCCATCGGGCGGTCGGGTAAATGTCATTCGTTTATCAGCACAAAGCTGTTGCAGACGCTCCTGAAGGCCGGTATCGCTATCAGCTCCCTTGAGTAGCAGATAACCCAGAGCGGTGCGGTGCAAACCACTTTTACGGGACTGTCCATCAGCAATACTCGCCAGACCGATATAGCAGCCATACACCGAACGGGTCAGCGCCACATAGAGCAGCCGCAGATCTTCCGCCAGCCGCTCCGTCTCAGCCTGCGCCAGACTGTCCGGATCTTTACGATCCAGATGGAAACAGAGCCGATCATTGTGATCATGGAATAACGGATCGCGGGCTTTCTTAAAGCTGCAGGCAAAGGGCAGATATACCAACGGGTATTCAAGCCCCTTACTTTTGTGCACGGTTATCACAGTAACCAGTCCCGAGTCGCTTTCCAGCCGCAGGCGCTGCTCATCACTTTCGCCATTGGGGTTAAGCAGCTGGTCGCCATACCAGCGCAACAGCGCAGAGACTCCCTCCTGCTCCATACTGGCACGCTGCAGGATCTCGCCCAGATGCAGCAGATCGGTGAGTCTGCGCTCCCCCTGGGGTTGCTGCTGCAGGGTTTCTGCAAGCTGACGCTGACGCATCAGACGCCGCAGCATCGGTAGCACCCCCAGCTGCAACCATTTGTCGCGATAATCGCTGAACTCGGCGATCAACTGCTCCCACAACTGTTCATCACTGCTCAACTGGTCCAGCCAGCTGGCCGGATAGTTCAGCAGCGAAGTCGCCAGCGCGGCCCGCAAACGGCTCTCATCCTGCGGCTCAGCCACCGCCTGTAACAGCAGCAGCAGATCGAACGCTTCGCGACTGCTGAAGACACTGTCCCGGCCACTCAGATAGACACTGTGGATGCCCCGGTCTGAGAGCGCTTCCATCACCGCGGCGGCCTCTCCCCGGTTACGCACCAGGATGGCAATATCGCTGGCTTGCAAAGGCTGCTCGCCGATCAGGGCGGCGCCCTCAGACGCCGCCCGTAACTTACCATCGATATCACAGGCACAGCCCTGAGCCATCTGCTGCAGGTAATCCTGTCTGCTGACAAAATCTTCACCGGAATACCAGAACTGCAGCGCAGCCGGCTCCCGGCCATACAGTGTAAAGGGGGTTTTATCCGCCTTACCCGCTTCCTTAACCGGCAGAAACGGGATGTCATCGTTATAGATAAATGGCGCTTCGCTGTGACTGAACAGCCGGTTAACCGAGGCGATCATCTGTTTTGATGAACGCCAGTTAATCTCCAGCGTATAGTGGTCTGTCACTTCCCGGCGGGCTTTGATATAAGTGAAAATATCCGCGCCGCGAAATCCGTAGATCGCCTGCTTAGGATCACCGATCATAAACAGGCCGCTATCAGCGTTCTCTGGATAGAGGGTGCTGAAAATCCGGTACTGCAGCAGGTCCGTATCCTGAAACTCATCAATCATCGCCACCGGAAACTGTTTATTGATGGCGCTTGCCAGCAGCCCGCTACGATCCTGCTGCAGCGCTGCATCCAGATGGCTGAGCAGATCATCAAATGAGAGCAGGCGGTAATCCTGCTTGAACTTATGAAAGCGCTGCTCTACCCGCTCGCGGATATAGGTCAGCAGCAGTTCACGTAGTGGCAGACGATGTTCAAAAAACGCCTCACACAGTTCGAATAACGGGTGCTCAGGCACTTTTTTCCCGGCCGGCGTTTTGTCCGCCAACAGTGACTGACAAAACTTACCGATCTCGGTTTCCGGCAGCGTCCGGCTCTCCCCCCGGGCATAGCGGTAGATCGCTTCCAGCCAGTTAGGCACAGAGGTCTTGCGATAGCTGTTTTTATTCACCCCGGAGGCCTGAATCAATTCCGCAAGATCGATCTCAGCCCGCTCCAGATGATCCAGCCACTGTTGTCGAAAAACCTCCAACCACGCCTGACTTTCCTGCCACTGCTGCAGCAAATTAGTCGTATCAAGTCGGGGAATCAGTTGCAGCTCCGGTCTGCCCAGCAGCGGTTTGAGTTCGGTCTGCAGTTTATCCGGCCCTTGCCAGACCTGCTGAATCGCTTCACTCAGCTCATTATCGGCGGGATAGATCAACTCACGCCAGCAATCCAGTAATGCCTGACGTAACAGCGGGCCGGTGTCAGTGATCAGTTCCGTTTCGAACAGGCTGCCGCTTTCAAAGGCATGCTGACGCAGCATGCGCTGGCAGAAACCATGAATGGTGAAGATAGCCGCTTCATCCATCTGGCGGCTGGCATACTCAAGTAATCGGGCTGAACGCTGCAGATCATCCTGTCGCTCAGCCAGTTGCTGTAAAAAGGGATCACTGGTTGCAGCGCCGCGAAACACCAGACAGGCATCCTGTATACGGCTGCGGATCCGGTCCCGCAGCTCCTCTGTTGCCGCTTCGGTAAACGTCACCACCAGAATCTGATCGACCCGCAGAGCAGACTCCGGCTCATCGGTGCCCAACAACAGACGCAGATACAACGCGGTAATCGTATAGGTTTTACCGGTACCGGCACTGGCTTCGATCAGACGACGTCCGGACAGCGGAAAACGCAGCGGATCGAGGATCTTTACCTTACTCATCATCCGGCTCCCCGTCACCCTGCTGCAACGCCAGGGCTAACGGCCGGTACAGCAACTCTGACAGCGCCACAAAACGCGGTCCCAGCGAACTGTAATCAGGATAGACCCGGTTAATATAGAGATCGCGGGACTCGCCCAGCTGCGTATAAGAATCGATGTTAAAGCACTTCTGCGCTTCCATCACCGCCTTATCCTGATCTTTTTCCAGTGTTTTCGATTCCAGTATCCAGGCGGTATCCGCAGGAAGCGGGAGGGGTTCACAGAGCCCCTGCCGATAGGCGTTGAGCCATTCCTGAAGATAATCCAGCGCCCGCCCCTGTTCCAGAGGGTCAAACCAGTGACGGCCATTGAGCCCGAAAAAGTATGACTGCAACCGGTAACCGCTGGCACACAGCACCAGATGCTCGAGCCATAACTGAACCATATCCCGTCCCTTGGCATTGGCTGCCCGATAACGCACCAGTGCGCCCGGGTAAACCCCTGTTAGCCAGCCATTCAGCGGAATCCCCGCGATAATAAGCTGGCACTCTATACGCTCAGGGGCATTAATATAGGGGCGGATCTTATCCGCCATTTCCTGACAATCATGGCGTAGTTTGCGGGTTTGTAACTCCGCGGCAATACCCACCGGCAATTGCCCTGAAGCAACCATCCGCTCAAAACACTGATGCTGTTGCTCATTGATAGAGGCATCCAGCAATTGCTGCTTCAACTGATAGAGGCTCAGGCCGTCAAGCTGGAACGGCTCTTCATCCTGCAGCTCAACCCCAGCGCTATTGAAAAAGACTTTCAGTCGTCGCTGGAAGAAGTGCTTCACCGGGTTGCGGGCGAACGCGAGCAGATCTGTCAGTTCCAGATCCTCCAGTGGCTCCGCCACGAGCGGCCGGGTCATAAAGCTTTGCTCTGTATTGCCCTGCTGACGGAGCAACGGCAACCACTCCTCAGCATAACTGAACAGAGACGATTCAGGGGTAAAGTAGCGATCACTAAAGGGTTGCAGCGGGTGTTCGGTCAGCAGCTGCTGTTGCAGCGTAGCATTGTCAGAATCGCTGTCCAGTCGGTAATTCTGCTGACAGTACTCCATCAGCTCGCTTACCAGCACCGAAGGCACTTTAGGGCTGTTATCCTGAACACTGCGACCGATATAGCTGATATACAGCGTCTGCCGGGCGGACAGTAGTGCTTCGAGAAACAGATAGCGATCATCATCCCGCCGGGATCGATCTCCGCGACGGGGATGCTCCGCCATCAGGTCAAACCCCATCGGCGGTATGGCACGGGGATAAACTCCATCATTCATCCCCAGTAAACAGACCACCCGAAAGGGGATCGAGCGCATCGGCATCAGGGTACAGAAGTTAACTGCACCAACCATAAACCGCTGACTGGCACGACTACTGCCCAACTCCGCGGTCAGATAATCACGCATAATTGCCCAGCTGAGTGGTTGCTGATAATGGCTATCGCTGAGCTGTTGCTGCAACTGCTCCAGCACCTGACGAATCTGGCTGAGCAGAATCTCATCCTGTTCGTCGGGCTGATAGGCCCGCTGCAGAATATCGTTGATCACCTCAAACCAGCCGGCCACCGGCTTTTCCTGCTGCAACCGTTCACAACAGAACTCCAGCAGTTCGACAAACTCCGCCAGCTGGCCCAGGTCCTCGGCCTCCAGCCCTTCAATTTCAGCGTAGGGATCGATGCCATGCCACAAAGAGTCACTCTGCCCCATGGCAAACCCGGCCAGCATCCGGCGTAAACCAAAGCGCCAGCTATTCTGCTCAAACGGGGGCAAGCCCTGCCGAACGCGCTGATCCGCATCGATGCCCCAGCGGATCTGACAGGCTTCAATCCAGCGGCAGATACGCTCAAACCGGTCACTGTCCAGATTAAACTGACGCAATACGGCGGGTACTTCAAGAATTTCCAGTACTTCAGACACCGTTACCCGGCTTTCTGGCAGACCCAGCAAGCGCAGAAAACTCTGTAACAGCGGACTTTCCTGCTGCAATGTCCGGTCGGAAATGGAGAACGGAATGTAACGATCAAAGGGCGCATTACCAAAGACCGCTTCAATATAGGGCGCATAGGCCGCCACATCGGGCATCATGATGATAATATCCCGGGGGGAGAGATCCGCGTGCTCGTCCAGCATCGCCAGCAATTGGTCATAGAGTATCTCGACTTCCCGCAACGGGCTGTGAGCACTATGCAACTGCAATGACCGGTCTTCCGCCGGCAACACCCTCTTCTGCTCAGCATCGAGCACTCTCTCCGATGAGGGATCGTCAAGTTCCAGAATATCCTGCTGCACCGATTGCAATAGCGATGTACGTTCACAATCCTCGAACAGTTCGATCTCAGGCGCCGCCAGGTCCTGTATCTGATGCAGGTAATCACGACCCAGTTTGCCCATTGATGAGAGTAGCGGATTACCGTGACTGTGGTAACTTTCCGCCAGCGCAGCGACACTCATACCGGGCTTGGATAACCAGCGCTGATTGATCCGGGCAAGGTATTTAGGATCAACAATATCACCCCAATAGTACTTGCAGGGATTACACACCATCAGGTGAACATCAATCCGCTGACCCAGCGCCTGCAAAGCCTCAACAAAGTTTTGCGGTAGTGCCGAGATACCAAAGACAAACAACCGCGCGGGAAGCTCAGTGTGATCAAACTTACCGGCATTCAGCGCCGCCACAAAGCCATTAAACATATTACCCCGGTGCCAGTGAGATAAACCCAGCCCGAGAATATGCTGCTGCAGTGTACGCCAGAGAATCGGCTGCCAGGGTTGCGAAGCGGTGATATCCGGCAGATCATCACCACTTTCCCAGCTGGCGATCCACTCAGGCCGGTACACCAGATACTGGTCGAAAATATCCGCAACCTTGCCACACAGCTGATACAGTTTGTACTGTCCCTCATCCTGCTCCAGATAACGCTGCAACGGGGCAAACTCTGTTTGGCTGAGCTGCTGAGGCAGCAATTCCATCAACCCCCAGGTCAATGCCTCTTTATTAAAAGCGGAACGAGCCGGGACATCTTCAAGTACTGCAGTGAAACTGCTCCAGAGAAAGCTGGCTGGCAGGGGAAAATCGATATTCGCCGCAATCCCGAGCGTGTCAGCCAGTTCCAGTTTGAGCCATTGCGCCATGCCGGGGCTTTGCACCAGAATCGTTTCGGGCTGAAAGGGGTCGCTCAAGGGGTGTCGGCTGATCAGCCGTACCAACAGATCTTTTTGCAGATCAAGCTTATTGGAATGATAGATCTGAAACATTCAGCCCGCCCTGTGTAATCCTTTGATTTTACGGACTATAAGAATACCTGATGCCGGTCCGGGGATGAACCGGCTTTATCGCTTAACCAAACAGGTCAGCTGATGATTCACCCTCGGCGTCCGCGGTTGTAATACCGGCAGCAGAGTCCTGTGGCTGTGTTTCTGTAATTGAGGGCGCTGAGGCCTGTTTATCCGCTTCAGGCAGTTGCCATACCTGCTCGGCCGATTCGATTTTCACCACGCCATCAAAACGCTCACAAAGGTAGTTAACCGCCGTATCAAAGTCATCAATTTCACAAAGCATGACACCACCGCGATCTGTCTCAGTAGTAAAGAGGTAACTTTTCATCGACTTTTTCCAACATCTGTTATGGGGAGCATTGCACTACACTTTGCAATCTGACACAAGTCCCGGGAACCGATCTGAAGGAATAACCAGAAATTTTCTTGACGAATTTAAGATCCCGGCCAATACTAAAAATCCCTGCTAATGAAGCACACCTTCAGAAAGCAAAAACACGGGTTGATCTATTAATCTGTGCAGCGAGATAAGGATAGTTGTTGTGATAGACTATTGGAAAGTAGAGCGTTTCAACGGTGGGGATTCCCCTGTAACGTAGTGTAAATTCATCAACATTTATTCATCAATATATTGGGCCACAGACAAGCGTTTGTGGCCCTTTTTTTTACTAAACAGACTCCGAATTTGCAACTTATATTGCTGCCAGATGCCTGCTAACCGGCTTACGGTAGACATAAACGACCAGCATCACCCAAACCAGTACCGGAATCATCAGCGTATTTAGCATCTGCCAGCCCAGAGCCGACTCGAGCCAACCCGAGCTGAACGCTGAAACCGTTACCATGCCAAAGATTAAAAACTCATTTGCCGCCTGACTTTTTGCCTTTTCTGCAGGCAGGTATGCCGAGGTTACCAGTTGAGTGGCACCGATAAACATAAAGTTCCAGCCTACCCCCAGCAACGCTAACGCCGCCCAGAAATGCCACTGACTAACGCCATGCAGGTTTAATGCGATACAAAGTAACATCAGCACCGCTCCAAGCAACATCACCGGCAGCAGCCCAAACCGGCTGATTAGCCGGGGCGTTATAAACGAAGGCAGAAACATTCCCAGCACATGCCACTCGATAACCCAGGCAGATGTATTGAAGTCGAAGCCGCAGCGTGCCATCGCCACCGGCGTAACCGTCATAATCAGATTCATCACGGCATAGCTGACCATGCCGATGGTCGCGGCGACAATAAATACCGGCTGAAGCATTATTTCAAGAACCGGCCGACTGCTCTGTTGGGGCTGGGCCGAACCACCCAGGACCGGTATACGCACAAAAGTGAGCAGTATCAGCGCGGTGATATAGAGGATTAACAAGCCGATAAAAGCCCCGGTAAAGACGCCGTCATCCACCCAGTTGCGACTACTGATCGCCAGATTGGGTCCGATGACGGCAGCCAGTACACCGCCAGCCATGACCAGCGAGATAGCGCTGCTCTTCTGCTCATCAGGACAGGCTTCGATCGCCGCAAAACGATACAGAGTACCGAAGCCAATACCGATACCCAACAAAAAGGTACCGCCACAAAACAGTGAAAAATAGCCCTGCTGCAGGGCAAAAATACAGCACAGGGCGCCCGCTATACCGACGCAGTTTCCCAGATAGAAGCCGTTTTTTCTACCTATCCGGGACATCACCAGAGAAGCCGGAATCGTCGCACACATCAGGCCGACAAACTGCATCGCAACCGGTAGTGTAATCAGCCCTGGCGATGGCGCCAGTTGCTGACCGATCAGTGCATTGACTGAAATAAGCAGCACATTACCGGTTGTCAGCAACGCCTGACAGAGAGACAGCAAAATAACTGTGATATTCATAATTAGCCCGATCGTCCTGATTCGTGTAAAGCTCGTTTGAAAAACCCGCCTAACAAGTTCGCATGCAAAACGCATCGCAACGCTCTTTACAACTTGCTTTAAAGCAAAGTCCCCGGGTACAGCAGTTTAAGGCGGCTTATGCTACGGCTGAGTACATCAGATGCTGCCCTGCAACACCTCTTTATCGATATAGATACCGCCGTCGGCATCCAGCACGCCGCTTTGAATCAACAGATGGCGCACACCCTCATGCTTTAGTGCCGCCTCAAGCGGGTCAAAGGCCCGCCCCAGAAATGGCAGCGACTCCAGACGGCTTCGCTTCCAGCGACAATTGTCGGAGCCTATCCAGCTGATACCACTCAGGCTGAGGCGCAGATTATCGATATATGCCTGCTCATCTCCGGTCATCCAGAGCGCTGTAGCATCGAGATACAGATACTCATCAGCGTTATATTCGAGATACTGCTGCCAGTAATCAAAGTAGCTGGCCCAGTGATTCCCCAGCAGACTCTTAAATCGCTCAACAACGCTCCGATAATGCTGCAGCGCCTCCGCTTTAGCACAGATCAGGGTGGTGTATTCACAGGTTTGCTCACCTTCATAGCTGTACACTTTTTGCAGCTGAAGGTCACTCTCAATAAACAACATCAACCAGCATAAAGGCAGCTGATAACCTGAGCTGGCCAATAGCCGGTTAGCACCATCACTATTGATGCTCGAAGGTAATTCTTTATGACTGTGAAGACTGGTACGCTGAAACATAAAAAATTCCTGTAACACCGATCAGAGCTGGCTTTCGTGTTAAAAACTCAGCAGAGATGAGTGCCTGACTCTGAACAAATGGGGAAACAGAAGCACGCTATAAACAGGTGTGATCTGTGATGGCTGCCATTATAGCGGCTAGTGTTTTAAAAGCATCAGTGAAAGCCGTCTCAGTCCGGCATCACTTCAATCTGCAACCGGTCCTGAGCCCCAATACGGATAATCTGGCCATCCGTCGTGGTAAAGCTACGCTCCTGTAACTCCGACTTATGCACCTGATAATAAGCCGGCTCACTACTCTGGGGCGAACTGAGCGTTATCCTGAGCAGTTGATTACCATCAACCCAGCGATAGACAAAGAATCCCACTGTCAATGTAAACGAAACCAGCAGAAACACTATCGCGATAGCCCTGACCGGCGTCCCGGCAGAGCTGCGCTCTGTGTCTGCTCCTCGGGTCCGTGACTTATTGGCGCTCACCCTGCGCTGCAGATATAGATATGCCACCACGATCACCAGCAGTGTCAGCAATACTTTTGTTACCATCGTCAGGTTAACCTGTGTGCGTCAAAGGTGACTCATTGTCCATAGCCCGGCTTAAACTGCAATACAAAAAGAGCACAGCGGTTAACAAAAGCGCCCATGATAGCGCGCCAAAAACCCTGTTCTGCAGCATACAGCTCTTCCCAATAAAGCCTGCTGATTCAACCCTTTCAGGGCATTGTATAACACCAGCGGCAAATAATGTCTTCGCACTGCAACAAAAACCTGATTTACTAAGTGACTGTCCGAATACTTCATTGAAACAGCACCCAGACTAGGTTAGGGTTTACGCCTATTCCGGTCAACCATGACCCCGCATCAGCCTGGGGCTAATGCGACTGCCCGATAAGCAGCAATGGCGGCATAACCCATTGCAATACAGAGAGGAATTACTAATGGATGAACTGCACGGTTATTACCTGGAAGATCTGGAAGTGGGAATGAGTGCTTCGTACGCCAAAACGATCTCCGAGTCCGATGTCTATATGTTTGCAGGCATTTCCGGAGACAACAATCCGATCCACATCAACAGTGAATACGCGGCAACCACTCAGTTTAAGAACCGGATCGTTCACGGCATGTTTTCAGCTGCGCTGATCTCAACGGTAGCGGGAACCCGGCTACCGGGCCCCGGAGCGATTTATATCGACCAGTCCATTCAGTTCAAAGCTCCGGTTTATATTGGTGACACCGCTAAAGCAACCGGCACCATTGAAGAGATTGATCAAAGGCGCCGCCGGGTCAAAATGCGTACCGATGTTCATGTTGGTGACAAGCTTGTTGCGACCGGCTACGGTATTTTCATGGTTGATAAGCGCAAGGTCTGACCCTCAGCCCAGCCGAATGCCAAAACACTGATGCAAAAGCCCTGATACAAAAAAGCCTGCTGAATATAGCAGGCTTTTTTATCTGTTTGAGAAGCCTCAGCCATTATTCGCAGAGAAATCCAGCATCCGCTGAAGTGGTCGTCGGGCATCATCGATCAGCGACGCATCCACAATAACCTCATCGGTTCCGTGCTCTAATGCCTGCAGCACATTTTCCAGGCCGTTCATCGCCATCCAGGGACAGTGCGCGCAGCTTCGGCAAGTCGCACCCGAACCACCGGTAGGCGCTTCAATAAACTCTTTATCCGGCGCTGCCTGACGCATCTTATAAAAAATAGCGCGATCGGTGGCCACAATAAACTGCTTATTAGGCAGGTCCCGGGCTGCGTTGATGATCTGAGTGGTTGATCCAACCACATCCGCCAGCTCAACCACAGGATCCGGAGATTCAGGATGCACCAGAACGGCAGCATCTGGATAGACTTTTTTAAGATCCAGCAGACGTTGCGCCTTAAACTCTTCATGAACAATACAGGCCGCATCCCACATGAGCATCTCTATACCGGTCTGCTTCTGCACATACTCACCCAGATGCTTATCCGGGGCCCAGATAATCTTCTTACCCTGATCAGCAAGATGCTCAACAACTTTCAGGGCGATGCCGGAGGTAACCACCCAGTCGGCCCGGGCTTTAACGGCAGCCGAGGTATTGGCATAAACAACCACTTCATGATCGGGATGGGCATCGCAAAAGGCGGTAAACTCATCAGCCGGGCAACCGATATCCAGAGAACAGGTTGCTTCAAGTGTTGGCATCAGCACCCGCTTTTCAGGGTTAAGTATCTTAGCGGTTTCCCCCATAAACTTAACGCCGGCAACGATCAGTGTTGTTGCCGGATGGTTATTACCAAAACGGGCCATCTCAAGAGAATCAGAGACACAACCACCGGTTTCATCTGCAAGCTGCTGCAACACTTCATCGGTATAGTAATGCGCCACCAGACAGGCATCCTTCTCTTGAAGAAGCTGCTTGATACGGTTCTTGTACTCTTCCTGTTTTTGCAGATCCAGCGCTCCGGGGAGGTGCTCTTTCGCAAAATGTTCCTGAACCAGAATACGATCTGAAAGCTCTTGTTTATTCAACATTAACAAATATTCTTAATAAGGTAATTAAACGGTAACGGGCTTTAAACCCATATATATTATACCATCACTGCAAACCAGAAATGTGAATTCTCTGCACCGCATAAGTAAAAGTAACTAAAAAAGGAGCCGTCAGGCTCCTTTTTTTAATTATTTCTTATGGGCGAACGAACCGCTACCCGGATCAACAGAGCTATCCGCCAGTGATATAGCGGGTTGGATCGGCAATCCCTGCATCCTCAAAGCCTTTAGCCCTTAATCGACAGCTATCACACACACCACAGGCCCGGCCGTCATCATCTGCCTGATAACAGGAAACGGTCAGACCATAGCTGACTCCCAGACGAGTCCCCTCCCTGATGATCTCTGCTTTAGTCAGATCGATCAGCGGCGTCTCAATCGTCAGGCGCTCACCCTCTACACCGGTTTTAGTCGCCAGGTTTGCCATCTGCTCGAAAGCAGCAATATACTCTGGCCGGCAATCGGGATATCCCGAGTAATCGACCGCATTGACCCCGATAAAAATATGCTGCGCATGAAGCACCTCGGCCCAGGCCAGTGCCAGCGACATAAAGACGGTATTACGCGCAGGCACATAGGTAACCGGAATCCCCTCCTCTTCGTGGTCGGGAACGTCAATGCTGTTATCAGTCAGTGCAGACCCACCAAAATCCTCAAGATGAAGTCGCACCACCCGGTGCTCCTTAACCTTCAGGTCTTCGGCAACTTTTTTCGCGGCTATCAGCTCAGTTTGTGATCGCTGACCATAATCAAAGCTTAATACATAGCAGTTAAAACCACGTTCAACGGCCATCGCCAGCGCCGTAGCGGAATCAAGACCACCGGATAACAATACAACAGCATTGTTGGAGGGAGTACTCATCGTAAAACCTTAAGGAATTTCAGTCGTTATCTTTTCAGGTAATCACGCGCCAGACTGGCGGCTGAACTGTCAGGATAACGTGAGATAGTGTCATTAAACATATCATTTGCTTTAGCCTGATCACCCATCTGATGATAGATCACGCCAAGCTTATAGGAGGCATCTGCAGCCTTTCGGTGTTCGGGAAAGGTTTTAAGGACTTTCTCAAAGGCCGCTTTAGCCGGCTCCAGCTTTTGCTCCGCCAGATTCACTTCGCCCACCCAGTAATATGCGTTCGGTAATCTCGCACTGTCGGGATAAAGCTCAATAAATTTATCGAAAGCATCCAGGGCAGCTGAAAAATCCTTTTGCCGTACCAGACCAAATGCCTGCTGATATGCCTGCGCATCAGTTGCGGTACTGTCTGCAGCCGGTAAAGGCACTGGCAAGCGCTGGGATGAGGTCGGTGTGACCGGAAGCTGATCAGAACCACCCGCGGAAGACTGCTGAGCGGAGCCCGAACCCTGTAGTGCGGAAATTCGCCGATCCAGGTCGCGATAACGATCACGTTGCTGCTGCTCCATCTGACGAATCTGATATTGCTGCTGCTCGACCATTCCTCGCAGAGAACGCACTTCATCCTGCAGCTGCTGTAGCAACATCAGCGTTTCACCGCTGCCGCCACCAAACTGTCCAGAGGGAGTATTAACGGATGAACGGTTTGCAGAGCCATCTTCGATCTGCAGCTCAATCACCGGAACAGGATCTGCCGCCAGAGCACCGGTGCTGAATAGCACCAGTGCCGCGGTAAGGCTATATGCTTTGCGCATTGAAACTAACAACCTGACTGGTGATTAGTATTTCAGTTCTACGCGACGGTTCTGAGCCCATGAACTTTCGTTATGACCCATTACCACCGGCTTCTCTTCACCAAAACTAACCAGCTCAATCTGACTGCTTGAAACACCATTGACCGTCAGGACACGGGCAACTGCCTGCGCACGACGCTCACCCAGAGCCATGTTGTATTCACGGGTACCACGCTCATCGGCGTGACCTTCAAGAACAACAGAAGCGGAAGGGTTAGCTACCAGGTATTTCGCATGGCCACGCAGAGCAGTAACCGCCTCGGGCATAACCTGAGACTTGTCGAAATCGAAATAGAAAATAGTTGCCAGATTCTTAACATCGGCCATAGAAGTGCCGGACATTGAAGAATCAGAAACTGCCTGAGTTGTTGTAGCTGGAGCAGTATCACCACCCATGGTATCAGTATCTGTTGTATTTGTTGTACTACAGCCTGCAGCCCAAACTACGGTCAGAGCCAAAGCAGTCGCTTTGCCAATATTCATAGCACGCATCGAACACTCCTAATTATTTAGCCAATAATGTGCGAATTAAACCTCAATCCTGCCTAAAGTAAAGCTTGCCAGACCTGATTGCAATAGCCGTATGACAATACAACGACTTTTCTAACTAATTGATTTAACTTTGTACCCATGCGCAGTCAACTTGTCACTCAGAGCAGTCACCCCGCGGCAGAAAGCCAGAAAACGCTTACTGAAATGGCGACCAGGCAGGTTCACGAACATCGCCATCCGTTGATGGCAAACGGAACTTAACACGACCGTCAAGCGAAACTGCTGACAACACCCCCCGCACACCTTCCTGTGTTGCGTAAAGGATTATGCTGCCGTTCGGTGCAATGGTCGGCGACTCATCCATAAAGGTTTCCGTCAGCAGATCCACCCGACCGGTACGAAGATCCTGCACCGCGATATGGAATGAACCATTAGTCTGATGCACCATTGCCAGAAAACGTCCATCCTGAGTTAGGCGGCCGCGGGCATTATACCGCCCTTCAAAGGTCAAACGAGTGACATCCCGGGTCGGAAGATAGATTGAATAGATCTGCGGCTGCCCACCACGATCAGAGGTAAAGATCAGCGACTGACCATCCGGAGACCAGGATGGTTCGGTATCGATACCGAAATGATGAGTAATACGGGACAGCCGGCGCTGCTGCAGGTCCAGCACATAGATTTCCGGGTTACCGTCCTTAGAGAGCACTAGTGCCAGCTGCCGGCCATCAGGAGACCAGGCAGGAGCACCATTCAAGCCCCGGAATGACTGCACTTTTTCCCGTTTACCGGTAGCAAGATACTGGATATAGATGGCGGGACGGCCTGACTCAAATGAAACATAGGCCAGCTTACTGCCATCACGGGACCAGGCCGGAGACACTATTGGCTCTTTTGACTCAAGAATAGTGCGCGGATTATGACCATCAGAATCCGCCAGCATCAGGCGATAACGGTACTCAGGCGGCGAAAGCTGCTTAGCTGTTACGTAAACGATACGGGTTGAAAAAGCCCCCCGCACGCCTGTCAGAGCCTCAAATACCTTATCACTGATGTAGTGACCAACCGCCCGCAGGTTATTACGGTTTGCTTTTATCTCCTCACCCAGTATCCGCTCCTCCTTGAGAATATCGTAGAGCTCAAAGGCGACGGTTAACTGGCCATCCGTTTCTTTGATACGACCGATGACAATAAAGTCACTGCCGCTGATGCGCCAGTCACGAAAGAACAGAGAACTGCGATCAGAGGGAAAACTGAGCATGTTTTCCCGCGGCATCATTTTAAACATACCACTGCGATAAAGGTCATCACTGACCACCTTCGCAACGTCCTCTGGCAGTGCCTGAACGCCGCTCCAGGAAAACGGAACCACCGCCACGGGCGTTGGTTCATCGACCCCCTGAGTAATTTCAACAGTCAGTTCAGCCCGGGCAATCAGACTGAAAACAAACAAACAAACAAACAAGACAATACGCTGCATTACTGATTACCTGCGAAGATCTGACGGTTTATATTCAAGTGTTAACTTCCTAAAATTCCGGTCAAACAATACCGGGTCCATTTTTTGCAGTTCAGTGAACTGTCCAACCCGCTTAACCGCGCGGATAGCACTATCATCAAAATGGCTCTCACCACTGCTTTGCACCACATAAACATTATCAACCTCACCGGTAGGCAGCAGATGAAGTGACAGGACAACTTTCATACCATTACGGGCGCTGGGAGGGCGGCTCCAGTTATTCTCAATTTCGGAAGCGATATATTCCAGATAGCCTGCGGTCGCCTGCTGCTCGGCCAGTGCCTGCATCTCACTCTCTTCAGCGGCCAGTGCGGCCGCCAGCTCAGCCTCCCGACGCTTCTGATCCTGCTGTTCACGCTCAAGACGCTGCGCCTCCCTTTTACGTTCCGCTTGTTTCTCAGCTTCGGCTTTACGACGGGCATCTTCCTGCTGTTTTTTCTTCAACGCTTCCTGTTTGACTGCCTCGGCCTTCTTCCGGGCGGCTTCTTTCTTCAGAGCTTCCTGCTTAAGCGCTTCTTTCTTAAGGATATCAGCCTTCTTTTTCGCCTCGGCTTTGCGCTTTGCATCAGCCTGCTTTCGCTCTTCCGCTTTCTTCTTGGCCTGAGCCTGCTTCAGGGCCTCTTGCTTACGAGCTTCTTCCTTACGAGCCTCTTCCTTACGGGCTTTTTCTTTAAGCGCATCTTCTTTACGCGCGGCCTGTTTACGCGCTTCCTCTTTACGCTTCGCTTCAGCCTGCTTTTCCTGCTGCTGGGACTTTAACTGAGACTTGAGATCAACTATCTGCGCCTTTACATGCCGTGGCACAAGATGCTTCTCGTCTTCGGCATAACCGAACCAACTATAAAAAAGTGCACTAAGAATGACTGAATGGAGAATCAGTGCCAGTAGCGCCGGGAACAGGTAACTTCGAAAATTCACAATCACACTACTCAGTTACCAGCCCGACACTTTCCGCACCGGCCTGCTGTAACAACGTCATCAGCTGAATAACATGGTCATAGTCAACGCCCTTATCACCCCGCACCAATAGCAACTTCTTCGGATTGCTATTCAGGACTTTGGTGACCCGGTCCGCTACAACCTCTCCGGTAATCGCTTCGAGTGGATCACCACCGACATCAATATAGTAGTGCCCCTCTTTATCTACGGTAACAATCAACGGCTCACTATCCTGAGTATCAACCGGATCAGACCCCGCTTTGGGCAGCTGAACATCAACTCCTTGCGTCAGCATCGGCGCAGTAATCATGAAGATGACCAGCAGTACCATCATCACATCGATGTAAGGTACTACATTGATCTCAGCATTCAGCTTGCGTTTTTTTTTCACTCTGCGAATCATAATACCAGCCTGTTACAGATCAGTTTGAAGTGTGTACACGACGATGTAATACACTGGAAAATTCATCTGCAAAGGTTTCATAACTATTCATCAGCGTTTCTGTCTTTGCCGAAAAACGGTTATACGCAATGACAGCAGGGATCGCGGCGAACAGGCCGATTGCTGTCGCAATCAGCGCTTCGGAAATACCCGGCGCAACCGAAGCCAGTGTTGCCTGATGCACATTTGCCAGCCCACGAAATGAGTTCATTATCCCCCATACGGTACCAAACAGGCCTACATAGGGACTGGTTGAACCCACCGTCGCCAGAAAAGGCAGGTGCAACTCAAGCTTTTCCTCCTCACGGGCCAGAGCTACACGCATACTGCGCTGCGCACCATCCATAATGGCATCCCGATCGGCGCCCGACTGCTGACTGAGTCGACTGAACTCTTTAAGTCCTGCGCGGAAAATATTTTCAGCTCCGTTGCCACTATCCGGATCAGCGTTTACCTCCCGGAACAGCAGACTGAGATCTACACCCGACCAGAAGCGATCTTCAAAAGCCCTTAATTTACGCTGCGCCTGTCGCAAGACAAAATGACGCTGAAAAATCATAACCCAGGAAAGCACTGATGCCAGCAGTAACAAAAGCATTACCAATTGGACAACAAAACTGGCATTAACCACCAGACTCCAGATCGACATTTTATCCGGCACGTTTATAACCTCTTCTGTAAAAAACTAAAAACTGGTTCTGATAGTAGCGAGATCAGCGTTCAAAATCTGCTCTTTTTCCGACAAAAAATCATATTCTCCCCCGGATTCGATACTTTATATACAGCTTGATAAACAGCACCTGAACAGCTGCCGACGGTTGGATGACAGAAGTCTATAAAAGTTCAACAAAAGTGATCGAAGCGAAACAAAAAAGCCGCCTGAAGAAGGCGGCTGAGAAAAACCCAAATTAACTCAGAAGCAGGATGCGCTGCCACGGGTCCGATGCAGCTCATCTCTCGACTGACAGCCAACACATAAAACTGCTGCGGGGTTAGCCATCAGACGATTCAACTCAATCACTTCACCGCATTGTTCGCAGCATCCATAGTGCCCGCTCTCAATCCGCTGCAGGGCATTCTGACATTCACGAATCTCTTCCTCCAGCTGTTTTATATGCGACAAGCTGGTCAGATTATGACCGGTTACTGCCGCAGCTTCAGAACGATCCAGCACCTCAGTGCAGTTTAGCTGGCGAAGCTCCTCTTGTTGATCGCTCTGTTCCGCTTGCAGATCCGCCTGTAACTGCTCATGGAGGATCAGCAATTCATTCTTGAGACCTTTTAGTTGCGACTGATTCAGGCAACAGAGTTTCATAGTGTTCATACTTTAGCGCCCTAAACATTATTGTTTTATGTCTACAGACTAAAAGTTAAACCTATAATTAAAATTCTGCTTTGATTTAAGTCAGTTATGCGTGGCTGATCAGTTTTCTATTGATCCCGATCAGGCAAATCAATACCAAAATGTCGATATGCGTTATCTGTGACTACCCGCCCTCTTGGCGTACGCATCATAAACCCCTGCTGAATGAGGTAAGGCTCAAGCACATCTTCGATGGTATCCCGCTCCTCACTAATCGCCGCCGCCAGACTATCAACGCCCACCGGTCCTCCGCCAAATTTTTCAATCATCGCCAGCAAAAGCCTGCGATCCATATGATCAAAACCATGCTCATCGACATTGAGCATATTCAACGCAAGGTCAGCCATCTCCAGCGATATCCGTCCGTCGCCTTTCACTTCCGCATAATCCCTGGCCCGGCGCAGCAACCGGTTAGCTATCCGCGGGGTTCCCCGGGAGCGGCGGGCAATCTCGATTGCGCCCTCACGATCCACACCACTTCCTGACAATCGTGCCGAGCGCTCCACAATTGAAGTAAGATCATCAATATTGTAAAACTCCAGCCGCTGAACAATACCAAAGCGATCACGCAACGGAGAGGTCAACAACCCCGCCCGGGTGGTTGCCCCGACCAGCGTAAAGGGGGGCAGCTCGAGTTTGATGGAACGGGCCGCAGGCCCCTCACCAATCATGATATCCAGCTGGTAGTCCTCCATCGCCGGATAGAGAACCTCCTCCACCGATGCACTCAATCGATGTATTTCATCGATAAACAGCACATCCCCTGGTTCCAGATTGGTCAGCATTGCCGCCAGATCTCCCGCTTTCTCAAGCACCGGACCAGACGTTGTTTTTATATCACAGCCCATCTCATGGGCAATAATATTGGCAAGGGTGGTTTTCCCCAGCCCGGGTGGTCCGAAGATCAGCGTATGATCGAGCGCTTCCTGTCGCTTTCTCGCAGCACCGATGAAAATTTCCATCTGTTCCTTTACGACCGGCTGACCAACATAATCCTGCAATGATTTTGGCCGGATAGCCCGATCCTGAACCTCTTCCTGAGGTGCAGTGACAACAGGAGAGATAAAGCGATCCGCTTCGATCATAGTCTGTACCCTATCACTTTCATTCAGTTATCACCCCTGCACCATACTTTTCAGCGCCGCACGAATAAGCTCTTCACTGGATGCCCCCGGCTGGCCTTTTTCTGCCTGAGCAATCGACTTGGTTGCCTGCACCGGTTTATACCCCAGCGCAACCAGCGCACTTTCCGCTTCTGCCCGGTTATCAGTTGCCGGACCACTGGTGACCGGCCCAAGCCCATCAGTGAGTGTGAACTCATCAATATCACTAAAGTGGAAATCCTGCAGTTTATCCTTCATCTCGACAATAAGTCTTTCCGCAGTTTTTTTACCCACACCAGGCAAACGCACCAGCGCCGCAGTATCCTGATGCTGCACAGACTGGACAAACTCATTCACACTGATACCCGACAATATAGTCAGGGCCAGCTTAGGCCCCACCCCATTGATCTTTATCAGGGTACGAAACAGAGAGCGCTCGGTTCGGTCATAAAAACCGTACAGAAGCTGAGCATCCTCCCGCACCACCATATGGGTATACAGTGTTACCTGCCGTCCGACTTCGGGTAACTGGTAAAAAGTATTCATCGAAGCATCGACTTCATAGCCGACGCCGCTCACATCAATAACCAGCTGCGGCGGATGTTTTTCCAGTAACTCGCCTCTCAGTCGTCCTATCACGGCCCTTTTACTCCAGATTAGCCCCTGAATCACAGGGCTTACAATTATGTTGTTTTATCTCAGATTAAAGCAGTTATAAACCGCTAACGATTAAAATCAGGCGAGCATTGGAGCGCAATCACCGCAACCGCCCTCCCCGGCTACTTTTTGCGCCTGCCATCATAATCAGACTGCTGCGGGTATGTGAATGACACAAAGCGATTGCCAGCGCATCCGCCGCATCCGCCTGCGGCAGGCCCGGAAGTTTAAGAATTGATTTAACCATATGCTGCACCTGGGATTTATCCGCAGAGCCATTTCCTACCACCGCCTGTTTAACTTTTCGGGCAGCATACTCTGCCACCTCCAGCCCCTGATTAGCGCCGGCGACGATAGCCACTCCACGGGCCTGACCCAGCTTCAGGGCGGAATCCGGATTGCGCGCCATAAACACCTGCTCTATCGCCATTTCCTGGGGACAGTAGTGTTCAATAATCTCGGTGACGCCGGCATAAACCTGCTTCAGGCGTTCGGCAAGCTCATCCCCCTTGATTCGGATACAGCCACTGGCAACATATTCGTTCTTTGCGCCAATGGAATTGATAATACCGTAACCGGTGATCCGGGAGCCCGGATCTATTCCCAAAATCAACATAGCCGTATCATCAACTCAAAGTACTGTTTATTTATACAGAGTACAATACCCCAGATTTCACCATAAAAAAAGCCGTGCAGAGCACGGCTTGATGATTAACTGAAAAAATAACTTAAGGGGTCTTACGCAGCTTTATATTCAGTTCACGCAACTGGGCTGCACTGACCTCACCCGGAGCCTGAGTCATCATACAGGCAGAGCTCTGCGTTTTAGGGAAGGCAATCACTTCACGAATCGAATCGGTGCCGGTCATCAGCATAATCAGACGATCCAGACCAAATGCCAGACCACCGTGAGGTGGTGCACCGTATTTCAGTGCGTTTAGCAGGAAACCGAACTTGTCATCCGCTTCTTCATCAGAGATACCCAGAATTTCCAGCACTGATGACTGCATCTCCCGGTTATGGATACGGATCGAACCGCCACCCAGCTCACAACCATTCAGAACCATATCGTAGGCACGGGACAGGGCCTCAAGCGGATTCGCCTGCAGCTCTTCCGCAGTGCAACTCGGTGCGGTAAACGGATGGTGTAACGCGGTCAATCCAGCATTATCGGTCTCTTCGAACATCGGGAAGTCGACAACCCACAACGGTGCCCATTCACACTGAGCCATCTGCAGATCTTCTCCTGCCTTGATACGCAGTGCACCCAGTGCTTCAGAAACGATTTTCTCTTTATCAGCACCGAAGAACACGATATCGCCGTTTTGCGCACCCAGACGCTCCATAATCGCCATAGCAACCTCATCACCGAGGAACTTAACGATTGGAGACTGTAATCCTTCAACACCTTTCTCAAGCTCGTTGACCTTAATCCAGGCCAGACCTTTGGCACCGTAGATACCGACAAACTTAGTGTATTCATCAATGATCTTGCGGGTCAGCTGAGCGCCACCCGGTACTTTCAGTGCGGCGACACGACCTTTCGGGTCTTTAGCCGGACCGGCAAACACCTTAAACTCAATCTCAGCCATCAGATCGGCAACATCAACCAGCTCCATCGGGTAACGCAGGTCTGGCTTATCTGAACCGAACCGTTGCATAGCCTCAGAGTAAGGCATCCGCGGGAAGTCACCCAGATCAACGCCTTTCAGCTCAAGAAACAGCTTGCGGATCATCTTCTCAGTGATCCCCATAATCTCTTCCTCATCCATAAATGAGGTTTCAATATCGATCTGAGTAAATTCTGGCTGACGGTCAGCCCGCAGGTCTTCGTCACGGAAACACTTAGCAACCTGATAGTAACGGTCAAAACCGGCAACCATCAGCAGCTGCTTGAACAGCTGTGGAGACTGAGGCAGTGCAAAGAAGTGTCCCTCATGCACCCGGCTCGGTACCAGGTAGTCACGGGCTCCCTCAGGTGTTGCACGGTTCAGTATCGGGGTTTCAATATCCAGAAAGCCATGCTCGTCCATATAACTGCGGATCGCATTAGTCACCTTAGAACGGAAGCGCAGCTTTTCCTGCATCTCAGGACGACGCAGATCGATGTAACGATGACGCAGACGCACCTCTTCACCCACCTGCTGATGCTCATCCAGCTGAAAAGGAGGGGTTTCTGACTTATTCAGGATAACCAGTTCTTTACCCAGAACTTCGATCTCGCCAGTAGGCATATCCGGGTTTACAGTACCGTCCGGACGACCGCGAACAATACCTTTGACTTCAACAACATACTCATTACGGCAGCTGTCTGCCAGTGCGAAGCTCTCTTCGCGATCAGGGTCAAAAACTACCTGGGTAAGACCCTCACGGTCACGAAGATCCAGAAAGATAACCCCACCGTGATCGCGACGACGGTGAATCCACCCCGTCAGAGTAATTTCTTCGCCGATATGCTCTTTTCTGAGATCACCGCAATAATGACTGCGCATAGTTAAATGTTCCTGTTACTTAGCAAGCTGAATCGGTGTTTATTCAGACAATTAAAAATCAGTTACCGGATTCACTCTGGCCACCCGCCAGATTCTTTTTCTTACCGGTTTTAAAATCAGTCTCATACCAGCCGGTGCCGGACAATCTGAATCCTGCTGCGGATACTTTTTTAACCACATCAGCAGAATCACAACCAGCACAGGTGGGTGCCGGCGCATCAGATTTCAGCACCAGTTTTTCAAATTCATGACCACAATGACGGCATTCAAAATCGAAGATCGGCATAGTTAGCAGCTTTCCCCAGAAAATAGAGTACACCGCAAAGCAACCAGATTCGTTTCAGTCCTGTATTTACAAAAGCTGACAACATCAGCCGCCTTGCTCAGAAAACGGCGAATTATACCTGAATTATTGGCTCCTGACAGGGCCAATTAATGGATTTTAGAAGAGAAATCAGCTGATCAGATCTCTGGCAACAAAATTTACCTCCTGAGGCATCATCATCTGTAACTTCTGATGAATCTCCTGGATCTGGGCCTCAGTATAGGGCTTCGCAGCAGCAACTCCCCAGACCGGCGCAGGCCAGGCAACATCACTTTCAAAACGCACCACATGATGGATATGCAACTGTTTGACTATATTTCCCAGGGCAGCAATATTCATCTTATCGCCATCAAATACATCGTGAAGGTTTTCCGACAAAAATGAGGATTCGTGCAGCAACTGAGCCTGATCAGCCGGTGACAAATGGTAGATCTCGCTAGCTTCAGCACGTCGCGGCACCAGAATAAACCAGGGATAGTTGGCATCATTCATCAGCAACAAGCGGGACAAAGGGAAATCCCCCAGAGTAATACAATCATCAGCCAGGCGGGAATCCAGTTTAAACTCTAACTCCAGCTCATCCATTTTTATTCTCCTAGCGTAAATACAGATGCATACTTATTATACAAATTGAAAGGCAGGATACGACCGCCCATCAGCAAAAGATAATGCTTTATTATCGGATAGTTAGATAACAAATACCGCTCTGAACAGTATAGGACAATATGCCGCAATTCAATTTTTATAGCGCAATCGAACAGATCGGAGCCGAACGCTGGAATAGCCTGAGGAGCAGCGACTACCCTTTTCTCAGCTATGAATTCCTCTTTGCACTGGAACAGTCAGGTAGCGTTACCCCGGAGACGGGCTGGCAACCCTGCCACCTTGTGGTGACAGAAGCTGATCTGGCGATTGCAGTGATGCCGCTGTATCTCAAAAGCCACTCCTATGGTGAGTACGTTTTTGACTGGAGCTGGGCTGACGCTTATCAACGCAACGGAATAGAATACTACCCGAAACTGCTGACCGCGATTCCCTTCACCCCCTGCTATGGCCCACGCCTGATGTTTCACCGCAGCCTCGATAATGATCAGCAGGAACGCCTGACTCAACAGGTTGTGGCCGCCATGCAGCAACTGGCATCACAATACAACGCGTCGGGCTGGCACGGCCTGTTTCTGGATCAGGATTCCCGCCTGCTTGATAAAGACAAATACCCTGAACTGCACTATCGACTGGGAACTCAATACCACTGGTTTAATCGCAATTATCGGAATTTCGATGCGTTTCTTGAAACCTTCAGCTCGCGTAAACGTAAAAACCTGCGCAAGGAACGCAGCAAAATTGCTGAACACAATATTCAACATCGGTTTGTCAGCGGCGCACAACTCACCGATGCGATGCTCAGAGAATTTTATCAGTTCTACCAGATCACCTATCTGAAACGCGGCCGCAGCGGATATCTTAAAGAAGATTTCTTTCACCTGCTGAAAAACACCCTGGCAGAACAGGTTATCATCTGTTTTGCCTATGATATGAATCACAGCGAAACCGAAGCGGTTGCCGGCGCACTCTTTCTGCAGGACAGCAAGAACCTCTACGGCCGTTATTGGGGCGCTCTGGCGGAATATGACAGCCTGCATTTTGAAACCTGCTACTATCAGGGTATTGAATACTGTATTCGCCATCAGTTACAGCGCTTCGATCCGGGAGCTCAGGGAGAACACAAAATCCAGCGGGGGTTCGAACCAATAGAGACCTGGTCAGCCCACTGGCTTGCGCACCCGGGGTTTCATAAGGCGGTGAAACGGTTTACCGAAGAAGAGGAACAGATGTTACGACAGGAGATGGAATATCTCCGTCAGCGGCTACCCTTCAAGCAAGCTGAATAGCGAGGCCCGCCAACCACCACACAGGTTAAGGCTCTCGCGGCACTGAAATGATATCGCCAAATGAGAGATAGTCGGCGCCTCCCAGACGACCCAGAGGGTCTAACAACCTGGCATCAACGTTCAGTCGCCCTGTATCGCTCACGCTTACAATGCTGTCATCGATAAACATATTGCGCACCCGGCCAAAAATCAGAAACTGTGGTGAATTTCCAATCTCCCGGGTTTCATAAAGCTCACAATCCATCGCCACCCGGCAACCATCAACCCGCGGCAATGGTGAATTATTAAAAGGAGTCAGGGCTATTTCTGCCTCCCTTACTTCAGAGACACCTTCCGGCAACGTTTTAGCTGTTTGAGTCATCTTCTGCGCCTGGCCGCTATGCGCCAGATGCACCACAAAATTCTTGCGTTCAACGATATTCCGATAGGTATCTTTTAGGGAACCGTCAGGCTTATGGCCCACAGAAATCATGATGATCGGCGGGTCACTGCAAACCACTGAAAAAAATGAGAACGGCGCAAGATTATACTCAGCATTCTGATGTTCAGATAGAACCCAGGCCACCGGACGGGGCATGACTGTCTGCGTCAGGGCAAAATAGGCCTCAGAGGGGGAAATAGTATCGAACGTAATATCCATTTAAACCTTACAAAACAGAAGATTAAATTAATGAAACAGACCTGTTCTCCGATAACCGCGATATCTGTATTTGACTTATATTTCCATCGGGACTGTCGCGAATTATGATACAAAATAAACGACTTTTACATATAACCCTGAGATATATCAATAATTCATCAGTAAGAATAAAGCTATATAAAAAATACCCGGTTTAAATTAGAGAAAACAGACTCTGTTGCCTAGAATATTAGTACCGGTCCGTAGTACATATTTTCATATGGACCTCCAGACTTAGACTGACTTAAAAACATTACAATAAAAAGGGGACACGATCATGCTAACCTACCAAGAGTGCCTTGACCTTAGTGGCCTCACTCAGGATGAGGTTGAGGCCATAGCAGAACATGAGCACACAGACCCGATAATCGCCATGGCGATAGGTCATTACCTATGCTGCCATGATGGCGAGAGCAAAGTACGGAAGATCATACTGGATGATATCGCTAAAGCACAACGCAGAGGTGATGCAGCACATGAAAAGGTTCTTCGGAAGGTGTTGGAACACTTTGTCAGTACCCACCCAGAACAAATCGGCAAAATAACCAGAGCCAGCTGAATTACCCAGATCTTTCAAAGAGCCTATACTCGATATGAGTAGCAGGCTCTTTTAGCTTCCCCCTATCAATCGTAACCTCTCTGCTCTTTATCTCTGTCAAACGCACATTTCCGCCCCTTTTTTATTATTACAATCGACCTTTTCCTTTATAGTTATCACTGATGGCCGATAACTCTTTCATACTCAGGGCGCAAAACAGGCGTTTCATGGATCCGACCGATAAAGAGAACAAAGATCTGCGCAGATCACTTCACCTGCTAGCCAGCAAAGTTGAGCGGAATGAAGCGATCTTACACTCATTTTTTGAGATGGAACTCAGGCTACTCAGTTGCAGTAACCTCGCAGAACTGCTCAATCTTATCCTGATTGACTTTAAACAGCATTTCCAACTGACTGCTGTCAACCTTATCCTGCTCGATCCGGAGAACGCAGCCCGCGCCCTGCTGGAAGAGTATACTCCGCCGGAACCGGGACACAGCCTGCGCTTTGTAACCAATCAACGACTGCTTAAAAGTCTGTTTCCCTCCCCCAAATTAAGAATCGGAAAGCTGAGCCCTCAGCTAAAGAGCGTCGCCTTTCCCAGTAATCCCCATGTAATCAGCAGCGCCCTGCTACCACTTATTCGCCATGACTGTCTGATTGGCAGCCTGCATCTGGGCAGTAACGACTCCGCCCGCTACAGTGAACACTTTGATTATGACTATATAGGTCATCTGGCTTCAGTTATCTCAGTCTGTTTTGAAAACTGTATTAATCAACAGAATCTAAAGCGACTCAGCATTATCGATATGCTCACCAAGGTTAATAACCGGCGCGCATTCGATCAGGAGATAATCAGGGAGCTATCCAGAGCAAGCCGGCATAAAACGCCCCTGAGCTGTCTGTTTATTGATCTGGACTACTTCAAGCTGGTGAACGACAATTTCGGCCATCAGGTCGGCGATAAAGTGCTCCGCTCCGTTGGCCTGCTGTTAAAGCAAAACCTTCGAAAGACCGACTTTGTCGCCCGTTATGGTGGAGAGGAGTTTGCCATCCTGCTACCCAATTGCGATGCCGAAAAAGCAATTGAAATAGGCAACCAGTTACGCAATAAAATTCTCCACATGGTCATTCACAACAACGATAATGAGCCCTTCAGAGTGAGCGCATCGATAGGCGTCACCAGCTGCTGTTACGGAAGTTTTGCCTTCGACAACCTGGACGCTCAGGCACATGCACTGTTAAAAGCAGCAGATGAGGCGGTCTACCAGGCAAAAGAAAAAGGCAGAAACCGGATTGAATACCGCCCCCTGCCTGATATGAAACCTGAACTGTTCAGCAATATAAACAGCGACCTGAGATCTGTTTAACAGGGTACTGCTCAGTGCTACTGAATATCCCGTAATAGCTCAGAATAGAGATCAATGTAGCGCTGCTTTTGCTTTTCACCAAACAGTGGATCACTCCGCTTCGGCAGATGAGGCTCAAGCGCTTTCCACTGCTCCTCAGTGGCGACCTCATCTAATAACGGAAACAGCGTTCCCTCTTCCAGATTAAGATGCTCAATCTGATCATTAATAAAATGCTCAAGCTTGTCGCTAAACTGATCCATCGGCACCACTGCGTCACTCAGAATACAGTCAACCGCTTCGATAATCTCATGACTGCTTTTTTTCAGCTGTCGGTGCTCTTCAACACACTCGGATATCGCCTGATCCAATTCAGGACAACCTGAATCTTTGAAAAAAGCATACATCTGATCTTCCAGGGGATGGTGATAAGCATCCGCATAACTGGTGATGTAATCAACAGCATCTGCAAGCAATACAAAGTTGGGCATTTCCCCCTGCTTCAGCTTTTCCAGCTTATTTCCCAACACAGCCAGCAACTTATTAAGGTTGACATGATCCTGGTGCAATTCATTCAATAATGTCATAACGACCTCCTGTGAGATAAAGACACTATACCTCAGCTTTGTTAAAGGGTCTTGACGGGAATCAAACAGAAACCCTTCACGCTCTAAGCAACTGGTTCAATTCAGCCAGCGTACCAACCCTGAGGTCGGTCAACTCAGGCCACTCCCGGTCGCGTCTCTGGTCAACATGGATGGTAGTCACACCAGCCGCACGCCCCACTTCCAGGTCATAACGAAAGTCGCCCACCATCACCGCCTCATCAGGACGGCCCCCCCACTGGCTCAGCAACAGATTTACCCCCTGTGGGTCTGGCTTTGCCAGCGCATCATCCCGCCCCAATACTGCAGCAGAATTAAACAGGTGGCTTACTCCGATAACCTCAAGACAGTGCAGCGCCACCTCACGCTTATTGCGGGTAAGAATCCCCAACAGGCAACCCTGCGATTTCAGAAATTCCAGACACTCATTAACACCGATGGCAGGCTTCACCTGATCAGCATAGAAATACTCCCATTGATCAAGCTGATGATTCAGCTCGCTCTGCTCAGATTCAGGCCTTTCAGCGATGGTCGCCAGAATATCACATCCCGCCGGCAGCCCCAGCTCTGAACGAATCTGCTCAAAATCATGCACTGGATGAGTCAATGTGCCATCCAGATCAAATACCCAATAGCCCGCCTTGCGGATACTCTCAATCATTCGTTGTGTTCATCCGCCGGATTGAGGTTTTCAGTCAACTGATCCAGCCGGGTACGAATATCCCGCATAATTTCAAGCCGGCCCGCGGGGTTACCATTCTGTGCCAGCAGCAATGATTCCAGCCCGGCAATACTGTCCTGGGAGTCCCGCAAAGCCTGCAGCATATTGCGCGAGCGTTTTTTCGCGCTGTCGGTCATCTGATCAACCCGGGTAAGCGTCCGGCGAACCTGGTTATCAAGCTCTTCGAGATGAATCACCAAGTGCTCCATTCCGGATCCAAACGCATGATCCATCTGCCCCAGTCGCTGCTCTAACTGCGCGACAGCTTCACGAAACCGGGTGAGAAACAGTTCACCTTCACGATCCATAAACATCGCCAGCAGCTCTTCGGGATAGAGCGCCCGGGAGCGGGCATCGGCCCGAATAGCATATTCACCCCGCTGAGTGCAGTAGGGCCGCTTACTGCCTGAGGGGATTTCAATTCGGAAAAAGGGTTTGTTGCTGATATTTTCGACCACCAGCTCAATATCAACGATGGGATAGCAGTCGGTCGCCTTATTGATCAGACTGAGCCGGGCACTGTCGTCCACATCACAACCGACCACCTGTCCCCGCTGCAAACCATCGATGTTGGTATACTCATCAACCCCAACCAGAATAGCCCCACCCTGAGGTGAATTAGCAAAAGAAACCAGGTCGCGACTTTTTATACCATTAATTTCGCGTTTGAAATCAACATCGACCCCCTCAGGCTTTGCCAGCAGGCTCTTTGCCCGCCGGCTGATCCGCTTGTATTCGCGCTTAACCGGCATCAGACGAACCCTTTAGCCATAAATTTCATCGGCGAAGGGATCGATGGGATTTGCCAGCACCCGGTCATCGCGAAAATAAAGGATACGTCCTTCAAAGGTCAGGCCTTTAGAGGAAAACCAGCGCAACACCTCCTCCCTGCCTTCATCGATCTGAAAGCTGGAATACCAGGCAGAGCCTATACGGTAAAAATAGAGTCCGAACAGTGCTGCAGCGGCGCCCAGAAAAAAATCGGAGCCCGGACTGAATAGCAATGCCACCAGTCCTGCCAGCCAGACCCGGCTGGCCCGGGACTGTTTTAAGTTAGTAAACGCATCATCGTACTGATCCTGATACTTCAGATAACGACGATAGTTCTGCTGCAGTTCAAATTTATCCTGTTCCGGGATCGTACGTTCCATTTTATTACCCTTTTTCTACAGGCCTTAGTTTATAAAAACCTTATTCAGCCAGACTTTTAGTCAATACTTCAAAAACATCCCGGGACAGATCGCCACTGCGGTTGATCCGCTCCAGCTCAGCTTTCATCAACGCACTACGCTGAGACGGATAGCGCTTCCAGCGAGTTAGCGGTGTCAGCAACCGTGATGCGATCTGGGGATTCTGTTTATTTAATACAATAATCTGATCCGCCAGAAAACGGTAGCCACTACCATCAGAATTATGGAAATTCAGCATATTCTGGGCGCAAAAGACCGATACCAGCGAGCGTATCTTATTCGGGTTAGCGCCATCGTAAGCCGGATGCTGTTGCAGTGTCTGCACCCGTGCCAGCGCCCCCTCTTTAGGATCACTTGCCTGAACCGCCAGCCACTGATTAACCACCAGCGATTCATTTTTCCAGCGCTGATAGAAAGTTTCCAACGCCTCATCAGCCTGCGCCTTAAACCCGGAGTGAACAATAAGCGTGAGCGCCGTCTGACTGTCAGTCATATTGTCGGCCTGACGGAACTGCTGCTGCGCCAGCTCGAGATATTCCTGCTTCTCAGTAGCCATCAGGTAAGACAACGCAAGGCTCTTCAGGCTTCGGCGAGCCACAGAGGCGGCGTCAGGGCTATAGGGGTCTGCGGTATTGTTGTCCTGATAAACCCTGAGGAACAGTGGCTCGAGCTGATTGGCAATGGAATCCCTGACAAAACGACGAACCCGGTAGATCGCATCAACATCGATCACCTCAGCCAACTCGCTGAGGTAGGCTTCTGACGGCAGTGTCAGCACTTTGGCAACCATCGCCCTATCCAGCGTGGTGTCACTCAGCACCTGCTCATAGGCATCAACCAGCGCCGGATCAAGTATCAGCTCCCGCCCTTGCTGATGATCGGTAATCAACTCATTCATAATACCTACCGCCAACTGCTGTGCGGCATCCCAGCGATTAAACCCATCGCTGTCATGCTGCATCAGAAACACCAACTGCTCACGGCTGTAGGGGAACGTCAACTTTACCGGTGCAGAGAAGCCCCGCAGTAATGAAGGAACCGGCTCTACCGGGATATTATCAAAAACAAAACTCTGCTCAGTGGCAATAAACTCCAGCACCTCAGTGTTTGCACCGCCCTGCAGCGGTATATCCTGTCCCTGGCTATCGAGCAGACCCACGGCAACGGGAATCAAAAACGGCTGCTTTGTCGCCATATCGGGGGTTGCCGGGCAGCTCTGATGCATATGCAGCGTATAGCGCTGATTTTGCGCATCATACTCACCGGTCACAGAAACCTTCGGCGTTCCTGACTGACTGTACCAGAGCTTAAACCGGCTCATATCACGACCGGAGACATCGGCCATCGCCTGAACAAAGTTATCGGTCGTCACCGCCTGGCCATCATGACGTTTAAAATAGAGATCTGAACCTTTACGGAAGGTCTCCGCCCCCAACAGGGTATGCAGCATACGCACCACCTCACAACCTTTCTCATACACTGTCAGCGTATAAAAGTTGGAGATCTCGATAAATGAAGCGGGACGAACCGGATGAGACATCGGACCGGCATCCTCCGCAAACTGCGCCGTGCGCAACAGGGTAACATCCTCGATCCGTTTGACCGTTTGGGAGTTCATATCCGCTGAGAACTGCGAATCACGGAAAACAGTAAAGCCCTCTTTAAGGCTCAGTTGGAACCAGTCCCGACAGGTTACCCGGTTACCGGACCAGTTATGAAAATACTCATGGGCCACAACCCCTTCTACCCGTTGAAAGCCTGCGTCAACGGTCGTTTCAGCATGCGCAAGCACGCAGGAGGTATTGAAAATGTTAAGGCCTTTATTCTCCATCGCTCCCATATTAAAGAAGTCGACTGCGACGATCATAAAGATATCCAGGTCGTACTCTCGACCATAGACCTCTTCATCCCATTTCATCGAGTGTTTCAAAGAGGTCATGGCATACTCAAGCTTATCCAGATCCTTCTCTTCAGCAAAGATCTTCAGCACGACATGACGTCCTGAACAGGTGGTATAACGATCCTCGATAAACTCAAGATCACCGCCGACAAGGGCAAACAGATACGCTGGTTTGGGAAACGGGTCCTGCCATCTGACCCAGTGCCGGCCATCATCCTCTTCACCCGCATCGACCATATTGCCATTCGACAACAACACCGGATAGCGCTGTTTATCCGCTACAATCGTGGTTTCAAACAGCGCCATTACATCAGGGCGATCCGGATAAAAAGTAATACGTCGGAAGCCTTCTGCTTCACACTGTGTGCAAAACATACCATCAGATTTATAGAGCCCTTCCAGCGCAGTATTATTCTGCGGCTCGATACGTGTAATACATTCAAGGGTGAAAGTGTCTGGCAGATTCGGGATACTCAGCTGCTCACCCAGCCGGCGGTAATCCTTTTCGCTGAGCACTTCACCATCGATACTCAGCCGCTGTAATTCAAGTGTCTCATGTCCATCCAGTACCAGAGGGTGCTGACGGTTCGCAGAATCAGGGTTGCGGGAGTAGCGAACCTGAGAACGAACCAGCGTTTGCTCCTCTTCCAGTTCAAAACGCAACTCGGTTTGCTCCACCAGAAAAGCGGGAACCTCATAATCTTTTAAATAGATAACACTCGGTTGCTCTGTAGCTGACTGACTCATTCACACACCCTGCAATAACAATCAAACAATTAACTAGAAACGCACCTTCGAATACGGCCTGATAAGATTCAGACCGCGATACCCACTCAAAGGTTTCCCTAACCTCAGGCGCTGAACTCAACCTGATAGGCAGTAAACTTTCTGAGGTTGATCACCCCGGTATCCAGAATCAGATACTGCCCTTTGATCCCCTGTAAGACGCCCTCAACGACAGGCGTTTTATCAAAACTCAGACTGGTCACTTTAGCCGGGAAGTTGAGCACCGGATAGTTAAGTTCCAGCACTTCGGCCTCGGGAAGACGCTGAATCGCCTGTAAGCCAAAGCGATCTTCCAGCTCCGTTAAGCCGGTTTGACACAACGCCATCAGGCGATCACGCTCAGCATAGAGATCAATAGGGTCTACCTGACCTTTAAGCATCGCCCGCCAGTTGGTTTTATCGGTCACATGCGCGGCAAAAACCTGTTCAGCAAGGCCAGACTGAAAACGGGTATCGACCCGCAGCACTGGCAGCGCCTGAATCGCCCCCTGATCAATCCAGCGCGTCGGAATCTGAGTTCCCCGGGTTATCCCCACTTTGACGCCTGAAGAGTTTGCCAGATAGACATAATGGCTCTGAAAACAGAACTGCTCACCCCAGGAAGGATCCCTGCAGGTCCCCTGATCATAATGGCACTTTTCAGGGCTCATAATACAAATGTCACACTGAGGAAGTTTTTTAAAGCAGGGGTAGCAATAACCCTGAGCAAAACTTTTACTCGTTTTCCGGCCACAATGAGTACAGTTAATCTGCCCCAGAAAACTGAATTTTACAGGCTGTCCAAGATAGCTGTTTAAATCAACCAACTGATCATCCAGTTTCAGCTGATACCGTATCTGAGGGCCGATCTCAGCTGGCATTTTAACCAGCGCCCCCTGTGCTATAACGTCCATCAATTATCGTTCAGGATTTTCAGAACCTGCGGTTCCAGTGGATCGGAACCGTGCTGACTGCCATCTTTTTTGGTCCGTTCGATAAACCCGGTACGCTCATGCTCAGGCAGTTTGGTTTCATCATAGGCTATCACTGCCCGCAAGCTGGTTTCTCGCTGCTCATCGGTCAGACGATCGCCATTAGGCCACTTACCCAGCTCTACAGCCCGCTTCAGGCTCTGGTACACCTCAGGCGTCATCGCCTCAATCATCTTTTTAAAATTCATTCATTAGCCTCCACAGTGGGCTGATATATTACCACAGGGTCTGGCAGCAGTTCGATGTCACTCTGCGTCGAATTTTTCATCGTTTGATCAGCTTTACCAAGGGCACAACCACAAGCCCCGCTATCAGCCCGGCCAGATGCGCGGTATTCGCAATAGAACCAAGCCCCAGAGCGTCCAGCGCGCCGGAAAAACCCAGCACCAGCCATAACAGCATAAAGCCCATCAAGGCCGGAGGCATACCGATCATCTGTGCCGGCCTGAGCCGGTCCCAGAACCAGGCAAACCCAAGCAATGCAAACACGAAGCCAGACATTCCGCCAAACATCGGACCACTCACCCAGAACTGAGCAATATTGGAAGCCAGCGCAGAAAACAGAAACAACCCCAGCAGTACCGGCCAGCCCAGACAGATCTCAATCCGCCGTCCTACGACCCAGACCCAAAGCAGATTAAAGAGTATATGCGGCAGATTAAAATGCATAAAAGCCGGTGTGAATAACCGCCATACCTGTCCACCGGAAACCGATGTCAGTAGGTCTGAGTAATAGACCTTATTTCCCTGCACATGAAACTCGACAATGGTGAACCAGCTCATCACCTGTATGTTATCGCCCAGGGAGACCATCATAGTAATGATGACACTCACCGCGATCAGCAGCAGACTCAGCCAGGTTTTGAAAACAACTTGCAGCCCACCCGGCCTGTCATTCAGCTGAACCTGCAAGCCGGAAAGATCAGCGCCCTGTTGCCACAGCTGATACAGTTGAGCGATCTGCTCTGCATTAACGTTGTAGGGAACCAATAACAGCTGCTCTTCACCCTGTTCCAGCACCCGGTGAGGAATTTTATGCTGCCATAGTATGGCAGTAAAACCAGACAGATCCTGATCGAGCGAAACCCGAAATACTTCATTCATACGATCACAATGTGTAACAGAGGGTATTCAGGATTCATCTCTGATCTCCTTCAGCACATCAACCCAGATAAACTTCTTCGGATCAATCTCTGTTTCCTGGTCCAGCCGATACGCCACCAATTTACCAAACTTAACAGCACTATAATCGATGCAGGCAACATTCGGCGCAACAGGTCTGGGCTCACCGTCACACCAGTAGTGACCAATAAAAAGCAGTGGCTCATCGGTACTGTAGTACAACAGATCCTGATAGTCCTGATCCGTCAGCGGCATACGCGCCACATGCTCAGGTAAAGGGTCTGGCTGAAACACGACATCGACATAATAGTGGGGCTTTTCTGACCAGAATTTGGTGCGGAAAAAGCGGCGTTTATAACCATCTTTACTCACCATAACTTCGTTATTGGGCATCCGCAGATGAGTACCGCGCAACAAACGATCCATTGTCTCCCACTCGGGCGTATCATGATGGGCAGAACGGTGCAGATAATCATCATCAATCCGATTCCCCCCCTGCGTTTGCAAAAACTGGTCTATGTGCTGCTGAGACCAGCAGGCATGCACCACCCGGAACTGTTCATATTCCAGAAACAGAGGCATCTCCTTGATCCACTGCAGAAACTCCTTCTGCTCCTGCGGGTAGTTTGCGAACTGCTCAAGCGTTTCATTCAGAATACGCAGATGTCGCCGATTGTGAGTCCTCAGATATTCCATACCAGATCCCGGCAATCCGGGCGTCAGATAAGAGAGGTAATTAAACTCATGATTGCCCATTACTATCTGAGCATATCCGGCATCAACCATATCCCGGACAATATGCAGCGCCTCTCGAATACGCGGCCCCCGGTCGACAATATCCCCCAGAAAAACAGCCTGGCGTTGTGGATGCTGATAGACACCCGCTTTTTTGCTATAACCCAGTTTTTTTAATAACAACTGAAGCGATAATGCACAGCCATGTACATCTCCGATCAGGTCATACCCTTGATAACGATTCCCCATAGGCACCCCGGCTACTCTCCCAACTTGGTCGCCCAACCAAGCTTTTCCCGACAGGTCTTATAGAAGTTATGACTGAGAGGATGCAGTAGCTTCAGCTTATGCGGTTTTTTATGAATAGTAATAGTATCTCCGGGAGCACAGTTAATATGCTTCTGCCCATCACAACTGACCGTCGGATAGGTTTCATTATTATCACTGATAACCAATTTAAGCTCACTGTTGCCGTCCACCACAATAGGCCGACTGGATAGGGTATGGGGGAACATTGGCACCAATACCAACGCATCAAGACGCGGATGCATAATCGGCCCACCACCTGACAACGCATACGCTGTGGAACCTGTCGGCGTGGCGACAATCAGGCCATCAGATCGCTGCGTGTAAACAAACTGGCCTTCGATATAGAGTTCAAACTGAATCATTCTGGCAGACTTCCCCGGGTGTAATACACAGTCGTTCAACCCGGTTGACTCACCGATAGGCTCACCATTACGCTTCACCAGCACATCGATCAGAAAGCGACGATCAACAGTATACTGACCATTCAACACCTCACCGACTTTCTCTTCGATCTCTGCCGGCGAAATATCAGTCAGGAAGCCAAGGTTACCCCGGTTAACCCCCAACACCGGCACATTTGATTGCGCCAGATTGCGGGCAGCCCCCAACAAACTACCATCGCCTCCGACAACCACCACCAGATCACAGACCTCCCCCATCAAACGGGAAGAACTGGTTTGCTGTCCATGACCAGGCATCACCGCAGCGATTTTTTCATCAAGAATCGGAGTCAGACCCTGCTCATCAAGAAAGCGGATCAGATGCTTCAGGGTATCAATAACCTTGGTGCTACCCAGACGCCCTATCAAACCAATATTACGAAAGTTATCCATTGCCACTCCACTGAAACCGATGATTACAACGCAATCACGCCTATCCGATTGTTTTTAAACATTATACTCATATTTTTAGCTGTTTAGCTGCCCGCATCAACCCTTTTAACTCAGGATTCTGACCCACAACATTAAAGTAACTTTTTATTCAGGAGACCCTCCATTCCCCTTAACCCCTGCATACCGCCTGTATGAATCAGCATTACCCGGGTTCCCGGGAGCAACTCACCCCGCATCAGTTTCCGCTGCAGCGCCAGAAACGCCTTACCACTGTAAACCGGCTCCAGCCTGACACCACTACACTCAGCAAAATACTTCATCGCCAGCGCCAGCTCCACAGAAACCCTGGCATACCCACCCTCGTGACAATCAAGCGCCAACGACCAGCCTCCCGGGTCACTCACGCAGGCCTGAGCTAAAAGACCTCGAATATCCTCATAGAGAAACGCTCCGCCTTTCAGCGCCGACACCCCCAGCAGCTCAACACCTTTCGGCTTATCTGCAATCAGCCCGGCCAGAGTCCCCCCGGTACCGCAGGCACAACAGATCAGATGATAATCGGCCGCATTAAACAAAGAGAGAATCTCACGGCACCCGGCAACCACCCATTCACCTGAACCACCTTCCGGCAAATAGTGAAAATCTCCATATTTGTCATGCATCCGGGCAACAAACTGCTGATCATTCTTATTACGATATTCAGCTCTGGAAACAAACTCCAGTTTCATCCCCCAGCCAGCTGCATCAATTAAAGTTTGCGAGAGCTGAGCCGGCCGCTCACCACGAATCACTCCGATCGTTTCAATCCCCTGCTCATATCCAGCAAAGGCCAGCGCATGAATATGGTTTGACCAGGCACCACCAAAGCTGAGCACCCGGTGACAACCAGAAGCCAGCACCGCTTCAACCGCGTACTTTAACTTGAACCACTTATTACCACTGATAAGAGGATGAACGAGATCGAGGCGCAACAGATCAAGCTGAACCCCTGCCTTGTTAAAGTCCGGCAGATCAACCGTTGTAACAGAAACATTGGGATATTGCGGCAGCGCTGCCGGGTGAATTTTCATAAAGCGTTAAAGAACCTGACACATTTTCATCATCAAACCAGCATAGGATAGCTGCCACGAAGAAAGGAGGAATAAAATGGAAGAGTACACAGAAGAGCTTCTGCTGGAAAGACTCAACGAAGAGTTTGAAGATGATAACGAATATGACGACGGGGAGGAGATGTAAACCCAGAAGCAAATAATTAAGCTTAATTCTGGCTGGCCGCAAACTGCCTTACACAGTCACCACCTGCTTGTTTCGCGCTATACATCGCCATATCAGCCTTCTGAACGAAAAAATCAACCGGTTCCGCTCCCGAACAGGATGCAACCCCCAGACTCATTGAAACAGTAACCGCATCATGATGAAACGAAGCCGGCGAATAGCTACACTCCAGATTAAACAACTGTCGCACCCGATCAGCCAACTGACAGGCATCGTCCCGTGAGGTGTTCGGCAGCAACAACATAAATTCATCCCCCCCATACCGGAACGCCTGATCCGACTCCCTTAACCCATCCCGGAGTACACGGCCAATCAGACGCACAATCTGATCGCCTTCAAGATGCCCAAGCTTATCATTAACCTGCTTAAAACCATCGAGATCAATGCACACCAGACTCAGCTCTCCACCATAGCGCTTGACACGCATCATCTCACTGGAAACCTGAACATAGAAGTGACGCTGATTATACAAACCACTCAGATCATCGGTAATTGACTGCTTTAATAAGGTGGTTTCCAGCGCTTTCTGGCGCGTCATATCATGAAAAAAACCCACACTTCCACGATACTCCCCCTGCTTCATCAGCACAGCCGCCGAAAGACGGATAGGAACTCTGTCCCGATCACTATTAAGCACATAGGTTTCATATCCCTCTATGCGCCCGACACCATAAAACGACTCATCCATCATCAGCCGCATGATTTTCCTTGCCTCAGCATCACTGGGATAGATCTGACGTATACTCATTTTCCCAATTACCTGATCAGCCGAATACCTCAGCAAGTTTTCAGCTGAAGGATTAAACACAGAGATAACTCCGCGACGGTTGATTGCGATAACCGGATCAGGACAAATTGAAACCAATTCCGCCTGATTAATATTAACATGCATCTGATTCAGGCCTGCAGCCACTATGATAAACCTCAACCGAACGGCTGTTTTTGTAATGAACAAATCAGGCAGAGGAAAAAATAACTGGCATTTATATCACGTTAAGCCAATAAGCGCCTGCACTGATTACTCAAAATGGCAGAAAGATCGACGTATACTGAGAAAAAGAAGAACCGAGATTTTCTGGGCAAAAGCAACAAACTAGAAAACCAGAAGCCAAGCCCTGGAACAATGCCAACTGACCCACAAGCATACTTCAAAGGAAAGGCGCAGAATTAAAAGACCCCAGAGCCGGGATTCGACAGCCGTAGCAACGATATCTGACAGGCAGTTATCATTGAAAGGGATAATTCACGGATCAGAGTGAATTGCACCACGAACCGTGACTATGAAAGATGAAATAAAGACGATCCAACCTTTCATCTTTTTAAAAAAAGTGGCGGAATGGACGGGACTCGAACCCGCGACCCCCTGCGTGACAGGCAGGTATTCTAACCAACTGAACTACCACTCCGCATTGTACGGGACTCGAACCCGCGACCACCATCCCCACACATGTGACAGACCGGCAATCGAACCATTTGAAACACCACTTTACAGTGGTTGAAGCTTTCGCTTCAGCTTAGTGGTGGGCGTGGAGAGGCTTGAACTCCCGACATTCGCCTTGTAAGGGCGACGCTCTCCCAACTGAGCTACACGCCCACTAAGCATTTGGCTTATTACGATCTCTTCAGCACTTCGAAAAGAAAGAAACATATAGCAGCAGATCGGGCGGACTTCACCGCGAACCGTTACTATGGAAAATGACTGGCAGGAATTCTAACCTTTCATCTTCAAATAGTGGCGGAATGGACGGGACTCGAACCCGCGACCCCCTGCGTGACAGGCAGGTATTCTAACCAACTGAACTACCACTCCGCATTGTACGGGACTCGAACCCGCGACCACCATCCCCACACATGTGACAGACCGGCAATCGAACCATTTGAAACACCACTTTACAGTGGTTGAAGCTTTCGCTTCAGCTTAGTGGTGGGCGTGGAGAGGCTCGAACTCCCGACATTCGCCTTGTAAGGGCGACGCTCTCCCAACTGAGCTACACGCCCACTAAGCATTTGGCTTATTACGATCTCTTCAGCACTTCGAAAAGAAAGAAACATATAGCAGCAGATCGGGCGGACTTCACCGCGAACCGTTACTACGGAAAATGACTGGCAGGAATTCTAACCTTTCATCTTCAAATAGTGGCGGAATGGACGGGACTCGAACCCGCGACCCCCTGCGTGACAGGCAGGTATTCTAACCAACTGAACTACCACTCCGCATTGTACGGGACTCGAACCCGCGACCACCATCCCCACACATGTGACAGACCGGCAATCGAACCATTTGAAACACCACTTTACAGTGGTTGAAGCTTTCGCTTCAGCTTAGTGGTGGGCGTGGAGAGGCTCGAACTCCCGACATTCGCCTTGTAAGGGCGACGCTCTCCCAACTGAGCTACACGCCCACTAAGCATTTGGCTTATTACGATCTCTTCAGCACTTCGAAAAGAAAGAAACATATAGCAGCAGATCGGGCGGACTTCACCGCGAACCGTTACTACGGAAAATGACTGGCAGGAATTCTAACCTTTCATCTTCAAATAGTGGCGGAATGGACGGGACTCGAACCCGCGACCCCCTGCGTGACAGGCAGGTATTCTAACCAACTGAACTACCACTCCGCATTGTACGGGACTCGAACCCGCGACCACCATCCCCACACATGTGACAGACCGGCAATCGAACCATTTGAAACACCACTTTACAGTGGTTGAAGCTTTCGCTTCAGCTTAGTGGTGGGCGTGGAGAGGCTCGAACTCCCGACATTCGCCTTGTAAGGGCGACGCTCTCCCAACTGAGCTACACGCCCACTAAGCATTTGGCTTTTTACGATCTTTTCAGCACTTCGAAAAGAAAGAAACATACAGTAGCAGATCGGGCGAACTTCACCGCGAGCCGTTACTATGGAAAATGACTGGCAGGGATTCTAACCTTTCATCTTCAAATAGTGGCGGAATGGACGGGACTCGAACCCGCGACCCCCTGCGTGACAGGCAGGTATTCTAACCAACTGAACTACCACTCCGCATTGCACGACCACCACATCTACCTTACAGCGACAGACGGGCTACCGGCCAATGAAACTTACGTTTCGTATTCGATCTGGTGGGCGTGGAGAGGCTCGAACTCCCGACATTCGCCTTGTAAGGGCGACGCTCTCCCAACTGAGCTACACGCCCCAAATCGAGAGCCGAATTGTAAGGATTTTGTTTGGCATGTCAAACGTTTATCTTAAAATATTTTCATCATCATGCATGCCCGCCCCTGCCAGCCAAGGGTCAGATGCATTGATGTTTTACACCAACCCTCATTTACTCTGGTAAACTCAACAACTCCATGGCCTTACGGCTCAACAGACCAACCACTGCGGTAGCGGACCAGACAAAGATGCGCCAGACCCTGATTGAAAAAATTGATCTATTTATTGAACAAGCGCTTAGCCTGCAACTCAGTCAGACAGGCCGACTGCCCTTAACCATTCACGACCCGGAGTGGCCCTCAGAATGTCTCCAGCAGCCCTCTGAATCTGGCCATCAAATACCCTGGAAGCCAGTCCTGCAGTCACCGGACAACAATTCCTGCCATGATATGTTAGATCGCCTGGAAGCAGCATTGGGATACAGCATCCACCAGGATCTTCGCACCTGGTACAGCCGTTACTGGTCTGATCCACTTCCGGCAACCTCTGACTGGGGCGATCTGAGCCTGCTTTTTCTGTGGAGCGAAAAAGATTGTGAACGTCTGCGTGGGAACCTGATAGGCCACTTGCTGACTAAGCAGAAGCAAAAACAACCTGCTACCCTGTTTTTTGCCTGCACCGAACCCGATGGCGAGAAATTTTTATCAATCGACAACCAGACCGGAGAGGTATGGCTGGAACAACCAGGCAAAAAACCGATAATGAAGCTAGCAGATTCACTGGAAGCCTTTCTGGGGAAACTAACCCCCAAACCGATCCCCGACATGGAGTAACAAACATGCGCAAAGCCATAATTTCGGTATTCACCAGCATCTTCCTGCTGTCAGGATGCAGTACGTTTAAGCCACATCAGATATCAGTTGAACCACTGAATCCGACGATTACATCGCAGTCCGCTCTGCCAGCGAACCTTCAGATAGAGGTGCACAGCAAAGATATGCGCAGCTCCGATATTATTGGTTACCGTATCAGTCGTTTCAGCGACCGGGCAGAGGTCAGCCTTCCCCTGCCCGCCACTGAAGCACTGATACAGGGCACCAGAGCCGCAGTGATAAAGCTGGGAGCGATTCCGGCACCATCAGCCAACACCAGACTAACGGTTGAACTGTCAAATCTGGAATACAGCGCCACACAGAGCGCGCTGCAATCAGTCATCCTGAATGCCACAATTAAAGTGACCGCAGAGAAAAACAGTAAGTTTCTCAGCGGCAACTACAGTACCCAGAAAGAGTATCAGCATCTAGCCACCCCCTCTCTGGAGGACAATCAGAAGATGGTCAATGAGATCCTGCTGCTGACAATCAGCCGGGCTTTTAATGACGCCAAGCTGATCAATTTCCTCGCCAGGTAACCGCGGAGTTACCAACCCACCGTGTAAGACAACAGCCGGCTGATGTGTGCCATCGGCCGGCCCGACTCCTCCTGCCACTGATTAAAACAGTCCTGCACCTTTCGCAGATCCCGCTGCGCCGTAGGCGCCTTATCAATAACATCCTGCGCCTTAAGCGCCGCCACCACGTCATCGGTGAGAATAAATGTATCCTTACCAACCTGGCGCAAAAAGTAAGCACCTGACTTACCGCCCAGTTGCTGCCCCTGTTTTTTCAGCAGAGCCCAAAGCCCGGTAATATCGGTCACCGGCCAGTCCGCAATAAAATTAGCAAAACTGCCATGCTGTGCCGCCAGTTCGGTCACCATCATCGCATTTGCGCGGACCGATTTAATCTTACCCCAGTGACGGATAATCTGATCATTCTGCATCAGATTCTCCAGTTGATCATCGCTCATCAGAATAATCTTATCAGGATCAAAGCCATAGAAAGCCTGCTCAAACGCCGGCCACTTTGCATCGACCACCGAATGCTTGATCCCTGCACGGAATACCCGCAGACAGAGCTGGGACAGTAACCGATCATCCCCCGTCGCCTTGAGTGCTTCCGCTGACTTTACCTGTGGCAGCAAGGCCTCGACATCCTGTCCCGCTTTATGGGCCGCCACATGCTCATAGATCCATTTAAACGATTTCACGGGTCAGCTCTCCTCTGAGTGAAAATCGATAGAGACTGAGTTGATACAGTAACGCATACCTGTTTCGGTTGGCCCGTCCGGGAATAGATGCCCCAGATGTGCACCACAATTACTGCACACCACTTCGGTGCGGATCATGCCGTGGGAGGCATCCCGGTTTTCGGTTATATTCTCAGCCACCGCAGGGGCATCAAAACTCGGCCAGCCACATCCCGCATCAAACTTGCTATCACTGCTGAACAACTCTTCGCCACAGGCAATACAATGATACTTTCCGTCTCTGAAAAACTGATCATACTGACCCGTTCCTGGCCCCTCAGTACCCTTCTGCCGACAGACATAGTATTGCTCTGGAGTCAGCTGCTCGCGCCACTCCGATTCAGTTTTTTTTACTTTAAAATCATCACCTGCCATAACAAACTCCAATACAGATAGGTAAAACGAAAAGATCAATCTGTTACTGTGCAATATCCGTGAAACAGCGTATTATTCCGAGCCTTCGGCAAGCTGTTATCACGCATAATTTTATGCCTCTTACCGATAATAGAATATTACAGGACACCACTACAGGATTAATCCATGTCCGTTATCAGAAAATCGAACAAACTGATCAACGTCTGCTATGACATCCGTGGTCCCGTCCTTCAGGAAGCGAAACGTCTTGAGGAAGAGGGGCAACGCATTATAAAACTGAACATTGGCAATCCCGCCCCTTTTGGTTTTGATGCACCGGAAGAGATAGTTCAGGACGTTATATATAACCTGCCCTCAGCGCAGGGCTATTGTGACTCTAAAGGGCTGTTTTCCGCCCGCAAAGCGGTGATGCAAGAGTGCCAGAAGAATGGTATCCGCAACGTTGCTATTGAAGATATCTATCTGGGTAACGGCGTCAGCGAACTGATCGTCATGGCGACTCAGGGCCTGTTGAATGATAATGATGAACTGTTGATTCCGGCCCCCGACTACCCTCTGTGGACCGCAGCAGCAAGCCTCGCTGGCGGCAACCCGGTTCATTACCTCTGCGACGAACAGAAAGGCTGGGCACCGGACGTAGATGATATCCGCAGTAAGATTACTGAGCGCACCAAGGGAATCGTCGTTATCAATCCCAACAA
The DNA here is from genome assembly GCA_024397875.1 of Amphritea atlantica. Classification (NCBI taxonomy): domain Bacteria; kingdom Pseudomonadati; phylum Pseudomonadota; class Gammaproteobacteria; order Oceanospirillales; family Oceanospirillaceae; genus Amphritea; species Amphritea atlantica. The sequence continues at coordinate 2,314,928 of CP073344.1, forward strand.
CCCAACCGGCGCCGTCTATCCGGAAGCGGTTCTGCGTCAGATTATCAGCCTGGCAGAAGAGTTTGGTCTGATCGTTTTTGCTGATGAGATCTACGATAAAATCACCTACAACGGTGCCAGACATATTCCTCTGGCTTCGCTGAGTGATGATATCCTGTGCATCACTTTTAACGGCCTGTCCAAGACATACAGAGCGGCTGGTTTCCGTTCTGGCTGGATGGTTATGACCGGTCCCAAACATCATGCCCGTGATTATATTGAAGGTCTGGAGATGCTGGCCAGCATGCGCCTGTGTGCTAACGTGCCGGCACAACATGCAATCCAGACAGCGCTGGGGGGCTACCAGAGTATCAATGAGCTGACAGTGCCCGGTGGACGCCTTCATGATCAGTGCGAGCTGGCCTGGCGGAAGCTAAATGAAATCCCGGGAGTATCCTGCGTTAAACCTCAGGGAGCACTCTATCTGTTTGCCAGACTGGATCCGGAAGTCTATCCAATCAAAAACGATGAGAAGATGGCACTGGATCTGTTGCAGCAACAAAAGGTGCTGATAGTCCAGGGCAGCGGCTTCAACGTACCTGACACTCAGCACTTCCGACTGGTTTTTCTGCCAAGGGAAGATGAGCTCTGTGAAGCCATTGATCGCATTGCAGCATTCCTGAAAAATTACTCACAGGAATAGCACTTTTAAAAAGCGATCATCTGATCGCTTTTTTTATTTCTGAAACAAGCTCTATACTTAGTCATATTTCTGTTATAAAACAGACATATAATCTGGCGGCGTTGCAGCTTTCCGGTATCAGGAAAATATTAAGTTCAATTAATTCTGTGCGGCTACCATCGGACAGAGGCACGAATGAATTTTTCGCACCGCCCTTAACAATCAACTCACACTCGCGGAATCCGTATGTTTATTAAGATCAAGAAAAATTGTGGCATCTACATGGAACACAACGGCATGGAAAAAAACCATATCATGCCCGTCACCAGCAACTTTCTGATCAATCTGGGTCATGCAGCTGAGATCTCTTTCTACACCATCAAAGAGACCAAAACCCGTTTCGATCTTGAAAATCATCAGATAACCGTGCCGCCGCACACCCGCGTTATCCATCTGCAAATGGCGTACAACTACTCCAGCACTAAAGAAAAAATCGGCGATTCAAAAGGCAGTATTATTGAGCGTAACTTCTACAAGTTCTACTTTAAACCCGAAGAGATGGGGCAATACGAAGAGCTACGTGCCCATATCGAAAAGCACGTACTCAACCTCTGATCCCTACGAACCATCCGGCAGCAAAGTGAGCGCTGCCGGATCGGCAACCTCCCAGACTGGGATTCATTATTGTTGCAAAACAGTCGCTTTCATCTGATTCTGAAAAGATCGGCGCACACGCGATACCCTCCTCAGGGACAGCCTGCCAGCCTGAACTTATAAGGATGAGCCAATGGAAGTCAGCGAACTATTACAACAAACCCATAAACTTCCAAACGTTCCCGATGTTGTACGCGAACTGATTCAGCAACTCAATAATCCCAAAGCTGATTACGCCGTTATCGCTGACAAAGTTATTCACGACCAAACCCTCTCACTGAAAATTCTGCGACTGGTCAATTCTGCCCATTTTGGCCTGAGCCGAAAAATATCGTCAATCAATGAAGCCATCATTATGCTGGGTATGGTGCAACTTAAAACGATGGTCATCGCCTCAGGTTTTGCCGGTTCAGTTAAAGAGGTTGAGGGACTCGATCTTAAGCAGTTCTGGACAGATTCATTCCAGGTTGCCACACTCGCTAAATGGTTTGCCGATAAAAGCAACTGTGCAGATCCCGATACCGCTTTCACTGTCGGCCTGATTCACAACATTGGCCGGCTACTGCTTCACCTTACAAAGCCAAAACTGGCTGAAGCGATACAGACGCTGGTTGATGAAACGGACTGCGACCGCTCCGAGGCAGAGATGATAAGGCTCGGATTCACCACAGCAGAAGCCGGTCAGGCGTTATTACGATACTGGCAGTTCCCGGCCAGTCTCGGAGAAGCCGTACGTTATCATAAGCAGCCTTTCGATGCGCAGAACCCGGATCCACTGAGTGCAATAGTCAATATCGCCTGCTATATAAATGCCTGCATCAAAAAAAACCAGCCCATCACGGATGCTATCGCCATGTTTCCTGCTGCAGATGCAGAACTTGCAGGACTGCCAGCCAATATCGCATCGACCGCCGGGGAAGCAATGCAACTGCAATCAGGCCTTGAGGGACTTCTATAAATCGGGTTACCTGAAACATCACGGATGACTAGCTGAGCCATTAAAAAAGGCAGCTGTAAAAGCTGCCTTTTTTAATCAACCGAGCGACGCATAAACGTAACATTCATTCGTCAAAGCGGACACTGTGAACAGCCTGCAATATATGATCGACATCACTCATCGCCCGATGGCGGCGCAACTGCGCTTTAGTGATGAATTGATACTGAATCATCTCCTCAGGGCTAAGAAGCTCTCGCAATCCGACTAAGCGAAACGCCATCTTCTGACCCGCGGCCGTAAACAAACGCTTAAGCCAAAAAGAATCAAACTCCCAGGCATCACTGAGAACCTCACACCCCTGCAACGCTTCATTCAACCGGTTGCAGGCAGATTCAGCACTCACGCCCTTCTGACGCAGCTCAGTGCGACACAGACTGTGAAGCTCCTCGGCAAAATCATCCCAGAAAGTCCAGCCTGGCACTGTATCGGGGTTTATCAAAAAAGTATCACTCTCATCGGCGGTACTTTTCCAGGCAACTTCAATTGGATAGGAGTGTGGTCCCAGCCCACTCGCTTCCAAATCCAGGCAGATCAAATTCATAACATTCCTGTTTAACTACACACTTTACTTGCAGACTGTTCAGTCAGCCCTTTTGAATAACAGAACTTTCAACGCCTGCTCGGGATCCTGGTCCGGAAAATCAACCGGGTTAGCAATGCGTTCACAAAAGATAAATTCAGGACAACAATCCTCAACCAGCTGCATGAGGAAGTCACTACCCAGTTGAGGGTAATTAAGGCATAGCAGCACCTCTCCTCTTTCTGCGGTCAGGTCGGGCAGACGCTTAAGCACCTTGCGATAATCATCGGTGGCAACGAAACTGCCTCGCTGAAAACTAGGCGGATCAATGATCACCAGATCATACGGACCTTCACGCTTCAGCTTACCCCAGGAGCGGAACAGGTCATGACCTAAAAATTTAACCCGCTCCAGCGACTGCTGATTGAGCCGGTGATTTTGCCGACCGGTCGTGAGCGCGCCACGACTCATATCCAGGTTTACCACGCTGTCAGCACCACCCGCCATGGCCGCGACAGAGAAACCACAGGTATAGGAAAACAGATTCAGTACCCTTTTCCCCTGACTGTTATGTTTAACCCAGCGTCGCCCTTCGCGCATATCCAGAAACAGACCACTGTTCTGATTTTTTAAAGGCTGGACACTATATTTCAGGCCCAGCTCAGTCACTGACAATGCCTGTTTAAGATCTTCGCAACCATTGTTCCAAAGCACTTCAATACTGTTTTCCCGCCGGTAACGGTGCTGCACTATCAGCGCATCGGGCTTAAACGGGCTGTCGAGTTGCAGAAAATAGTGATTCAGCGACTCAACCAGTTCGGCCGGGTGTTCGCTGAACAGCCGGATAATGGCTACCGGGGGCAGCAGATCGATAATAAGCTGCTCATAGCCTGGATAACATCGACCACGACCATGAAACAACCGTCTGACCTCGCCCGAGGATAAACCAAGCTGTGTGGAGATAGAATCAAAAACAACCTGCATATGAGACCCGCTCAGGTACTTCTTTATATAAAAAGTCGCGATTATAGAGACCCACCGGGCACGGAGCCAGTTTTTTATCTCCCTGATCACCACAGCGCTTGAAACTCATTGTGTTTGCCTATATCTATAACATCAACTTCATTACAAAGAGCTAACTCAATCATGATGCGAATCGGTCTTTTCCTGTTAACCAACATTGCGGTCATTGCACTCGCCAGTATCACACTCAGCCTGTTCGGTGTGGGATCAATACTACAGGCAAATGGTGTAAACCTGGATCTGGGAAACCTGCTGGTTTTCTGTGCCGTTTTTGGTTTTGCCGGCTCCTTTGTATCGCTGTTTTTATCTAAGTTTATGGCTAAAAAGGGTACCGGAACCGAAATCATAAGCCAGGCTCGTACAGCGGATGAACAATGGCTGCTGGATACGGTTAAAGAACTGGCCGATCAGGCGGGTATCGGTATGCCTGAAGTCGGAGTATTTCCGGCCCAGCAAGCCAATGCCTTTGCCACTGGCTGGAATAAAAACGACGCCCTTGTTGCCGTTAGCCTGGGATTGCTGCAACGCTTTCGCCGGGAGGAGATCCGGGCCGTTCTGGCGCATGAAATAGGTCATGTTGCCAATGGTGATATGGTCACCCTGACGCTGATTCAGGGTGTCGTAAACACCTTTGTAATGTTCTTTGCCCGCATTATCGGCCACTTCGTTGACCGGGCAATTCTGAAGAACGAACAGGGTCACGGTATTGGCTATTTCATCACCACGATTGTGGCTGAAATAGTGCTGGGCATCCTCGCCTCAACAATCGTTGCCTGGTTCAGCCGTCGAAGAGAATTCCGGGCGGATGAAATGGGCGCTCGACTGGCAAGCCCCCACGCGATGATCGGAGCCCTGCAACGCCTTAAAGCTGAATACAACGTACCTGACCAAATGCCGGAAACACTCACCGCGTTTGGTATCAGCAGCCATATCAAAGGCGGCCTGATGGCTTTACTGGCAACGCATCCGCCCCTGGATGACCGGATTGCAGCGCTGCAAAACGGTCATCACTCTAAGTGATTAAACGTCCCTGACAGACGCCCCTGACGGGGCGTTTTTTTATACTGCATCAGTAACATCTGCCCCCACCTCTTTCCGGTAACCTCAGGCAGTCCGCGAGCCAGCCAGAGCAAACTTTCCTTTAGCATTTTTTACATTTTTCGCCATTTTTTGTACTTTCAAAATATTCATACAAAAAATCATTTAGCGTAGAAAAATTCATTTTACGCCTGCGTATCTTGTCCCATAATCTGGATAGACGCGAACCTGCAGGGCAGGCGGGTTTGATCATGTAATTCCTTAATATTGGCTAATTTTGATAAGAGATATCTATGGCCAATTTGCATGTGAAGAGCGGAGCCATGACAGAAAAAGAAAAAAAAGACACTGAACTTCTCGATCTGGCAGATGACTGGGAAGATGATGAGATAGAGATTGATGCAAAAGAGAAAAAATTTTGCTGTGATGCGGAAAAAAGAAAGCGCATAGAGCTATTAATGGAGCAGCGCAGACTGGAGCGGGAACTTCGCGAGTTTTACGACGATTAAGGGCAGCATCCGCTGCCCTTTTTGTTTCTCTAAACTTGCGGATATACGTGCTCATATCAACGTTTGTATCCGATTCTGCCGACTCACTTTCGCCATAACGCCAGTCATAAAAGTCACATCAACTCCCGCACCGGTTCCGCAGCAACATTTCTGCCACGAAAGCTTCATAGATACGTCACCCTACCGTCATCCACAAAGGGTTTTATTTACTCATCACAAAAAACGCAACCCTGGTAAGTATCTATGAGCAGCAAGATTCGTCTGGACGACCTGTCAACAGAAGCCCTTGATGAGATGGACAACGACTTTTTCAAAAGCCCCGAGCCTGAACGGCAAAAAAAAGCCGGGCGTAAAAACCGTAAACGTCAGATGATTGAAGATTATATGGAAGAACGCTCGCTGAAGCGTCGCCTCACTGAATCTTACGAATTTTTCTGAGTTTAAGCTTCACCCAGCCCTGCAGCAGTGATCAGCGCTGCTGTTTCTTAACGCTGCTTTGACCCGCGCCTTTACGTTTTTTAACGGGGCGTGAAGCAGCGCTTTTTTTACCCCTCACTGGCGGCCTTGCAGCTGCCTGTGAACGCTCGACGTGTGCGGCCTTCCCTCTGCCACTATCCCGGCGCTTAGGCTCCTCTTCCGCTGCAACCAGCTGTCCAGGACGACTGCCAATCAGATCTTCACGTCCCATCGCCTTCAGCTTGCTACGCAGCGCCGGCCAGTTTTCAGGATCATGATAGCGCAGCAGGGTTTTATGTGCCTTGCGCTGATCCTTATCCCGGGGGATGTATAATGTCTCACTCTTATAGGTGACCTGCTTAAGCGGGTTTTTCTCTGAATGGTACATTGCTGTCGCCAGCGACATTGGCGACGGATAAAAATTCTGTACCTGATCGACCTTGACCTCATTCTGTTTCAGCCACAGTGACAAACTGAGCATATCCTCATCTTCGCACCCCGGATGAGCTGCGATAAAATAGGGAATCAGATACTGCTTTTTACCCGCGTCCTGCGAGAACCGGTCAAACATCTTTTTAAAGTCATAATAGGTGTCCATACCCGGCTTCATCATCTTACTCAGGGTATTCTGCTCGCTATGCTCCGGTGCGATTTTCAGATAGCCTCCGACATGATAGGTCACCAGCTCGCGCACATACTCAGGGTCTTTTACTGCCAGGTCATAGCGCAGACCGGAAGCGATCGCGATATTGTGGATCCCTTCCATCTTCCGGGCTTTACGATACAACTGCGTCGTGCGGCTATGATCAGTATCCAGATTTTTACAGATAGTCGGGTAGACACAGGAAAGCTTTCTGCAATTGGACTGTATCTCATCATCATTGCAGTTGAGGAAATACATATTGGAGGTGGGGCCACCCAGGTCGGATATAGATCCGGTAAAACCAGGTACCTTGTCCCGTATCTCAGCCATCTCGTTCAGAATTGACTCATGGGAACGGCTCTGAATAATTCGCCCCTCATGCTCGGTAATAGAACAGAAGGTACAACCACCAAAACAACCGCGCATGATATTGATCGAGAAACGGATCATATCGTATGCAGGGATCTTCTCTTTTCCATAGCATGGGTGCGGAATCCGCTGATAGGGTAACCCGAATACGCCATCCATCTCCTCTGTTTCCAGTGGAATCGGCGGCGGATTAACCCAGATCTCTCGGTTGCCGTGCTTCTGTATCAGTGCACGGGCATTGTGAGGGTTGGATTCCTGATGCAAGACCCGTGACGCGTGAGCGTACAGTGCAGAGTCTTTCGCGACTTTATCAAACGATGGCAACCGAATATAGGTAGTCTCAGGGTTCAGTTTTTCTTTGCGTTTGAGCGGCATTGGAATAATGCGAATCGGGGTAACATCCTCCTCTGCCTGCGCATCGGTAACGGCTGCCGAACGATCAGCACCACAACGTTTAGTCGTTGGATCTATCAGCTTATCCACGCCGTTCTGGTCGTTACCAAAGTCATAGGGGTTTGGCAGTTTATCGATATTCCCGGGCCAGTCTATGCGGGTTGAATCCAGCTCGACAAATCCTGCCGGCGGTTGCTGGCGAATGTGCACTGTCCCCCTCAGGTTCCAGAGATCATCAACACTCTTACCGGCAGCAAAACCATGACTTAACTCAACAATAGCCCGTTCTGCATTACCGTACAGCAGGATATCAGCGGTCGCATCCAGCAGCACCGAACGACGGACCTTGTTGCTCCAATAATCATATTGAGCGATACGTCGCAGACTGGCCTCAATCCCACCCAGTACAACCGGCACATCACTCCAGGCCTCTTTACAACGCTGGCTATACACAATTACCGCCCGGTCCGGCCGTTTTCCGCCCTTCCCGCCTGCCGTATAGGCATCATCATGACGCAGACGCAGATCCGCCGTATAACGGTTGATCATCGAGTCCATATTACCGGCGGTGACACCAAAATAGAGATTAGGCTTACCCAGCGCCATAAAGTCATCTGCGCTGCGCCAGTCCGGCTGAGCAATAATGCCTACACGGAATCCCTGCGCCTCAAGGAGCCGCCCCATTACCGCCATTCCGAAGCTGGGGTGATCAACGTATGCATCACCGGTAACAATGATGATATCGCAGCTGTCCCAGCCAAGCAGGTCCATCTCCTTGCGGGTAGTCGGCAAAAAGGGCGCGACACCAAAGCATTCAGCCCAGTAACGGGGATAAGAAAACAGATCAGGAGCGGTTTTTTTCATGGGGATATCAGCGAGACAACTTATTTCGGGGGGGCTTATTGTCGCAGAAAGCACCGCTGACATATAGTGAAAAAGTCACATCCAACCTATGTTGGATGGGCGCAGAACGATAAACATAGTAAAATAGTCAGGATTAAACAAAAGCGACCAGAAAACCATAAACTGTTATGAGCCAGGAAAACCCCACACAACCCGTAACCGTTACGACCTGGGAAAAACCCACGCCACCCGCCGACTATGAGTGCTGTGAAAGTGGATGTTCCCCCTGTGTCTGGGACACTTATTATGAAGAGCTGAACATCTGGAACGCAGAGCAGAAAGCGATCCGCAAGGCTGCAGAACACGCCGCTGCAACAGAACATAACGAATAGGAATCTGTACTCATGAATACAAAGGCCCCGGTTATCTACCGTACCCGAATCAAACCTGAGTGGCTTGATTACAACAATCATATGAATGTTGCCTATTATGTTCTGATTTTCGATCAGGCAGGCGTCGAGCTGGTAACTCAGCTGGGGTTAAGCGAAGCGGTCACTGCAGAAACCGGGATCTCCTGGATGGTGCTGGAAAACCACATTACCTATAATAACGAAGTGGTTCTCGATCAGCCTGTTGAAATACGCTGCCAGCTGATCGACCATGACAGCAAACGTCTGCACCTCTACTTTGAGATGTACGCTCATACCGAAAGCGGCGTTGAATACCTTGCTTCCACTCTGGAGCAGATGGCGATGTGCGTTGACCTTAACAGCCGCAGTAATTGTGAGTTTCCTCCCGCGGTGGCTGAACAGATTAACGCAATGGCTGAGCTGCAGGCAGAACTGACACAACCGGCGAATATTGGTCGTAAAATCGGGATACGCCGCCGCTAAGCCTTTGTCACACCACCCTCCCCTTACCCCGGCGACAAAATAGCGCTAAGCTATTGCCATTTACGTATGGAGGCACAGTGGACAGAGAGACCCTGGAGAGAGCGGCTCAGCGCGGTATCATCTCCCATCAACAACTTCAGGAACTGATCGTCTTCAGTGCTACGGAAGATAGCGACGAGCCGGCTGGCGAAGAGCAACTTCGATTTGTCCGCAACTTTGGCGATATATTTATCACCTTAGGCGTTCTGTTTGTCGCCTTTTCTGTTGCCGCAATGGATCTGAGTCAGTTGCAGTGGCTGCTGCCCGCAGTCCTGTTTCTTGGCGCAGCTGAATGGCTGGTACGTGTTCGCAGACTGGCACTCCCGGGTATCGCTATCCTGATATCGACGCTCTATTTCCTCAGCAAAGCGCTGGACATCTCCCAGTTTGAAACAGCAACCCTGCAGTTTCTGACACTCAGCGGTTGTTCACTCCTGTTTTACCTGCGTTACCGCATGCCCTTTAGCCTGCTGCCTGTCGCCGCAGGACTGGTAGCGGCGGTAATCAGCAGCATCGGGGTGGATATCTTGAAACATCAGTTAGTGTTCAGTGCCCTTGGATTAACCGTCTTTCTGGTGGCAATGAGTTTTGATGCACGGGACCGTAAACGGCAGCGACGCGCCAGTGATTGCGGATTCTGGCTGCATCTGTTGGCATCTCCGCTGATGGTCCACGGCATGATGACCACGCTGTTATTCAGTAATGCCGGCGTACTGGACGCAGGCAGCAGCCGTGAAATTGCACTATTACTATTTTTCATACTATTTCTGCTGACCGCACTCTTCGTTGACCGCCGGGCGATGCTGGTATCCAGCCTTTCATATGCGATCTACGCAATATTTAAAGTTGTTAGCAGCAATATACTCGACAGCAGCAATTTGCCCTTAATGATCTTCATTGGCTTTGGCATATTTATTGTCCTGTTTGGGACCTACTGGTACAAACTGAGACGGCTTATTTTTGCAGCATTTCGCGGCAGCTGGCCTGCCCGCTTTGTGCCTGAAATTTAAAAGCGCACGACCCAGTAGATGACTCTTTCAGATACCTGCCCGGGTATCTGGGAAGCCTTACAGATGAATAAAAGCTTAATCAAGCCGATATTTATGCTGAAAAATCATCCGCTAAAACAGCCCGGCTATTCAGCTTAGGTACCGCTTTCATGCACTAAAATTTAACCATAGAAAGAGGTTAAATTATGTGTAGCTTAAATAAATTACCGGCTCTTATATTGTCCTTGTCTCTGCTTGCCCTGCCCCTCAGCAGTCATGCCGATAGCAATATCCGCATCCATGGCGGAATCTCTATCGAGACAGGGGGACTACGACTCACTATCAGTGACCGTTATCTCAGTGGTTATATCTATACTAATCATTATTACGGTCACTCGAGACATCACAGGTCAAAACATCACCGCTCTGAAGGATACCATTCTGGTGCTTATTTCAGATCCTATCCGACCAGAATTTACTCTGACCGATACCACAGACACTATGTTCAACCGGGTCACAGGTATCACTCAGAGCGTCGCGCACCGCAACGGAGAATCATCAAGCGCCATCATCGACAACATGAAGGTCGAAGATTTCACCACCAGCGTTCATATGGCAACTGGTAGGCGTGACGACTCAGGTCATGAATTAGCGGTTTGCTCTCCACTGCAAAGCCGACAGAAGGTACAATTGCACTCGTTTTTATCAGCCGGGCGGTAATCCAAGTGCAAAACCTATACGCACACACAAAACAAGCGTTCCTGACAGCAGATCCTGATCTGAAGATCGAACTGACCCAACAGACCGTGAGCCGCTGGAATGCGGGTGAGCTGGAATGGCTGGAGGGTGACGAACCGGAATTGCTGAACCAGCCTGGTCAGCCTGATAAGCCAGAAATCGTCGCGCCTTCTGAAGTAAATAAGCGCAAGTTTGGTAAAGAGGAAGGTCGTGCGGCCTTGATCCATGCGCTTGCCCATATCGAACTCACCGCCGTTAATCTGGCGTTGGATTCGGTCTACCGTTACCGGGGCATGCCTGAGGAGTTTTATGCCGACTGGATGCAGTGCGCCGGCGAAGAGGCTAACCACTTTATTGCACTGCGCGGACGACTGCGGGAGATGGGGTATGACTATGGCAGCTTTAAAGCCCATGGCGAGCTCTGGAGTATGGCGGTCGACACCGCAGATGACATGCTGGAAAGAATGGGGATCGTACACCGGGTGTTTGAAGCCAGGGCGCTGGATGTAGTGCCAAAAACGATCCAGCGGTTTGATCAGCTGGGTGATAAGAAAATGGTCGATATACTCACAATGATCGCCAATGAGGAGATCGGACATGTCAGTTCAGGAACCCGCTGGTATCACTACCAGTGCCAGCAACGGCAACTGGATCCGGATAAAACCTTTATAGATCTGCTTTGGAAGTATATGAAAGGCCCACTTAAAGGCCCTTTTAACCATGAAATAAGATTAAAAGCTGGGTTTTCTCAACAGGAAATGCAGATGATTGAGGCTATGGAAAGCAGGTGCTGATACCTTCGTCAAAATCAGTGCCTGATCGAAATATAGTCTGAAGATCACAGTTTAAAGCGGGGATGTATAGATAATTGCGCTACCCAATTTGGGCAATTTCTCAAATTTAGTTTATCTGAAAAAATTGAATCTCCGGGAAAGCAATATAAACTGAGTCTTATCCGGGCCCTTCTCTGACCGACACCAGGTTCTCTCCAGCAGAGCCTTACCCTTAGAAGGCGGGCTCGGATCCTCATCCCCCCCTTCTTGTCTTTTTCAGCACACTATAAAATCACAGACTTAGTCTAAAGCATTGACCCTTAAGCTCAGATGATTGCTGTTATCACTCAGAAACAGCTCACCATCGCTAATGGTCAGTGAAAGCTGCATGGTACGGCTGACAAACGCATCCAGCTGAGTGACATCACTATCGTGAAAGCGCCAGGCTTTCACCTTGGGCAGCTCAGCAATTGTCCTGCCCTGTTTATCCCACCAGATATCAACCTCTCTGCCGTAGGCATACAGCGAAATCTTAGGCGCCCGACTGACCGCTTTACGCAACCGCTCAGGCGATACCTGCCCCAGCTCAATCCAGTGCTCCACCATTCCATCAGGGCCAACCTGCCAAAGCTCCGGCTCGTCGGTGCTGGACAACCCCCGGGTAAAGCTCAGATCCTGGTGGTAATTTATGCCATATACAAGCAGACGCACCATCATCCGCTGAAGTGTTTCGGAGGGGTGCTGAGCCAGGGTCAGGTTACAGGTTTCATAGCAGTGGCGATCAGTATCGCTTAACTGCAGTTCAACTTTATAGATGGTTGGCTTAAGCGCCATAAGATTAAACCTTTTATTGGGGCAATTATCTGCTCTGATGCGCTATTATAGCGGTTTACTCACAGGATAATATCGCTATATGAAGTGTCGTAACGGCTGTGGAGCCTGCTGTATCGCTCCTCAGATAAGCACCCCCATCCCCAATATGCCGAACGGAAAGCCTGCGGGTGTTGCCTGTGTTAATCTGGATGAATCGTTCAACTGCACGATCTGGAATCATGCTGACTATCCATCCTTGTGTCGCGCATTTCAGGCGGATGAAGAGCATTGCGGTGCAAACAGACATCAGGCACTCATCACTCTGACCCGAATGGAAAGCGAAACAGCGCCTGACATTTGACCACGCCAGTCAATACGCTACACTAGCCAACCTCTGTAAGTAACCATCTAATAAACTCTCACGTTTACCAGTACATTAAAAACATCGGAAACTGCCTCAATGGATCTTAAATTTTTAGCTATCCGTGAACTGATAAAAGAAGCTGACGACAGCGTTGCAACCATCAGTGAAAAGGGGGGCGCTATCGATATTACAGATCCAATGGCACAGCAACTGTTTAATGCCCTGGTGTCCGCTTATGGACGTCGTGCTGCACTGACCCACGGTTCCTTTAATGATGAGAACAGCGAGGGCTATCCGTTTATCTCCGGATTCAAGAAGTTTATCGATAACACCCCGGACGAAACAACTTTTCTGACCCTATGCGACCAGGCTCTGGCCCAACTGGCGGCCTCCCTTCAGCAACCCTCTGCCCGGGCCGCCACCGGTGGCTATGTAATCTTTATCTACTACTCATCTGATGTCTTCGATTATCTGCTGGTCGGCCTGGTCGGCGATAAAACCGGCGTTGCTTTTGATCAGGAGCTCACCCCCACAAAAGTGATCGAAGTGGACCTGGAAAAACTGCATCAGGCAGCCAAAATCAATATCACCACCTATAAAGAGGGTAGCGACAGCTATCTGAGCTTTATCGGCACCCGGCGTAAAGGGGATATTACCCACTACTTTTCCAACGCCCTGGGCTGCACCGATGTCGTCCCTGCCAAAAAATCAACGTCTGACCTGATCAAGGCAAGCGAAGATTTCTGCCGTCACTATCAGCTGCAGGAGAAACAGGAAGAGATTGTTGAAGACGTGGTCAGCTACCTTTCCCGTCAGAGAGATGATAAGCAGTCCGCCTATCTACCCGATGTTGAAAAGATCTTTGACAGCCATATACCACCCGAACAGGCAGAACAGGCGACCGGCAGCTTCAGTAAATTTGCCAACTCCGAAAATTATCAGGTGAGTCAGGAATTTCAGCCCCATACCAGCACCATAAATGCTTACACTCAGGTGAAAGCAAAAATGGACAACTGGCAGCTGGATTTTTCCCGCCGCTCTCTTGGCCATCCGAACAGTAACAGTGAGATTGAGTTTGATCCGCAAACGAACTCTATACGCATAAACCGACTTTCAACCAAGGTCATAGAGCAGCTTAAACAGGCACTCGACCTGAGCGACTAATCTTCCAGCAATGCATTCTTTTGCATAAAGCATGCCCTGCCGTCACCTCTGTCAGCAACAGAAACAGCAGGGCGAAAAACTTTCACTCTGCTGTTTTCCATTCGTCACAGAACAGTCATCTTATGCTGCTAATCTGCAATCAATAAATAGCTTTGTGCATCGCACAAAACGCTTGACCATGTTATTTTTTTAACTAGAATAGTTTTTATTGTGCACTGCATCATAACCTAACGGAGACTACTATGATCAACTCTACTTTTGATTTCAAAAAGCCTTTCGAATCTGCTCAGGCTCTGATGGGCCTGCAAACATCTACAATCACTAAAACCGTTGAACTGCAGAAGAAGTCTGCTGAAGAACTGGCTGCTTTCTTCAAAACCGAAGCCGAGAAAGCGAAAGATCTGAAGACTCCTGAAGAGTTTGTAAAGTTCAACGTTGAGTCTAATAAAGCGCTGTACGAACTACTGAAAGCACAGGGCGAAGCCTTCACCTCTCTGGCTAAAGAGTCAGGCGAAGAGACGATGGCTGAAATCAAGAAACTGGCTAGCTAAATAGCTGATCTGATTATGAAAAACCCGGTTGTGAAAACGACCGGGTTTTTTTATAGCCAGGCAAATCAGGTCACACAACCACAGCCCAACAGATCTCTTGTGCACTGCACAAAAAAAGATTTGACTTCCCCACCCAGATCCCTACAATAGACTTCATTGTTGCACTGCAACATAAATTACTGGAGAACTACCATGACCAACACAATCGATTTCAGCAAGTCTTTCGAATCAGTAAAATCTCTGATGGAGATGCAGGCTGCGACTATCACTAAGTCTGTTGAGCTGCAGAAAAAAGCGGGTGAAGACCTGGCGGCTTTCTTCAAGACTGAAGCTGAAAAAGCGAAAGAACTGAAAACCCCTGAAGACGTTGTTAAATTCAACGTTGAAGCTAACACTTGCCTGTTCGAACTGCTGAAAGCACAGGGCGAAGCATTCACTGAGCTGGCTAAATCAGCAAGTGAAGAAGCAATGGCTGAAGTCACTAAATTAACTAAGTAAATATCACTTAGTTCCCTTTAAAGCCCTGCTGATGCAGGGCTTTTTTTTTACCCTATCAAAGTAGTCTTACTCCCCCGGTGTCAGCGTCTGAGCTTCTGCTTCTGCTTCTGCACTCCCTGCTATCTCCACCCGATACAACAGCGGTATATGAGCGGCAGACACTACACCACAACCTGTTGAAGCACCCGTTCCCGGTAATGAGATTCTTGATATCGGACAAGGAGCAATAATCCGGTTAGCGTATTATCGAGACCAGCCATTAATTGAGGGATAGCCAGATGACACTGTTAAAACGTGAACAGATTCCAACGGTAGGGCTCGACTTCATGAACCACGACCACCAAGCAGCGGCCGAACAGATAAACCAGCTGGATCAGTTAATCCGGCAGACTCGTCAAGGAGATAAAGAATCACAGCAACAGATCGAGCCGCTCCTGAAAGAGATCTACGCGCACAGTGAGCACCATTTTGCTCATGAGGAAGCGGAGATGGTGCGGGTGAATTTTCCGGCTTATGAATGTCATAAAGGTGAGCATGAACGGGTGCTGGAAGAGCTCAATCAGGTACTGTTACAGTGGCAGAACAACCAGGATATTGAGCAGCTTGATGACTTCCTCAACACAACGCTGTGTCACTGGCTGATAAACCATATCTCAACCATGGACAGCGTTACCGCCATGTTTGTCGGCCGATACGATCACGCTGTCGCCTGATCCGGTATTATTGAACTAAAGCCAGGAATACCCCCCGGAAGATGCTACTCAGGAATCCTTTCGGGCCTCAAAAAACGAAAATCACCTCTTTAAAAACATAATGTTAAAGACATTTTTGAAAAAAATTAAAAAAAAATACATTTTTGATGAACTTTACCTGAACTGGTGTCTCTAACTTTATACATCAACGTACTATGCAAGACCGGAACTGCCCGGGGGAACCCCTTCCCTCCGGGCAGTTTTTTTATAGGTCACAGTTTTTATAACACCCCTATCTCACCCATCCAGATCATTACACTCATATCAAAACATTATTTTTTGCTGAACTTTTTCACAGCTTCGCTCTCTATATATTTACATCAACGTAATATGTAAAACCCTAACTGCCCGGAGGCCCCCTTCCCTCCGGGCAGTTTTTTATGTCATTTTTTTATAGCGCACTGAAACGGTATAGCAAGAACGAGCTGCTATTTGGTATGCTAAGCGCAACAGTTGCTGCCCGGGAAAAGCGGTCCCCTCCCTGCGGCACACTTTCTGAAAACTCCTTATATAGCGATACGCCATCCATCATGAGTAGATACTGGAGCCCGGCCATCAGCCAGCTGACCCCCTATGTTCCGGGTGAACAGCCAAAGGTTGATAACCTGATTAAACTGAATACCAATGAAAACCCTTACCCGCCCTCCCCCAGGGTTGCTGAAGCGATAAATAACTATCCGAAAGAGCGTCTGCGCCTCTATTGCGATCCCGATGCCACAGCGCTTAAAAATGCACTGGCGAATCATTTTCAGCTGCAATACAACAACATTTTTGTGGGTAACGGTTCCGATGAAGTACTGGCACTGGCATTTATGGCTTTTTTCCGTCAGGAGAAGCCGCTGCTGTTGCCGGAAACTACCTATAGTTTCTACGATGTCTACTGTCACCTGTATGACATTGAGTATCGTCAAATCCCGCTGACAAACGATTTTGAAATCAATTTTAGTGATTATGATCAGCCCAACGGCGGTATTATCTTCGCCAACCCCAATGCCCCTACTGGTCAGGAAACACCACTGGATCAGATAGAAACGCTACTGCAAAAAAACAGCGGTTCTCTGGTCATCGTTGATGAAGCCTATATCGATTTTGGCGGCAGCTCCGCGGTTGAGCTGACCCGCAAATATGACAATGTACTGGTGATTCAGACCTTCTCTAAATCCCGCAGCCTGGCAGGCCTTAGGATTGGCTTTGCCCTGGGACACCCAGACCTGATTGCCGGACTGGAACGGGTTAAAAACTCATTCAACTCTTACCCACTGGATAGTCTGGCAATTGCCGGCGCGGTTGCAGCACTTGAGGATACTGATTACTTCAATACAACCAACCAGAAAATAATCGATTGCCGCGAGTGGACCACGACCCAACTGGAGCAACTGGGTTTCAGGGTAATCCCCTCTAAAACCAACTTTGTCTTCACCAGTCATAAATCGATCAGTGGCACCGAGCTGATGCAATATCTGCGCAGTAATAATCTACTGGTCAGACACTTCAGCAAACCGGGTATCGAGAACTTCCTGCGTATCACCATTGGCACTTCCGATGAGATGAATACCCTCATTGAAACCCTGAAACGGCATCCGCAGATCTGATTGAATAACGGTGATTGAACTACCGTTAAAGCAGACTCGTCAAACAGCAGCCGGAAACGGCTGCTTTTTTATTGCTCGTATCTTTCCCTGCATTTGCCTCTATTCAGCAAAATGATGGTTATTCAGGCGCCTCCTCAATAGTACAGATCCTCTGACAGACAGCAGCACTATCCCACCAAACGCTATGATCACTGTTGAATTACTCTGCTGCTTCAGTTTCAGGACAACTATTACTTCTACTTCGGTAGCAAAAATCAGATAGAGGAAAGTAGATCAATAACCGCTTCTTTTATAAAGAAAACGATTGTCTGTGACTCCGATGAAATCTGTAAACGTTGTTAAAAAGTATTTACCCTTAGGGCACAGAGAGCACTGAGATAAGATGCTCTCTGTACTTCAGCATAGTCTGCTGACACAACTGAAAAAAGAGATCAGCCCGAAGGCCATCCAGCTATCAGCGAGAAAATTCCCCATCCCGGGCTATGCCCGTAAGTTCGGGCTTTGTACGGTGGATATGCAGTAAAACGCTCTCTTTAGAAGATTTATGACTATCCTATTTTGGCAACATTCAGGCCCAGACCTTTACAGAATGATGAAATTGGTGGATTGTTAATCAATTGGCAGTAGATGTAGGAGGCTGTATGCAAATAGATAGTTCGCCAGCGCATGCTGATAAAACGCTGTATCGTAGCTTTGAAACATTCGATATTGAACAGCACGCCAATGGTATGAGCGGCTGGCAGGTCAGTTACGATCAAGTGTCGGCTGGACAGTTCAGCGGTCATATTACAGAGCTTAATTTAAAAGACTTACAACTGGTACGTGACCGCTCAAACAGGGCTATCGTCAAGACAGGCAGAGCCTGGGAAGGCTCATTAAGTTTCAGCGTACCCTATAGGCCATTGCCTGAGCACTTCTATTGTGATGGCAATCTATCGTCCCCCGATAGCATACTAATCGCTAAAGGCGACTGTTTACCGGAATTATTAACACCCGAGAATTTAGATATTATCTGCATAACCGTAAATACAGAAACACTGATAAATACTGCAAGGCAGCAAAACATAGAATTCTACTTAGATAGCAATTCAGACGGGCACTATATTACTAAATTCAAACCCAACTTTGACCTTCTTCGTTATTTAAGAGAGGTACTATCTGAAGACAATATAAATACCCTTATAAAATATGAGAGCCTCCAGAAAAACGTAAAAGAGACCCTATCCCAACACCTGATTGACATCGTCGACCGTAAACAGGCGCAGTATTTAGGCCCGGTAGCACGTAAGAAAGTGGTCGACAAAGCGCGTGAATACGTACTTTCAAACCTTGAAGCGCCTCCTTCAATTATTGAGTTATGTAATATAATTGGTACCAGCAGACGTAAATTACAATACTGTTTTCAAGATACACTGGGCATTAATCCGGTAACATTTTTACGGCTTATTCGTCTGAATGCAGCTCATAGAGACTTATTAAATCAAAATAACGAAACTTCGGTTCAGGATATTGCGGCCAAATGGGGATTTTTACATCTGAGTCGTTTTTCTTCGGAGTACAAAACACTATTTAAAGAGCTACCTTCTGAAACATTGAGAAACAAACAATAAACTTTGCCAATTCTGGATAACCCATAATATTAAGTCGCTGTACTGTAAATATGTGAACAAAGATAACAATCACATATTATAACGAGAGCAACTTATGAAAAATTCAGTTCTATCAGGGTTATGCTATAGCACCTGTGTTGCCTTAGCCATTGCATCACTGCCTGGTCACGCCAGTGAAAATGGTGCTCCAACCACACCGATGGGTGTTTTCGAGTTTGGCACTGGCTTTATGCCTCCCGCAACTCCCACAGGAACTTTCGCTAGCCGGGCAGCCTATTACAGTACAGATAAAGTAGTTGATAGCCACGGCAAAAAAATAGCGGGCCAGGATCTGTCACTGGATGTGTTTTCGATTTCTGCGGTCTATTTGAAAATGACCGATGAAGAGATACTCGGTGCCAAGTATGGTTACTCCGCTATCCTCCCCTTCCTTTATATGAACGCTGATTTATCGGTTTCGGTTCCCAATGTCGGTGTTGTCTTTGAAGATCACGCAGATCTATTCAAGCAGGGAGACATGCAGATTATTCCACTGATCCTGCAATGGAATTTAGCGCCGAATCTGGCCATGAATACCCAGTTGCAGATTCAGCTGCCAACCGGAGACTACGATAAGAACAGACTGGTATCGCCTGGCCTGAATCACTGGGTTATTTCGCCTAACTATGGTGTGTCATACATTTCCGATGCTGGCTATGAGGTATCCTCAAGTTTCCAGCTGGATATCAGCTCTGAGAACCCAGATACGCATTATACCAATGGCGTTGAGTATCGACATGAGTTTGGTATCGGCAAACATACAGGCCCATGGACAGTTGGGCTGGGGGGATATTACTACCGTCAGTTAACCGATGATGAAGGGCCGGGTGTGATCGATGGTAACAAGGGAACCGTTACCGCACTGGGTCCTGCACTGAGCTATTTTTCACCCGGAAAGCCTGCCGTCTGGCTGCATGCCTACAAAGAGTTCGATGCTGAAAATCGCGCTGAGGGCTACAACATAGCGATACGTATAGCGATGAGCTTCTGAGGGTGAAAAAAATGGATAATCAAAATAGTAGTTCTGTCCGGACAGCCACAGGAAGACGCGAGGGTGTTCTGATCGCCCTGGGCAGTAGCCTGACCATTATGGGATCGGTGATGGTAGCACCTATGCTGCCGAAAATGGGCATGGAATTCGGCCCCACCCACCCTCAGGCGGAGATGTTATTACCACTGGCAATTACCGGTCCTGCACTGGCGATCGCGGTGTGCGCCCCCTTAGCGGGTTGGCTTTCAGACCGTACCGGACGAAAAAACCTGCTTATTATTGCCACTCTGTTGTATGCCTTACTGGGTGTACTGCCGGCGTTCCTGAATGGTCTGGACGGAATTGTAATCTCCCGTTTGCTGTTTGGCTGTGCTGAGGCGGCCATCATGACCTGTTGTACTGCTCTGATTGCCGATTACTGGCATGCAGAGGAACGACTTAAATTCGTTAATCTACAGGTAGTCTCCATTGGCTTAGTCGGATCCGCTTTCTTTGTGATTGGCGGGGTGTTAGGCGAACAATCCTGGCGGCTACCCTTCTATCTCTACCTGCTACCACTGTTGCTGATCCCATTTTTTATGCGGGTACTCTGGGAGCCCAAGCATCACGCGGCTCAACAGGTCAATGATACGACCTCACGGGTGGCCACTGTGCCTCTGATCGTAGGGTATGGGATGATCATGTTTGGTATGGTGCTCAACTTTATTGTACCGATCCAGGCACCCGCCTTACTGGTTTCCATCGGGGTAGTTTCAACCACCAAAATTGGACTGTCGGCAGGGCTGAGCCTGCTGGCCACCCTGGCAGGCTCGCTGCTCTGGCCTGTTTTCCGGCGTTCATTTGGTATTGCCGGCTGTAATGCTCTGCTAATGGCACTGATTGGTGTGGCGCTATGGCTCCTTGCCAATGCTAACTCCTATAACAAAGTGATCATCGCGGTCGCCATTCACGGTGTGGGTGCCGGACTGATGGTGCCAAATATCATGGCCGCCATAATGAATGCGCTACCCGCACCTGTGCGTGGACGCGGTATCGGTGGTTTTACTTCATGCCTGTATCTGGGGCAGTTCATCAGCCCGATAATTGTTGGGATTCTGATCGCCTCCGGTACAGATCTGCCAGGCGCTATTATACGCCTGTCCATAGCCAGCGCAGCAATCGCAACTATCTGGCTCATTGTGAGTTTTTTCAAGGGAAACAAAAGGACAGAGATGGCAGATAAGCCTGCGGCTTAGCACATCAGTCACATCGACTGATAACGCTTAACCGCTTAAAAAATGAATACGGCATATTGTTTCCGCTAGCCAGCTTAGTCGGACTGAAGACAGTGTGTCGGTTCTCCCTACTGACGTCTCAGGCAACTGAACTAACTCAATAAACACTTAAATAACCAGTTTAAAGGTGAGCGGTATGAAAGATATCCATAAACTCATGGACGAATGTGATGCGACGGCATTAGCCGGCTTGATTAAGCAGGGTGAGGTAAAAAAAACAGAGTTATTAGAAGCCAGCATAGAACGCCTGGAAAAGGTAAACCCTGCTCTCAATGCCGTCGCTGAAGAATTATATCAGAGCGCCAGAGATGCGGAACCAACATCCGGCGTATTTGAAGGTATCCCAACACTGGTAAAAGATCTGTTTGCGCCCGTAAAAGAAGCACGAATGACGAATGGATCTATCGCGCTGGGGGAAGCCCGTCCGCAGCTGGATGACTCCGTTGTCAGCCGTTTAAGGGAGTCCGGTATTCGTTTTATCGGCACCAGCACTGCGCCGGAATTCGGCACCTCTTACACAACAGAGTCAACGCGTTTTGGTGCAACCCATAACCCCTGGCATCTTCAGCACAGTGCCGGAGGTTCCAGCGGTGGTGCAGCAGCGATTGTAGCCTCGCGCGTGGTTCCTTTTGCGCATGGCAACGATGGTGGCGGTTCGTTGCGGGTACCGGCATCCTGTTGTGGTGTTTTTGGCCTCAAACCATCCCGCGGCAGAGTGCCCAGCGGCCCCCTGGTGGGAGAAGGCTGGGGCGGCATGGGAACGGCTCATGCAATCACCCTATCGGTACGCGATAGCGCAGCCCTGCTTGATATTGTCTCAGGGGCAGATCTTGGAGCACCTTATGCCAGCCCAACGGACAATAAACCTTTTGCTGCGTCATTGAATGACGACCCCCTTAAACC